>JAGHZW010000147.1 GCA_017745195.1 Pseudoxanthomonas sp. | reverse complement strand
ACCTGGAACCACAAGTGGTTCCAGGTCGGCACGATGATCCCATGGATCTCCCCCGCCGTGAAGTAGTCGCCCAACCAGAACGTCAGGTAGCCCTTGGCGTAGCCGTGCTGCGTCACGAGCTGGACCCACGCCTGCGGCGGCACGATCACCACCATGCCGAACACCAGCGGCAGCAGCAGTCGCGGCATCCGCCCGGCGAGGAAGCGTCCGATCCGCCCGTCCTGCCGCGCCAGCAGCATCGCGGTGGCAAAGCCCGAGACCGCGAACAGCAGCGCCATGCGCCAGGCATTGGTCGCCAGCATCGGCACCGCCACCCAGGGTAGCGGATGCTCGGTCTTCACGTGGTATCCCCACGGGACAAAGACCATTCCCACGTGATACAGGATCAGCAGTCCGAAGGCCCCGATGCGAAGCCAATCCATCCCGTAATGGCGACCTTGCTGCACGATGCTTCTCCCCAATCCGGCGCCCCTCGCGCCGCCTCGACGGCCGTGGGTAGCGAGGCGCACGGCACCGGCGAAGCCGCAGGGTCCGCCGGTGGCGATGCGGTGACGGGCCGGGCC
>JAGHZW010000146.1 GCA_017745195.1 Pseudoxanthomonas sp. | reverse complement strand
ACAGCAACGCCTGCAGCTGCTTGGGCGAATCCAGGTTGAAGGCGCGGCCGGCCAGTTCGGTGGCCTTCTGTTGCGCGGCGAGCATGCGCCGCGACAGGTCGGCGCTCTGCCGGCGCAGCTCGTCGACATCGACGCGGACGCCGTTGGCTTCGATCCGCTCGAGCACGGACACCAGCGGCATCTCGATCTCGCGGTACACGCGCTGCAGGCCGGGCTCGGCCTCCAGCCGCGCCGACAGCACGCGGTGCAGGCGCAGGGTGATGTCCGCATCCTCGGCGGCGTAGCGGGTCGCATCGTCCAGTGCGCACTGCGAGAACGGGATCTGCTTGGCGCCCTTGCCGCACACGTCCTCGTACTTCACCGTCTCGTAGCCGAGATGGCGACGGGCGAGGCTGTCCATGTCGTGGCGGGCGTTGCCGGAATCGAGCACGAAGCTCTCGAGCATCGTGTCGTCGTCGTAGCCGGCCAGCTCGATGCCATGGCGGCGCATCACGTGCAGGTCGTACTTGCCGTGCTGGCCGATCTTGCGCACGGCCGGAT
>JAGHZW010000145.1 GCA_017745195.1 Pseudoxanthomonas sp. | reverse complement strand
CGCGCGTTCCGATCACGTTCTAGGCGGTCGCCGCCCTCACGCGCGGACCTGTGGCCGCGGCGGGCGCGACGGGAACGGCGATGCCGGCCATCGCAACGAGTGCGATGGCCAGGCCACGGAATGGATTCATGCGCAGGTCCTTGTGCGATGGCACGCCGGTGACGTCCGACGCGTGGATGCGATCAGATGCCGCGGGCCAGGCGCTCGGCCAGGCCGGTGTAGCCGGCGGGGGTCAGTGCCGCCAGCCGTGCGCGCGCGTCCTCGGGCAGGTCCAGCGAGGCGACGAACGTGCGCATGGCCTCGGCGTCGATGCCGTGGCCACGGGTCAGCGCCTTGAGCTGCTCGTACGGATTGGGCAGGCCGTGGCGGCGCATCACCGTCTGCACCGCTTCGGCCAGCACTTCCCAGGCCGCGTCGAGGTCGGCGTCGATCCGCTGCGGGTTCACTTCCAGCTTGCCCAGGCCCTTGCCCAGCGAATCCAGCGCCACCTGGGTGTGGCCGAAGGCGGTGCCCAGCGCGCGCAGCGCGTACAGCAGCAGCGAGCCGCCGATGATGAGGCTGAGGAAGACCA
>JAGHZW010000144.1:80687-81767 GCA_017745195.1 Pseudoxanthomonas sp. | reverse complement strand
GGGCGGGTGATGGCGCCTTACCAGGTGCAGAGTCGCTACAACTTCCTGCGCGGCACCTTCATCATGGCCCGCACCTACCTGGACGTGGGCCTGGAACCGGACGCGCTGCGCTACTACTTCGCCTGCAAGTCTTCCGGCGGCGTGGACGACCTGGACCTCAACCTGTCCGACTTCATCGCCCGTGTGAACAGCGATCTGGTCGGCAAGTTCGTCAACATCGCCAGCCGCTGCGCCAAGCTGCTGGAAACCCACTTCGGCAACGTGCTGTGGACCGCGCCGGCGCTGGCCGCCGACGCCGACGCGCTGGGCGACATCTGGCGCAAGCGGGTCGAGCTTCTCGGCAGCGTTGCCGCGCATACCCACGGCCTGGCAGCCGCGCTGTACGCGGACGACAACTTCGCCGCGGTGACGCGCAACGCCATGACCGCCGCCGACCAGGTCAACGAGTACATCGCCCAGACCGCGCCGTGGGCGCTGGCCAAGGATCCGGCGCGGCGCGAGGAACTGCATGTGGTGCTGAGCACCGCGATCCAGGCGTTCGCCGACATCGCCGGCGTGCTCAAGCCGATCGTGCCGGCCATCGTGGCCAAGGCCGAGGCCTGGCTGGGCGTGGAACTGGAGGTGGATGGCCGCGTCGACCTCGATGGCCGCACCCTGCCCGCCTCCTACCCGCCGCTGTTCACCCGTATCGACCCCAAGCTCATCGACGCCATGACCGACGCTTCCAAGGACACCCTCGCCGCCGCCCCGCCTGCCGCGCCCGCCAAGGCGGAAACGAAGAAGGCCGAAGCCAAGCCGGCGGCAGCGACGGCAGCGCCCGCCACGGACGCTCCGCAGTACATCGGCATCGAGGATTTCTCCAGGCTCGACCTGCGCATCGGCAAGGTCCTCGAATGCGGCTTCGTCGACGGCTCGGACAAGCTGCTGCATTTCCTGCTCGACGCCGGCGAACTGGGCCAGCGCCAGATCTTCTCCGGCATCCGCGGCAGCTATGGCGAGCCGGAGAAGCTGGTCGGCCGGGCCCATTTCGTCCAGCTGTGGAAGAAGGGGCCGGACGGCTGGCGGGTGGCGCGCATCCTC
>JAGHZW010000144.1:66600-80628 GCA_017745195.1 Pseudoxanthomonas sp. | reverse complement strand
CCGCTTCGCGGCAGCCCCCTTGACTCAAGGGGGCATCAACGGGAGTTTGGGGTGATGGATCTTGCCCTGGTCGACTTCGACCACACCGTCACCACCTGCGACACCTACTCGCGCTTCCTGCGCAGCCTGGCCACGCCGGCGCAGCTGGCCGCGGCCCGCTGGCGCATCGGCCCGTGGCTGGCCGGCTACCGCCTCGGCCTGGTGTCGGCCACGGCACTGCGCGTCCGCGTCACCCGCCTGGCCTTCGCCGATCGCGATCCGGAGGAAATCGAGGTGGCTGGCGAGCGTTATGCCGCCGAGGTGCTGCCCGGGCTGCTGCGTCCGCCGATGATGGAGCGCATCGCCTGGCACCACGAGCGCGGGGATACCGTCGCGCTGGTCTCCGCCTCGCTCGACGTGTACCTGCGTCCGTGGTGCGAGCGGCATGGCCTGGAAATGGTCTGCAACCGGCTCGAAAGCACCGGCGGACGGCTGACCGGCCGCTATCTCGGCGGCGATCGCGGCGCGCACAAGGCCGCCGACATCCGCGGGCGCTACGACCTGGCCTCGTTCCGGCGCATCCACGCCTACGGTGACAGCCGCGAGGACCGGCCGATGCTGGCCCTGGCGCACGAGCGCTGGTACCGCGGGCGTCGCATCGCCTGATCGCCGCGACGACGGTGCGCGATAATCCGCATCCGCCGCTGCGCCCGACGCACCGCCTTCGCCACGCATGACCGACTCCACCGCCCGCGACCTGACCGAACGCCTCGACCGCCTGTTGCCGCAGACCCAATGCGGCCAGTGCGGCTACTCCGGCTGCCGTCCCTACGCCGAGGCGATGGCGCGCGGCACCGCCGGCCCGAACCATTGCCCGCCCGGTGGCGATGCCGGCGCCCACGCACTGGCGCTGCTGCTCGGGGTGCGGCCCATGCCCTACGACCGCAGCCGCGGCACGCACAAGCCGCCGCAGGTGGCGGTGGTGGTCGAGGCCGACTGCATCGGCTGCACCAAGTGCATCCAGGCCTGCCCGGTCGACGCGATCATCGGCGCCTCCAAGCTCATGCACGTGGTGATCGATTCGCTGTGTACCGGCTGCGAACTGTGCATCCCGGCCTGCCCGGTCGACTGCATCGTGATGGAGCCGCACCCGGACGCGGCGTGAATCGAACCGTACGCTGGAATGCTCGCGGCGCGCGACCCGGCGGACGGGCGGCGCGGCTCAGTGCCCGCAGGCCGAACAGATCCGCTCGACCCGGTAACCCCTGGCGCGCAGCTTCTCGACGACGCCATCCTCGCCCAGCAGGTGCAGCGCGCCGACCACGACCAGGGTGTCGCCATCCTTCCGCGCCAGCCGCTGCTCGAGCTCGGGGATCCAGGCGTCGTTGCGCTCGATGTTGATCCGCCGGTACAGCGCCGGATAGTCACGCTTCATCTCGGCGGCCATCTGCGTCCACAGCCGCTCGGCATCACCGGCGCGCCAGGCCTCGTGCATGTCGCGATATTCGTCCGGGCCTTCCTCGGCCTGCCCGAGCGCTTCGGCCAGCATCTGCTTCTGCTCCAGCGGGGTCATCCCCGCCAGCACCGCGATCTGTTCGCTGGCCAGCTCCAGCCCGGCCACCGGCTTGCCCGCGCGCGCGGCCGCGTCCATGAAGTGGCGGTCCAGGCCCAGTGCCGGATCCAGGCCCATCTTGCCCATCTCCACCAGGCTCACGGCGAGGGCGACGTACCAGGGTTCGAGCGTGGACAGCTGCGCCAGCGGCAGGCCGTTCGCGGCCGCATAGGTGTCCAGCCGCTTCCACAGCTCCGGCCCCAGGTCCTGGCGCAGGCTGCCCGGATGCCGGCGCACCGCCGCCAGGGTCATCTGCTGCGCCAGCGCCGGTGAATTGGCCTCCTCCGGCGAAAGCTCGAAGGCCAGCGACTCCGCGTCGGCGAAGGCCGCATCGACGTCGGCGGCGAGCGGATAGTCGCCTGCGGTCAGCACATGGAACGAGCCGAGCAGGTACACCGAATTGTCGGCGTCGGACACCTTCCACAGCAGCGGCACCGGCGGCGCCGCGTGCGCCGGCAGCGCGGCGACGAGGAACAAGGTCGCGGCCGCGAGGGCGCGGAACGGGCGGATCATGCGCATCGTCGACCGGGCTCCCCTGTGGTGGTCAGTGCACCGGCGAGGTGTAGTTCTTCTCGCCAGCGGTGATCGCCAGGTCCAGGCGGTTTTCCGGTGGCGGCAACGGACAGGTCGCGAACAGGGTGAACGCGCACGGCGGGTTGTAGGCGCGATTGAAGTCCAGCACGACCTTGCCGTCCGGTCCTGGCCAGGCCGCCTCGAGGAAACGGCCGGCGGGATAGCTGCCGTGGCCGCTGGTGCGATCGGCGAGGACGAAGAACATGTCGCGCCCCGGCTCGCCCAGCGCCTCCAGGCGGAAGGTCCGGCCATCGCGGACGAACTCGACCACGCCCGGATTGGGCGAGTCGCTCTGGGTGCCGACGATGTCGCCGATCGGCAGGGTCTTGCCCGGCGGATGCGCGATGAAGCGGCCTTCGATCCGCCACGACGGATCGGCCGGCCAGTAGCCGAGCCCGGCGAACTGCAGCCGGGTCGGCGCATCGGCGTACTTGACCCGCAATGCGTCGCGGTCGCCGCGCCTGAGCAGGGTGACCTGGCCCTTGCCGTCGTCGAAGCCGATCACGCTGGGCTCCGGATCATGGTCGCTGTGCAGCGCCACGCGCCCCTTCAGCGGCTCGCCGTTGAGGGTGAGCGCGACCCCGCTTTCCGGCACGAACGACCAGCTGCTGTCGGCATTGCGCGAGATCATGCCCATCTTCTCCGGGCCGAACGCGAAGCGCACGCCGTTGCCGATGCGCGCGCCGCTGCCGATGTAGTGCGCCTTCAGTTCGAGCCAGTGCAGGCCGACCAGGCTGGTCCAGCCGTCGGGCCGCAGCAGCTCCTCCACGCGCTGGTTGCGCCAGGCCTGCTGCTCGGCAACGAAGGCCTGGTTCACGCTGGAAGCAGCGGCCTTCCGGGCATCGGCGGCAGCGCGTTCGCTTTCGTTTCCGCCAATCAGGCCACGGCACATGGCGAGTGCGACCAGTGCCGCCAGCAGTGCCACCCCCATGGCGATGCCGGCAATGCGCATTTTCGTCATCTTCCCCTCAGGAACCATCGATCGATCTCCCCCAGACTGAAACGCGCCCAGGTCGGGCGCCCGTGATTGCATTGGCCCGAGCGCTCCGTGGCTTCCATGTCGCGCAGCAGGGCGTTCATTTCCGGCACGGTCAGGCGCCGGTTCGCGCGGACCGCGCCGTGGCAGGCCATTGTCGACAGCAGCTCGTCGCGGGCGGCGGCGACGCGGCGGCTGGCGCCATGCTCGCGCAGGTCGGCGAGCACGTCACGCAACAGCGCCTCGGGTTCGGCATGCGCCAGCAGCGCCGGCACGCTGCGCACGCTCAGCGTCTGCGGGCCGCTGCGGGTGACGTCGAAACCCAGCTCGGCCAGGGTCTGCGCCTCGCGTTCGGCGACATCGGCGTCGCGCTCGCCCACCGCCAGCGCCAGCGGTACCAGCAGCGGCTGCGCGCGCAGGCCGATCCCGTCATGCGCACCCTTCAGCCGTTCGTAGCCGATGCGTTCGTGCGCGGCATGCATGTCCACGACCACCAGGCCTTCGGCGTTCTCGGCCAGGATGTAGATGCCATGCAGCTGCGCGATCGCGTAGCCCAGCGGCGGTACCTCGCCGTCGCTGGCCGGAAGCGAGGTGTCCTGGCGCGGCAGCGACGGCGGCGGCGCGAAAGCGGTGGCCGTGCCGGCGGGTGCCGCGTACAGCGATGCATAAGCGCTCGCCGCCTCGTCCACGCGCAGGCCCAGCGGCTGCGGGCGCGGCGTCCATGCGGCCGGACCCTGGACGGTCGCGCCCATGCCCACGGGAACCGCGGCGAATCCCGTCGACGCATGGCCCGCGCCCGCCGTTGCCACGTCGGCCCCGGCGCGGGTCTGCGCCAGGGCGTCCTGCAGGGTCCGGTAGACGAAATCATGGATCAGCCGCGCATCGCGGAAGCGCACCTCGTGCTTGGCCGGATGCACGTTGACGTCGACCCGGGTCGGATCGAGCTGCAGGAACAAGACATAGGCCGGCTGGCGGCCATGGAACAGCACGTCCTGGTAGGCCAGCTTCACCGCGTGGGCGACGCTGCGATCGCGCACGGCACGGCCATTGACGTAGAAATACTGCTGGTCGGTGCTGGCGCGCGAGTAGTGAGGCTGCGCGATCCAGCCGTGCAGGCGCAAGCCGGCGCCGCTGTGGTCGATGCGCAGCGCGTTGCCGGCGAAATCCTCGCCGAGCGTCTCGCCCAGCCGCGCCGCCGCTTCGGCGTCGCCTGCCAGCGCGTCGGGCTTGTAGCGGCGCGACGGCTTGCCGTTGTGGCTCACCCGCAGTTCCACGTCCGGGCGCGCCAGCGCCAGCGAGCGCAGCCATTCCTCGATGTGGCCCAGTTCGGTGCGCTCGGCGCGCAGGAACTTGCGCCGCGCCGGCACGTTGAAGAACAGGTCGCGCACTTCCACCGTGGTGCCCTGCGCGTGCGCCTTGGGCGCAACCTCGCCGACCCGGCCACCGTCGACCTGCAGTGCGGCGCCGTGCTCGTCGCCGGGCCGGCGCGAGGCCAGCAGGAAACGGCTGACCGAAGCGATCGACGGCAGCGCCTCGCCGCGGAAGCCGAGGGTGGCCACGGCTTCGAGATCGTCGAGCGAGGCGATCTTGCTGGTCGCGTGGCGCGACACCGCCAGCGGCAGTTCCTCCGGGGCGATGCCGCCGCCGTCGTCGCGGATCCGGATCAGGCGGATGCCGCCCTCTTCCAGGTCGATGTCGACCCGGCGGGCGCCGGCGTCAAGTGCGTTCTCGACCAGCTCCTTGACCACCGACGCGGGCCGTTCGACGACTTCGCCGGCGGCGATCTGGTTGATCAGGGTGTCCGGAAGCGGTCGGATCGGCACGGCGTCGCGGCGCCGCGCGCCGGTTCGGAAGAGGTCCGTGGATGATAGCCGGTGCGGGCGCCGGCCGCGCCCCGCGACAGGGTCAGGGCGTGCCGCCGGCGCCGGCCATGGCCAGGGTGTCGGCCTCGGCACGTGCGGCGAACAGCGTGCCCGGCGGCGGCTGCCGGGTGAAATAGGTGCTGATGCCGTCGACCACCGCGCCGGCGACCTTGCGCTGGTAGGCCGGGTCGCTCAACCGCCTCTCTTCGTCGGCGTTGGAGATGAAGGCGGTCTCCACCAGCATCGCCGGCATGTCCGAGGTGCGCAGCACGGCGAAGTTGGCGCGCTCGATGTTCGGCTTGTGGTTGTTGCCGACCCGCTTGAGGCCGCCGAGCACGTGGTTGGCGGCGTCCTCGGAAGCGCGCATGTGGCCGCTCTGGGCCAGGTCGAGCAGCACGCCGGCCAGCACGTTCTCGGTCTGCTGCAGGCGCACGCCGCCGACCAGGTCGGCCGCGTTTTCCTTGTCGGCCAGCCAGCGCGCACGCTGCGACGACGCGCCCTTGGTCGAGAGCACGTACACGGAGGAGCCGCTGGCGCTGCGGTTCTCGGCCGCATCGGCATGCAGCGAGACGAAGATGTCGGCCTTGGCCGCGCGGGCGCGCTGGGCGCGCATCGGCAGCGGGATGAACACATCCGACTCGCGCACGAGGAACGCTTTCAGGCCCGGCGTGGCGTTGATCTGGCGCGCCAGTTCACGGGCCATCGCCAGGGTCACATCCTTCTCGCGCTTGCCGGTCGGACCGATCGCACCCGGATCCTGCCCGCCATGGCCGGCATCGATGGCCACCACCAGCGTGCGCATGCCGGCTGCGGAAATCGCCGGCCGCGGCGGAGTGGCAACCGGGACGGACGCCGGGACGGGAGCGGTCTGGACCGGGACGGCGCTGGCCGCCGCAGGAATGCCCGCGGACGCCACATTGGCGGTGCCCGCGACTGGCGCTGACGGCGCGGTCGACTGCCCCTCCAGGATCGCCTGCGGGGACATGGCGGTCACCGGCGCGGCCACCGGCGTGGTCACCGCCGGCACGGGGGTCGGCGGCTGTTTCAGTGCATCGGTGACCTTGGCGCCGAGCAGCGCGGTGGCGCGTGCGGCCTCTTCGCGCGGATCCTTGGCCGGTGCCGGGTTGGCCTCGGCAGGTGCGGTGGTCACCGCGGCGGCCGGGCCCGGTGTCGCCACCGTCGCAACCGCAGCCGCGGCGGCCGGACCGTCACCGGGCCACTCGATGAGCAACCGGGCACCGCCGGCCGACGGTTCCATGCGCAGCGGCAGCGCGGCTACCGGCGCGGCAAGTTCGAAGACGATGCGCAGCGTGCCCGGCACGGGCTGGCCGGTCCGGATCCCGGTGACCACGCCTGCCGGGGCCGGCAGCGCGAGACCGCGCGCGGCACTGGATTCGGGCAGGTCCAGCACCAGCCGGTGCGGTCCGCTGAGCGAGAGGGTCTTGTAGGTGCCGGTGCCCTGCAGCTGCACTTCCGCACGGGTGCCGGTGGCGCCCTGCTGGAGCGCGACCGAACTGACCTGGCCGGCCCAGACGTCGCCGGCAAGCGCCAGCGTGGCGAGCATGAAGCCCACCGTGCATCGTCCAAACCGGGCAATCCCCTGGCGCATGGGCCGGATTCAACCACCATGCCCCGGGGAATGCAAGGGGTTTTCCCTTAATAATCCGGGACCTGGGATACCTTCCTAGGGTCGGTCGGCAGAAACGCTCTGCAAACGGCCGGTTTCGTGCATCGCGGCCAGCCAGCCTTCTCCTGCCGCCGTACCTGCCTCCAGCCGCGCCAGCCGGCCGCTGCCGTCCTGCGCCAGGTACACGTGCAGATCGGGCGCCGGCAGCGCGGCGGCGCCCCGCTCCGGCCATTCGACCAGCCACAGCGCCGCCTCGTCGCCATCCAGGCCGAGGAAGTCCAGTTCGCCGGCATCACCGATCCGGTACAGGTCCAGGTGCCAGGCCTCGCCGCCAGGCACCGGATAGCGTTCGACCAGGGTGTAGGTGGGGCTGCGGATCGGCCCCTGCACGCCCAGTTCGCGCAGCAGGGCGCGCGCCAGCGTCGATTTGCCCGCGCCCAGGTCGCCATGCAGGTGCACAGCCGCGATCGGCGGCCGGGTGTTGGCGAGCAGGCGTCCCAGCGCTTCGGTGGCGTCGCTGTCGGCCAGCGCGATCGGCATCAGGTGTTCTCCGGATTGGCGAGCTGGCGCAGGAACGGCACCAGGTCCGACGGCAACAGGCCGCGCTGGCCGCCGTGCGCGGCAGCAGCATCGCCGGCCAGCCCGTGCAGCAGCGCTCCGGCACAGGCCGCTTCGAATGCGGGCAGTCCCTGCGCGCGCAGCGCGGCGATCACGCCGGTGAGCAGGTCGCCCATGCCGCCGGTGGCCATGCCCGGATTGCCGGCGGCCAGCACACGCGGCAGCTGGCCCGGCGCGGCGATGACCGTGCCGGCGCCCTTCAGCACCACCACGCAGTCGAAACGTGCCGCCAGCGCGGCCGCGGCGGCGAAGCGGTCGTGCTGGATCGATGCGGTGTCCGTATCGAGCATCCGCGCGGCCTCGCCCGGATGCGGGGTGAGGACCGCATCGGCCGGCACGCGCGAAGGCGTGGCCACCAGCAGGTTCAACCCGTCGGCATCGAGCACCAGCGGCTTGCCGCTGCCGAGCACGCGCGCGAACAGCGCCGTGCCCCACTCGCCGCGACCCAGCCCCGGCCCGCATGCGACCACGTCCGCCGCATCGAGCAGGGAAGCGAATTCCGCGCTGCCCTCGACCGCATGCGCCATCGCTTCCGGGCGCCGGGCCAGGATCACCGGCACGTGCGCCTCGCGGGTGGCGACGCTGACCAGTCCGGCGCCGCTGCGCAGCGCCGCTTCGGCGCACAGCGCGATCGCGCCGCCGCCGCCGTGGTCGCCGCCCACGCACAGCACCCGGCCGGAACGGCCCTTGTGGGTGTCGCGCGGACGCGGCGGCAGCCATCGGCGCAATGTGGACGCGTCGAGCAGGCGGGCCGCGGGCGGCGCGGCGTCGGGATATTCCGCCGCCGCCACGTCGAGCGTGTCCAGCAGCAGTTCGCCGGCGTGGTCCAGCGCCGCGCCGGTACGCAGGCCGGCGTGCGCGACGATGAACTGCAGCGTGCACTGCGCACGCACCGCGGCGCCGGGGACGCTGCCGCGGTCGGCATCGACGCCGCTGGGTACATCGAGCGAGAACACCGGCGCGGCGGCCGCGTCCAGCGCTTCGACCAGGGCGGCCATGTCGGCGCGCGGGGCCTCGTGCAGGCCGATGCCGAACAACGCATCGACCAGCACTTCGGCATCGTCCAGCGGTGACGGGAACAGGTCGACGTGGCCGCCGGCGGCGAGATAGTCGGTGCAGGCCCGCTGCGCCAGCGGCGTGCGCGGGCCGCCGTCGGCCGGATGCACCACCCGCACGCGACGGCCCGACTGCAGCGCAAGTCGCGCCAGCACGTAGCCGTCGCCACCGTTGTTGCCGCTGCCGCAGGCCACCACCAGCCGCTGCGCCTGCGGCCAGCGCTGCAGCAGGACCCGCCAGGCCGCCTGTCCGGCGCGCTGCATCAGCACGTAGCCGTCGCCGCCCAGCGCCGCGGTGGCGAGGCGGTCAATCCCGCGCGCAGCGGCGGAGTCGTAAAGGGCGGAATGGTCGGGCACGCGCAGATTCTAGCCGCGCGGCAGCCCATGCCGTCGCGACCGGTCGGCAACGGGCCTTTCCCTATAATTGCGCCATGTCCGTCGCAGTGCCCGCCCCGCCCTCCTTGCCCGCTCCCGACCAGGTCGACCTGGTCGCCGTCGCAAGGCGACTGCGCGAGCTGGCGAACGAACTCGGCTTCCAGCGCTTCGGCATTTCAGGCATCGAGCTGGGCGATGACGAGGCGCACCTGCGCGACTGGCTGGCCCACGGCCTGTACGGCACGATGGACTGGATGGCCGCGCATGGCGACAAGCGTTCGCGGCCGCAGGAGCTGATCCCGGGCACGCTGCGGGTGATCTCGGTCGGCCTGGACTATGGCCGCAACGACGGCGACGACGCGTGGGACACGCTCGCCGACCGCGAGCGCGCCTATGTTGCCCGCTACGCGCTGGGCCGCGACTACCACAAGCTGATGCGCAACCGGCTGCAGAAGCTCGCCGAGCGCGTGCAGCAGGAAATCGGTCCGTTCGGCCACCGCGTGTTCGTCGATTCGGCGCCGGTACTGGAGCGTGCGCTGGCGCGCAACGCCGGCCTGGGCTGGATCGGCAAGCACACCTGCCTGATCGACCGCGATGGCGGCTCCTGGTTCTTCCTCGGCGAGATCTACGTCGATCTGCCGCTGCCGGTCGACGAGCCGGCCACCGCCCATTGCGGCACCTGCACGCGCTGCATCGACATATGTCCTACGCAGGCGATCGTCGCGCCGTACCGGCTGGACGCGCGCCGCTGCATCTCCTACCTGACCATCGAGCACGACGGCCCGATCCCCGAGGACCTGCGCCCGGCGATCGGCAACCGCATCTTCGGCTGCGACGACTGCCAGCTGGTGTGCCCGTGGAACAAGTTCGCCAAGCGCAGCGACGAGCCCGATTTCCGCGCGCGCAACGAGCTGGACATCGCCACCCTGCCGCAGCTGTTCGCGTGGGAGGAGGACGAGTTCCTGCGCCGCACCGAAGGCAGCCCGATCCGGCGCAGCGGCCACGAGCGCTGGCTGCGGAACATCGCGGTGGCGCTGGGCAACGCACCGACGACGCCGACCGTCATCGCCGCACTGGAAACCCGCCGCGACCACCCCTCGCCGCTGGTGCGCGAGCACGTGGAATGGGCGCTGCAGCGCCACGGACGGCACTGAAGCCGCTTCGCGCTATCCTGTCCCGCCGCCTTGCGCGCGCCGATGTCCGAACAGAATCCCGTCCTGACCCCGAGCCAGCTCAACACGCTGGCGCGCGACCTGCTGGAAAGCGCGTTCCCGCTGGTCTGGGTCGAAGGCGAGCTGGGCAACATCACCCGTCCGGGATCGGGCCACCTGTACTTCACCCTCAAGGACGCGCGCGCGCAGGTGCGCTGCGCGATGTTCCGGCCCAAGAGCCAGTGGCTGAAGTTCGTCCCCCGCGAAGGCCTGAAGGTGCTCGGTCGCGGCCGGCTGACCCTGTACGAGGCGCGCGGCGACTACCAGCTGGTGTTCGACCACCTCGAGGAAGCCGGCGAAGGCGCGCTGCGTCGCGCGTTCGAGGCGCTCAAGGCGAAACTCGAGGCCGAAGGCCTGTTCGACATCGCGCGCAAGCGGCCGCTGCCGGCCTACGTGCAGCGGCTGGCCGTGATCACCTCGCCCACCGGCGCGGCGGTGCGCGACGTACTCAGCGTGCTCGCCCGGCGCCTGCCGCTGCTGGAGGTGGACATCCTGCCGAGCCTGGTCCAGGGCGAGAGCGCCGCGGCGCAGATCGCCGACCTGCTGCGCCGCGCCGGCGCCAGCGGCCGCTACGACGCGGTGCTGCTGGCGCGCGGCGGCGGCTCGCTGGAGGACCTGTGGGCGTTCAACGACGAACGCCTGGTCCGCGCGATCGCCGCCTCGCCGGTGCCGGTGGTATCGGCGGTCGGCCACGAAACCGACTTCACCCTGGCCGACTTCGTCGCCGACGTGCGCGCGCCGACGCCGTCGGTCGCCGCCGAACTGCTGGTACCCGACCGGCGCGACCTGGAGGCGCGCGTGCGCGCGCTGGCCTCGCGCGTGCAGGGCGTCCAGCGCCAGCACCTGCGCCAGGCGATGCAGCGCGCCGACCGCGCGGTGCTGCGCCTGCAGGCGCAGTCGCCGCAGTCGCGCCTGCACCTGCTGCGCCAGCGCCAGGGCGAGCTGCTGCGCCGGTTGCAGGCGGTGTGGCGCGCGCGCCTGCAGCAGCAGCGTGCGCACCTGCGCCGCGCCGACGCGGTGCTGCGTGCGCACCACCC
The DNA here is from genome assembly GCA_017745195.1 of Pseudoxanthomonas sp. Taxonomy (GTDB): domain Bacteria; phylum Pseudomonadota; class Gammaproteobacteria; order Xanthomonadales; family Xanthomonadaceae; genus Pseudoxanthomonas. Next base: position 69,703 of record JAGHZW010000144.1, on the reverse strand, counting down.
CGCACGCCGGCTGGCGCAACTGCATGCGCGACTGCAGCGCCTGCAGGCACGGCCGCAGGCCGCGATCGCGCGCAACCTGCAACGCGATGCGCTGCAGCTGCGCGCACTGGCGCGTTCGCTGGAAGCCTGCAGCCCGCTGGCCACGGTGGCGCGCGGCTACTCGATCCTGACCCGCGTCGACGACGGGCAGCTGGTCCAGTCGGTGGCACAGGTCGCTCCCGGCCAACGGCTGCAGGCGCGCGTGCGCGACGGCGTGCTGTCGCTGTCGGTGGACGCGGCCATTCCGGATGGCCCGGCGAAGGCACCCGGACACGCCACGCCCTGAACGTACCGGCGCCGGCGCGCGAAGTCATGCCACGGTAACCACCCGGTAACGCCCCCTCCATGCAAGCGGCTCAGTCTGGATAAAACCGGAGCCCCTGCATGCGCTACACGCTCGTCACCGAAACCTGGCCGCCCGAGGTCAACGGTGTCGCCTTGACCGTGCAGGGACTGGCCAACGGCCTGCGCGCACGCGGCCACGCGGTCGAGGTGGTGCGCCCACGCCAGGCCTCCGACCTGCAGGAGCCGGCGACGGAAGACGGCATGCTCGCGACCGTGCTGATGCGCGGCGCGGCGTTGCCGCGCTATCCGGGGCTGCGTTTCGGGCTGCCGGCCACGCGCGTGCTGGTGCGCCATTGGACCCGGTCGCCGCCGGATGCGATCTACGTCGCCACCGAGGGCCCGCTGGGCTGGTCGGCCATGCGCGCGGCCAGGCGCCTGCGCATCCCGATCGCCTCGGGCTTCCACACCCGCTTCGACCACTACATGCGCGACTACGGCATGCCATGGCTGGAGGGCACCGCGCTGGCGTGGATGCGCCGTTTCCACAACCACGCCGACGCCACCCTGGTACCTACCACCGAACTGCGGGACTTCCTGGACGAAGCCGGCTTCCAGCGCCTGGTCCGGCTCGCACGCGCCGTCGACACCTCGCTGCTCTCGCCCGCGTTGCGCGACGACGGCCTGCGCGCCGCATGGGGTGCCGGTCCAGGCACGCTGGTGGCGATCCACGTCGGCCGGATCGCGCCGGAGAAGAACCTGGAGCTGGCGGTTCGCGCGTTCCGTGCGATCCAGCAGCAACGGCCGGACGCGCGTTTCGTCTACGTCGGCGACGGCCCGGCTCGCGAGGCTCTGGCGCGCGCCAATCCGGACTTCATTTTCTGCGGCGTGCAGCGCGGCGTGGACCTGGCGCGCCACTTCGCCAGCGGCGACCTGTTCCTGTTCCCGAGCCGCAGCGAGACGTTCGGCAATGTCACCCTCGAGGCGATGGCCAGCGGGCTGGCCACGGTCGCGTTCGATTCGGGGGCCGCACGCGAGCACCTGGCCGATGGCACGCATGGCGCGCTGGCCCGCACTGACCGGGAATTCGTCGAAGCGGCGGTGCGGCTCGCCGGCGACCACGCCGCACTGCGCTCGATGGGCCATGCCGCGCGCGCGGCCATGTCGAGGCTGCATCCGGACCAGGTCGCTGCCGACTTCGACGCCTTGCTGGCGGGATTGGCCCGCCGTGGAGACCGCCATGCCGCTCTCGCCGCCTGACCGTTCCCATTCCGGATTCGTGCCGGCACGCCGGCGCCGCACCGCACGCCTGCGCGTGCATGACCGCGGCTGGTGCGTGCGCGCCAACCGCTGGGGCGCACGCAACGCCGTGCGCCGCTATTTCGCCACGGTCAGCCGGCTCGGCGACGGCGTGTTCTGGTATGCGTTGATGGGCGCGCTGATTATCTTCGACGGCCTCGCCGGGCTGGCCGCGTCGCTGCACCTGGCCATCACCGGCGTGGTCGCGCTGACCCTGTACAAGCGGCTCAAGCACTGGACGCGCCGGCCGCGGCCGTTCGCCGCCGACGGCCGCATCCGCGCGTGGATCGCACCGCTGGACGAGTTCAGCTTCCCGTCGGGCCACACTCTGCACGCGGTCGCCTTCACCGTGGTCGCGCTGGCCTACTACCCGTGGCTGGCGGCGCTGCTGATTCCGTTCACCGCATCGGTGGCGGTGTCGCGCGTGGTGCTGGGGCTGCACTATCCGAGCGACGTGCTGGCCGCGACCGGCATCGGCTCGCTGCTGGCCGGCGCATCGCTGGGAGCGGCCGCGGTGCTGCTGTAGGCGGATGCCTACGGAGGCGTGAAGCCTTCCACGCGGGCACGCACCAGCGCCGGCGCGTGCTGCCCCGGCCAGTCATGGTCGTTGGCGACCTGGGCACGACCACGTGTGCCTTCGAGCAGTCCGAAGTCCAGATCGGCCACCGCCCACGTGTCCTCGCCACGGGTGCGGGCGAGGATGCCGTCGGCGGGAAATCCGGCGTCCATCGGCGCATACAACGTCGCCTCGCCGCTGTTCTCGTCCAACGCCGGACTCCACGCCGCCTGGCCGGCGGTGACCGCCTGGGCGATGAACATCCGGTTCTCCAGCGCACGCGCCAGGCAACCGACCTGTACACGGGTGGCACCGGCGGCGGTGTCGGTGCAGCTGGGCACCAGCAGCAGGCGTGCGCCCGCTTCGTACTGCGCACGCACCGGCAACGGGAATTCGCTGTCGTAACAGATCGAGATGCCAGCACGGATACCGCCGATCACGGCCACCTTCAGCGCGTCACCGCCGTCGATCACGCCGGCCGCCTTCTCGAAGCCGGTCAGCTGCAGCTTGTCCTGCCACAGGTGGCCGCCGTCGGGCGCGAACAGGTCGCTGCGGTTGCGGTAGCGCCCGCCCTCCTGCATGAGCAGGAAACTGCCGGCGAGCACGTGCATGCCGGTATCGCGCGCCAGCGCCGCGAACAGTTCCAGCCAGCGCGCGCGCAGCGGCTGGATCGCCGCCAGCGAGGCGTGCAGGTCGCCGCGCACCGGTTCGGCGAACGTCGCCGCCAGTTCCAGAGACAGGTACTCGGGCAGCACCGCCACCTGCGCACCCTGCGCGGCGGCGGCGGCGAGCAGGCGCCGCTGCTTTTCGGCGAACGCCGCGAAATCCACCGGCGCGCCGACCGGGTACTTGCACACCGCGACCTTCATGCCGCGTCCTCCGACCAGTCGTGCAGCCAGAAGGTCAGCGCGTGTCCGACCTCGCCAC
>JAGHZW010000144.1:55081-66519 GCA_017745195.1 Pseudoxanthomonas sp. | reverse complement strand
TGTCCGGCGATACCCCGTTCAACAACTGGCTGGTCGTGGCCACACGGAACGGCGCGGCGAAAGCCGGCGTGTCGTCGGCCAGCGGCAGGCCGGTGGACGCGCCGACCACACGGTCGCCGTCGATGGCCATGACGAAGATGCTGCCGGGCGAGCGCGCGTACGCGGCCAGGTAGTCGCGCTCGTAGGCGGCATCACCCTCGTAGAGGTAGGGCCAGTCGCCGAACACGGCGATGCGCAGGCGCGCGACGTCATCCAGCCACGGCTCGATGCCGGCGCCGCTGACGTGGCGGATGGCGGGAGGAGAAGGCATGCGTCGATTCTAGGCGGTGGCGGCGCGCAGGCGTACGGTTCGCACCATCCCACCGGTCACGCCGCGCCGTTCACTGCGGCGCCGCGATGCGCCCGAGCGCGGCGGCCATTTCCCACGACTTCAGCCCGCGCGGGCCAAGGTGATGGGACAGGACCGCGCGCAGCGGCAGGCGCAGGCTGGCCAGGTCGGCCTGTGCCGGGCGCGCGTCGGCAGCCAGCGCGAGCAGCGCGCGGCCGGTGGCCGCGGCGTTGCGCTCGGAGTGGCCGCGGTCGCTGAGCAGGCGCCGTGGACCGTGCTCGGGATCGAGCCGGTAACGCGCGGCCGGATCGATCGCCTCCCCATCGCCGTCACAATGCAGTTCGAAGCCCACGCCCAGTGCCTCGAGCAGGTCGCGCTCGAAACGGCGCAGGGTCCAGGCCAGCGCGTCACCGGCACGCAACCGCTCGCGGGTGCGCGCATAGGCGGCGTCGAGCTCGGGCAGCGGATCCTGGCGCGGCGCCAGGCGCAGGACCAGTTCGTTGAGGTAGAACGCGGCCAGCAGCGCGTCACCGGACAATGCCGGCGCGGCGTCGATTGCTTCGGCCGCGCGCAGCTGGGCGAGTTCGCCGGCGAGTACCGCGTCGAAGCGGATGTGCTGCAGCGGCTGCAGCGCGGCGCGCAGCACCTGCCGCTTGGGCGAATGCACGCCGCGTGCGACCAGGCCAATGCGGCCGTGGCCTGCACTCAGCACTTCGACCAGCAGGCTGGTCTCGCGCCACGGCCGCGCGTGCAGGACGAAGCCGGTTTCGCCTTCGATCCGCATGCCCGGGTCCGCGCCGCCGGCGGATCAGTTCTCGCCGTAGCCGAAGGCCTTCAGCGCCGCCTCGTCGTCGGACCAGCCTTCGCGCACGCGCACCCAGGTTTCCAGGAACACCTTGCGCCCGAACAGCCGCTCCATCTGCTGGCGCGCCTTGCTGCCGATCTCGCGCAGGCGGGTACCGCCCTTGCCGATGACAATAGGCTTCTGGCCTTCGCGCTCGACCCAGACCACCGCGCCGATGCGTAGCAGCTCGCCGTCCTCGGCGAAGCGCTCGATCTCCACCGTGGTCGCGTACGGCAGCTCGTCGCCGAGCTGGCGCATCAGCTGCTCGCGGACCAGTTCGCCGGCCAGGAAACGCTGGCTGCGGTCGGTGATCTCGTCTTCGTCGTATACCGGCGGCGCTTCCGGCACCAGCTTCAGCAGGTCGCGCACCAGCGCGTCCAGGCCCTTGCGCTTGAGCGCGGAGACCGGATGGATCGCGGCGAAGTCGCGGCCTTCGCTGACCTGGGCCAGGAACGGCAGCAGCGCGCCCTTGTCCTTCAGCCGGTCGACCTTGTTGACCGCCAGCACCACCGGGATGCCGCCGTCGCGCAGCACGTTGAAGACCAGCGCGTCTTCCTCGTCCCAGCGCCCGGCCTCGACCACCATCAGCGCCGCGTCCACGTCCTCGACCGCGCCGCGCGCGGTGCGGTTCATCACCCGGCTCATCGCCGAGGCCTTGAACCGGCCTTCGCCGCGATGCAGCCCGGGCGTGTCCACCAGCAGCAGCTGGCCGCCCTCGACAGTGGCGATGCCGAGCAGTCGGTGCCGGGTGGTCTGCGGCCGGTTGGAAACGATGCTGACCTTGGCGCCGACCAGGGCATTGACCAGGGTCGACTTGCCGACGTTGGGCCGGCCGATCACCGCGACGCTGCCGCAGTGGTGGGGGGATTCTTGGTTGATTTCGGAATTCACTTTGACTTGAAGCTGGAAAGAGACACTCATGGATGCCGGGGCGAAGGCTCCAGCCTGTCCAGCACGGCGGCCGCGGCGGCCTGCTCGGCCAGCCGGCGCGAGGTGCCCTGCCCGTCGGCACTGACCGGGGGTTCGTTCAGGGTACACCGGGAGACGAAGACCTTGGCGTGGTCCTCGCCGCTTTCGGAAACCAGTTCATAAGCCGGCAAGGGGCGTTGCCGCGCCTGCAGCCATTCCTGCAGGCGGGTCTTGGCGTCCTTTTCCGGCCGGCCGGCCGGCAGCGCCGCCAGCGCCTGCTCGAACCAGGGCAGGACCACGCGCCGGCAGGCCTCGTAGCCGGCGTCCAGGTAGATCGCTGCGACCACCGCCTCCAGCGCATCGGCCAGGATCGAGTCGCGGCGGAAGCCGCCGGATTTCAGCTCGCCCGGCCCCAGGGTCAGGCGTTCGCCCAGCTCGAGGTTGCGGGCGATCGCCGCCAGCGACGCTTCGCGGACGAGTTCGGCCCGGGCCCGGGTCAACACGCCCTCGTCGGCGGTCGGCCAGCGCTGGTACAGCGCTTCGGCGACGAACAAATTCACCACACCGTCGCCGAGGAATTCCAGGCGTTCGTTGTGCGGCGTGCCGGCGCTGCGGTGGGTCAACGCCTGCGCAAGCAGCGCCGGATCGGCGAACTCGTGGCCGATCCGGTCGCGCAGGACGGTGCGGTCAGTCCGTACCGCCATGCCGCATGAGTTCCTGCGTGCTGTCGAAACGGCCCACCACGTCCAGGTTGCCGACCAGCTCCCGGCGAACCTCGTAGTTGACCCGCATCTTCCAGCCGCCGTCGCCGCGCTCGAACTTCACGTTCTGCGGCTTCACGTTCTCGGAATAGTTGATGTACAGGCGACGGAAGAACAGGTCCTGGATCTTGGCCGGATCCATGTCACCCACGCCCGGCTCGTTGGCCAGGCCCTTCATCGCCGAGCGCACCGAGTAGTACTCCTGGTACATCGGGAACAGCTTCATGCCGATGTAGGCGGCGAAACCGACCACGGCCAGCACGACCAGGAAACCCACCAGGCTCAGACCGCTTTGCTTGCGCTTCATTAGCTCTTCCCCCATGAACTTGGATGCGTGAACGACCGCCCGTTGTATTCGATTGCGGCGATGCGTTACTTGATCGGCGTCCCGATCCGCGAAGGATCGAAACTCCCCCTGCAAAGCCACCCCTCGCAGTTCAGCCAGATCAGGAACGCCTTGCCCCGCAGGTTCTCCTCGGGGAGGAAATGGGTCTGGGTCCAGAACCGGCTGTCCTCGCTATTATCACGATTGTCGCCCATTACGAAATACTGGCCTGGCGGCACCGTCCATTCGCCCTGGCCGGCCGGATTGGCCCGGTCCAGCCACTCCAGCACCTTGTGCTCGCGGCCGGGCAGCCGTTCCAGCAGCAGGCTGGTGCCGTTCATCTCCGCGCCACGGCCCTGGCCGATGAACTCGCCGAGCTTCTCGTACTGCATCGCCTCGCCGTTGATGTACAGCGTGTCGCCGTGGAAGCCGATCCTGTCGCCGGGCAGGCCGATCACGCGCTTGATCCAGTTCTGGTCCGGCGCGTGCGGCGGCTTGAACACGACCACGTCGCCGCGTTCGGGCTCGCCCAGCGCCAGGAACTTGTGGTTGTTCACCGGCAGGCGCAGGCCGTAGGCGAACTTGTTGACCAGGATGAAATCGCCGATCAGCAGGTTCGGCATCATCGAACTGGAAGGGATCTTGTACGGCTCGGCGACGAAGCTGCGCAGCACCAGCACCAGCGCCAGCACCGGGAAGAACGCCCGCGAATAGTCGACGATCACCGGCTCCTCGTCGTCCAGCAGGCTGGCCGCGGCGGCACGGCGCTTGGCGAAGAACAGCCGGTCGACCAGCCAGATCAGGCCGGTGGCGAAGGTCAGCACGACCAGTCCGAGCTCAAACCATTTCATTCGTAGTCCTTGGCGACAGGAGCGGGAATCTGAACGGGATAGGAAACGGGAACGCGGTCCCGGACCGGCCGCGACGGCCGGCTTGCGGGTCCGGACTTACTTGCTGTCCACCTGCAGCACGGCGAGGAAGGCCTCCTGCGGGATTTCCACCCGGCCGACCTGCTTCATCCGCTTCTTGCCTTCCTTCTGCTTCTCGAGGAGCTTCTTCTTGCGGCTGATGTCGCCGCCGTAGCACTTGGCCAGCACGTTCTTGCGCATCGCCTTGACCGTGGAGCGGGCGATGATCTGCGAACCGACCGCAGCCTGGATCGCCACGTCGAACATCTGCCGCGGGATCAGGTCCTTCATCTTCTCGCACAGCTCGCGGCCGCGCCGGTCGGCGTGGCTGCGGTGCACGATCAGCGACAACGCGTCCACCCGGTCGCCGTTGATCAGCGTGTCCAGGCGCACGAACGGGCCGGCGTCGAAGCGCAGGAAGTGGTAGTCGAGCGAGGCGTAGCCGCGGCTGACCGACTTGAGCTTGTCGAAGAAATCCAGCACCACCTCGGCCATCGGCAGCTCGTAGCTGATCTGCACCTGGCTGGCCATGTAGGTGATGCCGATCTGCACGCCGCGCTTGTCCTCGCACAGCTTGATGATGTTGCCGATGTACGCCTCGGGGGTGAGGATGTTGGCGCGGATGATCGGCTCGCGCACTTCCTCGATCAGGTTCGGCTGCGGCAGCTTGGCCGGGTTGTCCAGCGAAACGACCGTGCCGTCGCTCTTGAGGACCTCGTACACCACCGTCGGCGCGGTGGTGATCAGGTCCAGGTCGTACTCGCGCTCCAGGCGTTCCTGCACGATCTCCATGTGCAGCATGCCGAGGAAGCCGCAGCGGAAACCGAAGCCCATCGCCTCCGAGCTTTCCGGCTCGAAGCGCAGCGCCGCGTCGTTCAGGCGCAGCTTCTCCAGCGCCTCGCGCAGCGCCGGGTAATCCTCGGCATTGACCGGGAACAGGCCGGCGAACACGCGGGGCTGCATTTCCTGGAAGCCGGGCAGCGGCTTGGGCGCCGGATCGCCGGCCAGGGTCAGGGTGTCGCCGACCGGCGCGCCGTGCACGTCCTTGATCGACGCGGTGATCCAGCCGACCTCGCCGGCGCGCAGGGCGGGCAGTTCCTTGCGCTTGGGGGTGAACACGCCGACCTTGTCGACCTCGTGCGCGCGCCCGGTCGACATCACCAGGATCTTGCTCTTCGGCTTGATCTCGCCCTGCATGACCCGCACCAGCGAGACCACGCCCAGGTAGTTGTCGAACCAGGAGTCGATGATCAGCGCCTGCAGCTTGTCGGTATCGCGCGGGACCGGCGGCGGGATGCGATGCACGATCGCCTCCAGCACCTGCTCCACGTTCAGGCCGGTCTTGGCGCTGACCGCGACCGCGTCGTCGGCGTCGATGCCGATCACCGCTTCGATCTCGGCCTTGGCGCGGTCGATGTCGGCGGTGGGCAGGTCGATCTTGTTCAGCACCGGCACCACTTCCAGCCCCTGCTCCACCGCGGTGTAGCAGTTGGCGACCGACTGCGCTTCCACGCCCTGGGCGGCGTCGACCACCAGCAGCGCGCCTTCGCACGCGGCCAGCGAGCGGCTGACCTCGTAGGAGAAGTCGACGTGCCCGGGGGTGTCGATGAAGTTCAGGAAGTAGGTGTTGCCGTCCTGCGCCTTGTACGGCAGCGAGACGGACTGGGCCTTGATGGTGATGCCGCGCTCGCGCTCGATCGGATTGGAGTCGAGCACCTGGGCTTCCATCTCGCGCGCCTCCAGCCCGCCGCACAGCTGGATGATGCGGTCGGCGAGGGTCGACTTGCCGTGGTCGACGTGGGCGATGATGGAGAAGTTGCGGATGAACCGCATCGAATCGGAGGACATGGGGGGGCGGCGGTCTCGGCCGTCGTCGGACAACGGCGGATTATCGCACGCCGGGCCCGGTTCCAGACCCGCCCCCTCGCATACCGCCGCGGACGGGAAACCGGCGGCGCCCGGAAGCGCCGCCGGCAATGCGACCTTCAGTCCGCCGAGCCCACGGTCAGGGCGATGAAGCTGGTGGCGCCATCGGGACGCCGGACCAGCAGCATCACCGCATCGCCTTCACCGACGCCGCTCAGCTGGCGCTCCAGCGCGGCGATGCTGCCGACGGGGGTGCGGCCGACGCGCAGGATCGCCATGCCCGGTGCCAGGCCGGCCTCGCGCGCTTCGCGGCTGTCCACGCCGGTGATGCGCACGCCCTCGCCCGGATCCAGGCCCAGCTGGCGACGCGACTGCGCATCCAGCTCGGCGACCCGCAGGCCAAGCTCATTCACCTTCGAGGCGGCGGCGGGGGCTGCGCCCTTGTCGTCCGCGGTCGCGGCCGCACGCTGCGCATCGGCAGGCAGTTCGCCCAGGGTGACGGTGATGTCGCGCGGCTTGCCGTCGCGGATCACGCCGATCCTGGCCTTCGACCCCGGCGACATCATGCCCACGATCGGCGGCAGGTCGGCGCTGGTGGCCACCGCACGGCCATTGACCGATACGATCACGTCGCCGATCTCGATGCCGGCCTTCTCCGCCGCGCTGCCCGGTTCGACACTGTTGACCAGCGCGCCGTCGTTGCTGGCCAGGCCCATCGCCCGCGCACGGGTCGCGTCCAGGCCCTGGATCTGCACGCCGAGCATGCCGCGGCTGACCCGGCCGGTCGCCTTGATCTGCTGCACCGCGCCCATCGCCAGGTCGATCGGGATGGCGAAGCTCACGCCCATGTAGCCGCCGGAATTGCTCAGGATCTGCGAGTTGATCCCGACCACCTCGCCGGAAGTGTTGAGCAGCGGGCCGCCGGAGTTGCCGCGGTTGATCGCCACGTCGGTCTGGATGAACGGCACGTACTGCTGGCCCGCGCCGGTGCGGCCGACCGCGCTGACGATGCCGGCGGTCACCGACTGGTCCAGGCCCAGCGGCGAACCGATCGCGACCACCCACTGGCCCGGGCGCAGCGCTCCGGACTGGCCCTGGCGCAGGACAGGCAGGCCCTTGCCTTCGACCTTGAGCAGGGCCACGTCATAGGTCTCGTCGCTGCCGACCAGCTTGGCGGTGAACTCGCGGCGGTCGGACAGGCGCACGGTGATGCTGTCGGCGCCATCGACCACGTGGTGGTTGGTCAGGATGTAGCCGTCAGCCGAGATGATGAAACCCGAACCGAGCGAACGGCCCGACGGACCCTCCGGTTCCGGCTGCCCGGGCTGGCCCGGCATGCCCGGGAAGTCCGGGCCGAAGAAGCGGCGGAAGATCTCCGGGATCTGGTCTTCGTCCGGCATGCCGCCACGGGCAGCGGTGGCCTTGCGCGGCCCGATCCGGGCTTCGATGTTGACCACGGCCGGGGCGACCTGTTCGACCAGGCGGGTGAAATCGGGCAGGCCGCTGACCAGCGGCGTGGCCGGGGTGGCGGGAACGACAGCCGCCGGTGCGGCGACCTGGGCAGCGGGCGCGCCGCTGGCTTCGGGCGCACGGGCGCACGCCATCAGGGGTGCGGTCAGGACCAGGGCGGCAAGCAGGCTGGGACGGACGCGGGAATTCATCGGGATCATGCCTTCGGGGTCGGTGGGGAGGCGGCCACGGTCAAGCCGGCCGCGGGGAACACGGGTTGGAGGGAACACGCGGGAAAATCCGGCCGCACGGGCGACGCGGGGGCGGATCAGCGCCCCCCGTCCTCCGACGGCGGGGCCGGCAGGTCATCGGCCTGGTCGGCAGGCGCCGGAACGGCGTCGGCGTGCAGGCCCGGTTCGAACGGATAGAACGGACGCGGCGCGGCCGGTTCGCCGAAGCTGGCGGTGAAGGCGCCCGAAGCGGGCGGCGACAGCACCGCGCGCGGCCACGGACGCGCGTGCAGCGGCGCCGCCGAAGCGAACGGATCAGCGGCGGCCTGCGCCGGCATCGCGGCAGCAGCGGCAGCAGCGGCCGCGGCAATGATCGGCGTTGCCAGCGGGGAAGCGACCACCGGAACCTGCGCGGCAGCAGCTGCGACCGCACGCGGCGGCACGCGACGGGCCACCGCGGCGGGGCGCGTCGGCGCGACAGCCACTTGTGGCAGCGCCGCCGGCGCCTGCACCGGCGGCAGCGCCACGCGCGCCTCGGTGGACGGAAGGGTCTGCATCGCGACCATGGATGCGGGCGCACCGGCCGGCTGCGGGAGTTCCTGGCGACCGGTCACCATCATCGCGACGGCGGCGACCGACGCCGCCAGCGCGGCACCACCACCCCAGCGGAGCAGGCCGCGCGGCTTGCCGGCGGCCGGCACCGGCGCTGCGGCTTGCCCTGCCGGCAGCGTCGCGATCGCCGCGGCCACGCGCGCGGACAGGTCCGCGGAGGCCGTGCGCCGCACCTGCCCACGCAGCACGTCACCGGCCAGCTGCCAGCGCTCATAGCGACCGGAAAGCTCGGTGTCGTGCTGCAGGCGGCGCAGCAGGAAGCGCGCCTCGTCGGGCGCGAGCTCGCCGTCGACCAGCGCCGACAGCTGCTGGCGGGCGTGGAGTTCGAGCTTGTCGACGCTGGCGTCGTTGTGGGTAGGAAGTTCCTGGCTCATGGACGGTTTCGTTCGCGGGTGGCGCTCTGGATGTCGAGCAGGGGCCGCAATTCGGCATCGATGGCCTCGCGCGCCCGGAAGATGCGCGAACGCACCGTGCCGATCGGGCTGGCCATTTTCTGCGCGATCTCCTCGTAACTCAGGCCGTCCACCTCGCGCAGGGTGATGGCGGTCCTCAATTCCTCCGGCAACGCGTCCACCGCCTTCATCACGGTCCGCTCCAGCTCCTCGCGCATCGCTTCGCGCTCGGGCGTATCGGTATCGCGCAGGCGCGCGCCGGCGTCGTACTGCTCGGCGTCGCTTGCGTCGATGTCGTCCGTGGGCGGACGGCGGTTGTGGGCGACCAGGTGGTTCTTGGCGGTATTCACGGCAATCCGGTGCAACCAGGTATAGAACTGGGCGTCGCCACGGAAATTCCCCAGCGCGCGATAGGCGCGCATGAAGGTTTCCTGGGCCACGTCCTGGCATTCACTCCAGTCCGCGACGTAGCGCCCGATCAGCCCGGTGATCCGGTGCTGGTACTTGCGCACCAGCAGGTCGAATGCCGCGCTGTCGCCACGCTGCACGCGGCGGACCAGCTCGAGGTCCAGCTCCTGGGTCGGATCCTTTGGCGTTCCTTCGGCCATGCCGGGCCACACTCCTGGTCGGCCCGACGTTCCGGACCTTGTGACCGCCGTTGCCGGAAAAAGTTCAGCGGCCTGGCGGAAGCCGCTGCCCGGATGGGCCGTGCGAGATGGCGGCCTGCGATGACGCCCCGCGGCGCGGCCGCTGGAAAGGGTCATGCAGGACCTTAACCGCGCGCCCAGTATGGTCGGGCTCGCCGCCGTCCGCGACGCCCCGCTGCAGTGATCGGGATTTGACGCCGCGGAAACAAGATCGGGATGATAGCGGTCTCCTCCATACACAACCGGATGGTCAGGCCATGCTCCCAGGCTTCGATGGACTGCGATTCAGCCACTGGCAAGCCGCGCAGCGCGATGACGGCATCGTGGTCCTGTCGCTGGACCGCCAGGGCGCGCCGGTCAACGCGCTCTCGCAGGACGTGCTGATCGAACTGGGCGACATCGTCGAACGGCTGGCCATCGATCCTCCGAAGGGCGTGCTGTTCCGCTCGGCCAAGGCCTCCGGCTTCATCGCCGGCGCCGACTTGAAGGAGTTCCAGGAATTCGACCGCAAGGGCACGGTCAACGATGCGATCCGTCGCGGCCAGGCCGTGTTCCAGAAGGTCGCGGAGCTGCCCTGCCCGACCGTGGCCGCGATCCACGGCTTCTGCATGGGCGGCGGCACCGAGCTGTCGCTGGCCTGCGACTATCGCGTCGCCTCGAACGATCCGTCCACCCGGATTGGTCTTCCCGAAACCAAGCTGGGCATCTTCCCCGGCTGGGGCGGCAGCGCACGCCTGCCGCGCCTGGTCGGCGCGCCCGCGGCGATGGACCTGATGCTGACCGGCCGCACGCTGTCGGCGTCGGCCGCGCGCGGCATCGGCCTGGTCGACAAGGTGGTCGAACCGGCCCTGCTCGAAGACGCGGCCGCCGCGCTGGCGCTCAAGGGCACGCAGCGCCCGTTCAAGCAGCGCTTCATGGGCTGGGCAACCAACAGCTGGCTGGCGCGCAAGGTCCTCGCCCCGCAGATGACCAAGCAGGTTGCGCGCAAGGCGAAAAAGGACCAGTACCCTGCTCCGTACGCGCTGATCGGCGTGTGGGAACGGGCCGGCGGCAGCGGCATCCAGACGCGCCTGGATGCCGAGCGCAAGGCCGTGGTCAAGCTGGCCGGCACGCCGACCGCGCGCAACCTGATCCGGATCTTCTTCCTGACCGAGCGGCTCAAGGGCCTCGGCGGCAAGGATCACGGCATCCGCAACGTGCATGTGGTCGGCGCCGGCGTGATGGGTGGCGACATCGCCGCCTGGGCCGCCTACAAGGGTTTCGATGTGACCCTGCAGGACCGCGAGCAGCGCTTCATCGACGCCGCGTTGGGCCGCGCGCAGGAACTGTTCGGCAAGCGGGTGAAGGACGCCAGCAAGCGGCCTGCGGTAGCCGCGCGGCTGAAAGGCGACCTCGACGGCGCGGGCGTGGCCGCAGCCGACCTGGTGATCGAGGCGATCATCGAGAACCCGGACGCCAAGCGCGCCCTGTACGAGTCCGTGGAGCCGCGGCTGAAAGCCGACGCGCTGCTGGTCACCAACACCTCCTCGATCCCGCTGGACGAACTGCGCGAGCACATCGACCGCCCGGCCCAGTTCGCCGGCCTGCACTATTTCAATCCGGTGGCGCTGATGCCGCTGGTGGAGATCGTCCAGCACGACCGGCTCGATCCGGCCGTGGTCAAGCGCCTGGCCGCGTTCTGCAAGGCGTTGGACAAGTTCCCGGTACCGGTCGCCGGCACCCCCGGGTTCCTGGTCAACCGCGTGCTGTTCCCGTACATGCTCGAGGCGGCCACCGCCTATGCCGAGGGCATTCCGGGCGTGGTGATCGACAAGGCCGCGGTGAAGTTCGGCATGCCGATGGGCCCGATCGAACTGATCGACACGGTCGGCCTGGACGTGGCCCAGGGCGTGGGCGCCGAACTGTCGCCGTTCCTCGGCCTGCAGGTGCCGTCGACGCTGGCCACGGTCGAACCGGGCAAGCGCGGCAAGAAGGACGGCCAGGGCATCTACAAGTGGGAACAGAACGAGAAGGGCAGCAGGCCGGTCAAGCCGGAAGCGCCGGCCGGTTACCAGGCGCCCTCCGACCTGGAGGACCGGCTGATCCTGCCGCTGCTCAACGAAGCGGTCGCCTGCCTGCATGACGGCGTGGTCGCCGATGCCGACCTGCTCGACGCGGGCGTGATCTA
>JAGHZW010000144.1:31767-55053 GCA_017745195.1 Pseudoxanthomonas sp. | reverse complement strand
ATCCGCGCCACCGGCGCCGACGTGCTGCTGGAGCGGCTGAAGGCACTGCAGGCGCGCCATGGCGACCGTTTCGCGCCGCGCCCGGGCTGGGACAATCCGCTGCTGCGGCAGCCGCCGGAGTAATCCGCCACCCGCATCTGCGCACGGCGGACGCTCCCGCCGTGCCGCCTGCTTCCGGGGCAGGCGCGCCGACTTACTCGACGCCGGCCTCGGCCAGCATCCGCTCGAGGAAGGCGACCTGCGCGTCGCGACGGTCGGGGCCGTCGTATTTCCGCACCACCCACCACTGCTTGGCCATGGCCACCTCGCCCGCTGCCAGCGTCACGTAGGGGCTGTGCACTTCCAGCTCCATCACCCCGGTGTCGGCCTGCCCGGGCTGCCAGGCGAGATAGAGCTCGACCTGGCCCTGGTCGGGATGGATCCGTTCCAGCGATTCGGGCTCGAAGTGGATCAGGAACGCCTGCCCGGCCCGGAAGCCGGCGATCCAGCCCGCGCGCGGCTGGATGAAGACCTTGCCGCGCCGGCCCTGCAATCCTTCGGCGGGTGGCAGCAGCTCCAGCGAGAACAGCCCGTCCGCGCTGCTGCTGACCAGGCCATCGAAACCTTCGCCGGCATCCGAACGCACGCGCACGCCGCTGCCGTCGCGCGCCACCGGCACGAATACGCGCGTCTCCGGCGGTACCCTCGAGTTGAACCAGATGTCGTGCGCCACCGGCGTCTTGCGGATGTTGCGCATCTCCACCGCCAGTTCGGCGGTGTCCGGCCGGTCCGGCGCGATCGAGAACGTCTTGGTCAGCTGCACGCCGCTGACCGGACTGGCCGCGCCCTGCAGCACCAGCCGGTCGCCGTCCTGCGCCAGTACCTGCGCCGGCGCGTGCGCCAGCCACGGATCCGGCGGCCATTGCGCGGCGGCCTTGCGTCGCGCCGGATTGAGCGTCTGGTCGGTCCACCAGGCCGCCTGCGGCCCGACCCAGACCTCCTGTCCGAAGTACGGAATGTTCGCGGCGCCGGCATCGACCTGCGGGTCGGGCATGGTTTCCACCGCATCGCCGATACGCAACAGGTTCGGCGCGCCGGGCAGCGACAGATGCAGGATGCGCCCGCCCAACCGCGGCGACACCTCGATCACCAGCTTCGGGCTTTCCAGGCGGACGCGCGACGGCACGGCATCCGCGGTGGCAGCGGCCACGTCCATCGACGGCAGCACGACCAGCAACGCGGTCAGCAGACCAAGTGCGCAGCGCATTCGCATCCTCCCGGGGATTCCTGCGGAACCGGCGCAGGCACCGCTCACATCGTCTGGGTCGGCTTGTCCGCGTTGAGCGTGCCGGCCAGCAGGATTTCGATGCGGCTCTTCACCGTCTCGCCCTCCGGCCCTTCCGGGAACTGCACGCCGATGCCGGCGGTGCGGTTGCCCTGCGCGCCGGCCGGGGTCACCCAGACCACCTTGCCGGCGATCGGCAGGCGATCGCTGGAATCGGGCAAGGTCAGCAGCAGGAACACCTCGTCGCCGAGGAAATAACGCTTGGGCGTAGGCACGAAGATGCCGCCATGCCGGATGTACGGCATGTAGGCGTTGTACAGCGCGGCCTTGTCCTTGACCGCCAGCGACAGGATGCCCTGGCGCCCACTCGCAGCACTCATCGGTTGTCCCCTTTGCCCGCCTGCGGGCGCGAAGCGTCGCGCCAGGCCAGCAGCAGATCTGCCATCACCAGGTCGGCACGCACCGTGCTACGCAACAGCTCGCGGGCACGGTTGGCGGCGTCGAACCAGGTCGCCAGCTTGTGCAATCGGTCCGGATCGGTCAAGCCGCCATCGCCGGCCTGGCCACGTACCCGTTCGAGCGCGTGTTCGGCGGCATGGCGCAGGCGTTCGCCCGCCTGCTCGTCGCCGGTCCAGCGCAGCGCCGCCTCCAGCGGATCGGCGCGACCGGCTTCCATCGCGGCCAGGTCGGCAACCACGTCGCGGCGCAAGGCCAGGCCGTCGCCACGCAGCCACTCGCCGGCCAGGCCAGGATTGCCCTGGGCCGCTTCGAGCGCCTCGGCCGCGGCCGCGGGCGCGTGTCCCTGCCCCTGCAGCCAGCCCAGTGCCTCGTCGCGGGGCGGCAGGCGGAATTCCAGGCGCTGGCAGCGGCTGCGGATGGTGGCCGGCAACCTGCCGGGACGCGCACTGACCAGCCACAGGTAGCGGCCGGGCGCCGGCTCCTCCAGGGTCTTGAGCAGCGCGTTGCAGCCCGCGGTGTTGAGCGCGTCGGCCGGATCGATGATCGCCACCTGCGCCTGCCCGTACTGCGGGGTCAGCGCCAGCTGCTGGCCGAGTTCGCGGATCTGCTCGATCACGATCTCGGTGCGCAGGCGCGTGCCTTCCTTGTTCGGGACGAACGAGACCACGTGCAGGTCCGGATGCGTGCCGGCGGCGATCAGCGGACGGTTGCGGGCCTCGGCGGTCGCCTCGCCTCCGGAAAGCACGTAGGCGGCCAGGCGCTCGACTACCGCGCGCTTGCCCAGTCCGGCCGGGCCGCTGAACAGCAGCGCGTGGCCGAGCCGGCCGGCGGCCAGCGTCGCCATCGCCTGGTCGTGGGCACGTTGCTGCCACGGCGCCAGCACGCTCACGCCTGCGACTCCAGCCACTGCGCCACGGCCGTGGCCACTGCTTCGCCGACCGCCTGTGGCGACAGCGAGGCGTCGATCACGCGGAAGCGCTGCGGCTCGGCGATGGCGCGGCGGCGGAAACCGGCGCGGACCCGCTCGAAGAAATCGTCCTGCTCGCTTTCGATCCGGTCCGGCCACAGGTCGCGGCCGGCGGTGCGTGCGCGGCCCTCGCGCACGTCCAGGTCGAGCAGCAGGGTCAGGCCGGGACGCAGGCCGACCGCACGCCGCTCGAGCTCTGCGATCCAGGCCGGATCGAGGCCGCGGCCGTCGCCTTGATAGGCGTAGCTGGAGTCGGTGAAGCGGTCGCTGACCACGAACGCGCCGCGCTGCAGCGCCGGGCGGATCACCTGGCGCACGTGCTGCGCGCGCGCGGCGAACACCAGCAGCAGTTCGGCTTCGGCCGACAGCGGCTCGTCCTCGTCGCCTTCGCCGCGCAGCGATTCGCGCTTGTCCAGCATCAGCGCACGGATCCGTTCGGCGAGCGGCGTGCCGCCGGGCTCGCGGGTCAGCACGACCTCGTGCCCGCGCTGCTGCAGGGCCTCGCGCAACGAGGCGATCGCGGTGCTCTTGCCCGCGCCCTCGCCGCCTTCCAGGCTGATGAAGCGCGGATGGGTCAGGATCGCCTCGCTCATCGCTGCCGCGCTCCATCCTGCGCCTGTCCGGGCGCCGCGCCGGCCGGACAACGGCGGCGCTGGTAGCAGTCGACCGCCGCGCTGTGCTCGGCATAGGTGGCCGAGAAAATGTGGCTGCCGTCGTTGCGGGCGACGAAATACAGCGCATCGCCGGGCGCCGGGTTCACCGCCGCCTGCAGCGCGGCGCGACCGGGCATGGCGATCGGCGTCGGCGGCAGGCCCGGGCGCGTATAGGTGTTGTACGGCGTGTCGGTGGTCAGGTCGCGCCTGCGGATGTTGCCGTCGTAGCCGCTGCCCAGCCCGTAGATCACGGTCGGGTCGGTCTGCAGCAGCATCCCTTTCTGCAGCCGCCGGGCGAACACGCCGGCGATCTGCGGCCGCTCGTGCGCCTGGCCGGTTTCCTTCTCGACGATCGAGGCCAGGATCAGCGCCTCGTCGGGCGAGTCCAGCGGCAGGTCCTGCGCGCGCGAGGCCCAGGCCTGCGCCAGCGCCTCCTCCATCGCCGCGTGGGCGCGACGCAGGATGTCCAGGTCGCTGTCGCCGCGCTGGTACAGGTAGGTCTCGGGCAGGAAGCGTCCCTCGGGATGCTGCCCGGGATGGCCCATTGCCGCCATTACCGCCGCGTCGTCCATGTCGCCGGTCTTCTGCTCCAGCGGCTCGGCCGCGGCCAGCGCCGCGCGCAGCTGGCGGAAGGTCCAGCCCTCGACCAGGGTGACCCGGTACTGGATCACCCGGCCGTCGCGCATGCGCTGCAGGAGCTCGCGTGGGGTCAGGCCGGGATCGAGCGCGTATTCGCCGACCTTGAGCCGGCCGGCCGCATCCATCTGTCGCGCCAGCAGGCGCCATTCGATGTCGTGGCCCGCATCCACGCCCGCCTCGCGCAGGCGGCCGAGCACGGTGGCGAAACCGTCGCCCCGCTCTACCTGCACGCTGGCGCTGGTGGCGCCGCTGGCGATCGGCGCATCGGCGAAACGCTGGAAGTGCGACCAGCCCCAGCCCGCCAGCGCGGCCGCGACGAGCAGCAGCAGGCACGACACCCCAAGCCCCCAGCGCAGTGCGCTCTTACGTCCGCCGGCCACGTCCACCTCTTCGATCACGATCCGGCCAGCATACCGCGACCGCCCACCGCGCTTGCGTGCGACGGCGCCCGCATCGGGCAACGTCGCCCCTGTCGACGGGCATCACGATTCCAGCGCGCGCAGCAGGCCGCGGGCCTTGGCCCGGGTTTCGTCCAGTTCCCGCTCGGCCACCGAGTCGGCGACGATGCCCGCGCCGGTGCGGAACACCATTTCGCTGCCGTGTACCTCGGCGCTGCGGATCAGGATGTTCAGGTCCAGGTCGCCGCTGCGGTCCAGCCAGCCGATCGCGCCGGTGTAGGCGCCACGCGGCGTGGCCTCCAGCTCGGCGATGATCTGCATGCAGCGCACCTTGGGGCAGCCGGTGATGGTGCCGCCCGGGTACACCGCGGCGATCACCTGTCCCGGGGTCGCTTCGGCGCGCAGGATGCCGCGCACGTTGCTGACGATGTGATGGACGTGCGTGTAGCTTTCCACCGTCATCAGTTCGTCGACCTGCACGCTGCCCGGCTCGCAGACGCGGCCCAGGTCATTGCGCTCCAGGTCGATCAGCATCACGTGTTCGGCGCGCTCCTTCGGGTGGCCGACCAGTTCGCGGATCCGCGCCGCGTCGTCGTCGCCCTCGAAGCGTGGTCGGGTGCCGGCGATCGGCCGGGTTTCGGCGACGCGGCCGCGCACCGACACCAGCCGTTCGGGCGAGGAGCTGGCCACCGCCCAGCCCGCGCCGGCGAACAGGCCGGCGAACGGCGCCGGGTTGGCCTGGCGCAGGCGGGCGTAGAGCGCGGCCGGGTCCAGCGGCGTGTCGAAGCGCGCACGCCACGCACGCGACAGGTTCACCTGGAACACGTCGCCGGCGCGGAGGTAATCGAGGATCCGGCCGACCCCGTCGAGGAAACGCTGCGGCTCGTCTTCGACGATCGCCTGCGGCGGCTGCCAGGGCGGCAACGGCGCCAGTCCGCGCGCCGCGTCCAGGTCGTCGACGATGGCCGCGAGCAGCGCACCGTGCGCATCCTCGGCCACGGCCATGCACTCGCCGCTGGCGCGATCGCGCAACACCGCTGCGGGACAGCGCAGCGCCAGCGCTGTTGGCCGGCGCGGCGCATCGTGGCGTGGCAGGTCGAGCACCGGTTCGACCTGCGCCGCCAGCTCGTAGTCGAGCAGCAGCGCCCAGCCACCATGGAACGGCCAGCGCGGCTCCTCGGCGGCGACCTGCGCCTGCCGCCAGTGGGCATCCAGCAGATCGAGGAAAGCGCCGTCGTGGAGAGCGCCGGCCAGGTCGCGGGTGATCCCGTCGGCACCCAGCTGCAGGCCGCTGCCGTCGGTGGCCAGCAGCAGGTCCCAGCGCCCCTGCGCGGTGCCCGAAGCGACCGACTCCAGCAGCATCGGGTAGCGCTCCGGCGCGTGCCGATGCAGCGCCAGCAGGTCGGTATCGGGCGGCAACGGGTGGAAACGGAGCATCAGGTCCTGCCTGGGAAACCGGTACGACCGGCCGCGGATGCGATACACGCCATCATGCGAGCGCTGCCGCCCACCCGTCCGGCCGGCGCGCCGTGCTGCGATGGCGCGCCATCGCGGCTCAGATCCGCCGGAACACCAGCGTGCCGTTGGTGCCGCCGAAGCCGAAGCCGTTGGACACGGCCACGTCGATCTTCGCCTGGCGCGCCACGTTCGGCACGTAGTCCAGGTCGCAGCCCTCGCCCGGGGTTTCCAGGTTGATGGTCGGCGGGATGATGCCCTCGTGGATCGCCAGCACCGAGAAGATCGCCTCGATGCCGCCGGCCGCGCCGAGCAGGTGGCCGGTCATCGACTTGGTCGAGCTGACCATCATCCGGTAGGCGTGGTCGCCGAAAGCGCGCTTCATCGCCAGGGTTTCGGCCAGGTCGCCGAGCGGAGTCGAAGTGCCGTGCGCGTTGAGGTAGCCGACCTGGGCCGGATCGATCTTGGCGTCGCGCAGCGCCGCGGCCATGCAGCGCGCCGCGCCGTCGCCATCCTCGCTCGGCGCGGTCATGTGGTTGGCGTCGGCGCTGGCGCCGAAGCCGACGAGCTCGGCATAGATGCGCGCACCGCGTGCCTTGGCGTGCTCGTACTCCTCGATCACCAGGATGCCGGCGCCGTCGCCGAGGACGAAGCCGTCGCGTTCGGCGTCCCACGGGCGTGAAGCGCGCTCGGGATCGTCGTTGCGGGTGGACATCGCCTTCATCGAGCAGAACCCGCCCATCGAGGTCGGCGAGGAGCCGCGCTCGGCGCCGCCGGCGACCATCACGTCGGCGTCGCCGTGCTGGATCATGCGCATCGCGACGCCGATGGAATGGTTGGAGGTGGCGCAGGCCGAGACGGCCGAGAAGTTCGGGCCCTTCAGGCCGCGGATGATGCTCAGCTGGCCCGGCAGCATGTTGATGATGGTGCTGGGCACGTAGAACGGCGAGATCTTGCGTGCGCCGCCCTCGAGGTACTTGGCGGTCTGCTCCTCGATGCCGAGGATGCCGCCGATGCCCGAGCCGATGAGCGCGCCCACGCGCTCGGCGTTCGCCTCGGTGATCTCCAGTCCGGAGTCGTCCAGGGCCATGAACGAAGCGGCCAGCCCGTAATGGATGAAGGCCTCCATCTTCTTCGCGTCCTTGGGCGACACGAAGGCGGTGGGATCGAAATTGCGGATCTCGCCTGCGATCTTGGTGGTGAAACCGGTGGTATCGAAATGGGTGACCGGACCGATGCCGGAGCGGCCGTTGACGATGCCGTCCCAGGTGCTGGCCAGATCGTTGCCCAGCGGCGTGACTGCACCCATGCCGGTGACGACGACGCGACGATGGCTCATGGACGGCTCCTCGTGGATTCTCTGGATCGATGCATTGCGTTCCGCGCGGCGCGATGGCGCCAGACGCGCACGGGGCCGCACGCAGCGGCCCCGGTTGTGATGCGGCGCCGCGGGCCGGACGGCCCGCGGTCGCAGCGTACGTCAGCTCTTGACGTGCGCCTTGATGTAGTCGATCGCCTGCTGGACGGAGGTGATCTTCTCGGCCTCTTCGTCCGGGATCTCGCACTCGAACTCTTCCTCGAGGGCCATCACCAGCTCGACGGTATCGAGCGAGTCGGCGCCCAGGTCGTCGACGAACGATGCGCTGTTGGTCACTTCATCTTCCTTGACGCCGAGCTGTTCGACGACGATTTTCTTGACGCGCTCTTCGATGGTGCTCATGGGTTTGCTGCTCCAAGTGGAGTGGTTGTTGATTCAGACCGTCGCGGTACGCGCCGGCGCGGGGTTTCACTGATCCACAGGGCGGATAGTGTAGTCAAAAGCCGCGGCAGCGGGCACTGCCCGGCAACCGCAACCAGATCAAAAGCTTACGTGGCTTTTGAAATCCTTCTTCTGGCCATTCCGGCTCAGGCCATGTACATGCCGCCGTTGACGTGCAGGGTCTCGCCGGTGATGTAAGCGGCGTCCGGGCTGGCCAGGAACGCCACCGCACGGGCGATGTCGGCCGGCTCGCCGAAGCGGCCCAGGGCGATCTGGCCGAGCATCGCGTTCCTGGCGTCCTCGGGCAGTTCGCGGGTCATGTCGGTGTCGATGAAGCCGGGTGCGACCACATTGACGGTGACGTTGCGGCTGCCGATTTCCTTGGCCAGCGACTTGCTGAACGCGATGATGCCGGCCTTGGCCGCGGCGTAGTTCGCCTGGCCGGCGTTGCCGGTGGCGCCGATCACCGAGGCGATGTTGACGATGCGGCCCTTGCGCGCCTTCATCATGCCTCGCATCACCGCCTTGGACGTGCGGTAGACGCTGGTGAGGTTGGTGTCCAGGATCGCCTGCCAGTCCTCTTCCTTCATTCGCATCAGCAGGTTGTCGCGGGTGATGCCGGCGTTGTTGACCAGGATCGAAATCGCGCCGAACTCCTTGCCGATCGCATCGATCAGCGCGTCCACCGCGGCCGCGTCGGTGACGTCGAGCTTGCGCCCGTGGCCGCCCTTGCCGGCCAGGCGATTGGCAATGGCTTCCGCGCCACTGTCGCTGGTGGCGGTACCGATCACGGTCGCGCCGCGCGCGGCCAGTTCGTCGGCGATCGCCGCGCCGATGCCGCGGCTGGCGCCGGTGACCAGCGCGATCTCACCGGTGAGGGGCCGGCTGTCGGAATGGATGGAGCTCATGGTTGGCCTCGTCGTTTCGTTGTGACCGGCGGCGCGTGGCGCCGCTCGCGTCGGAATCGGATCAGCGCCAGTCGGCCAGCGCGGAGTCGAAATCGCCGACCGCACCCAGCGCACGCGCGTCGAGCGACTTGTCGATGCGCTTGACCAGGCCGGACAGGACCTTGCCGGGGCCGCATTCGGCGACCCGGGTGGCGCCGCGCGCGGCGAGCGCCTGCACGCAGTCGGTCCAGCGCACCGGCAGGTACAGCTGGCGGACCAGCGCGTCGCGGATCGCCGCGACATCGTCATGCACCTGCGCGTCGACGTTCTGCACCACCGGCAGCGACGGTGCCTGCCACGCCAGCCCGGCCATGGCCTCGGCCAGGCGGTTGGCCGCCTCGCGCATCAACGGCGTATGCGAGGGCACGCTCACGGCGAGCTTCACCGCCTTGCGCACGCCCCGCTCCGCGAGCAGTTCCAGCGCCCGGTCAACCGCGGCGGCGTCGCCACCGATCACGATCTGGCCGGGCGAATTGAAGTTCGCCGGCACCACGACCTGGCTGCCGGACGCCTGCACGCAGACTTCCTGCACCAACGCGTCGTCGGCGCCGAGCACCGCGGCCATCGCGCCGGTACCGGCGGGCGCCGCATCCTGCATCAGCTGGCCACGCAGGCGCACCAGGTGCGCGCCATCCTTGAGCGACAGCGCACCGGCGGCGACCAGCGCGGTGTATTCACCCAGACTGTGCCCGGCCAGCACGGATGGCTGGATGCCGTCCTGCTGTTGCCACGCGCGCCACACGGCGATGCCCGCGGCCAGCAATGCCGGCTGGGTGTATTCGGTGCGGTTGAGCATTTCCTCGGGGCCGCCCTGCGAAAGCGCCCACAGGTCGACGCCGGCACCATCGGAGGCTTCGGCGAAGACTTCACGGACCAGGCGATGCTGCTCGGCCAGTTCGGCGAGCATGCCTACGGACTGGGAGCCCTGTCCGGGGAAAACGAAAGCGAGCGTCGGATCGGTCACGCGGGGCCGCAGTACGGGAAAGAACGGCGATGATACGGGCGATTCCGCGGGTTTGTCTGTACCTGCCCGTATGTGCACGGCGGCCCACATCGCACCGGAGCACGCGCAAACGCGGCGGAAAAAACGAAAGGCCGCGCAATGCGCGGCCCTCATCCAGCATGCGAACGCGCCGCGCCGGGATCAGTAGCGCAGCAGCGCCGAACCCCAGGTGAAGCCGCCGCCGAATGCTTCCAGCAGCAGCAGCTGGCCGCGCTGCACGCGACCGGAGCGCACCGCTTCGTCCAGCGCCAGCGGCACCGAACCGGCGGACGTGTTGCCGTGGCGGTCCACGGTCACGATGACCCGCTCCATCGGCATGTCCAGGCGCTTGGCCGTGGCTTCGATGATGCGCAGGTTGGCCTGGTGCGGGATCAGCCAGTCGAGGTCGTGCTTGTCCAGGCCGTTGGCCTCGAGCGTTTCGTCGACCACGCCGTCCAGCGCCTTGACCGCGTGCTTGAACACTTCGTTGCCGGCCATGACGATGTGCACGCCGGCATTGTGTTCATGCTCCTTGAAACCGCTCGACACGCCCGCCGGGCAGCACAGCAGGTCCTTCTTGCTGCCGTCGGCATGCAGGTGGGTCGACAGGATGCCGGTCTCGGCGTCGGCCTTGAGGATCACCGCGCCGGCGCCATCGCCGAACAGCACGCAGGTGGTGCGGTCGGTCCAGTCGACGATGCGGGTAAGGGTCTCGCCACCGATCACCAGCGCGGTCTTCGCCGCGCCGCTGCGCACGAACTGGTCGGCCACGCTCAGCGCGAACACGAAGCCCGAGCAGGCGGCGTTGACGTCGAACGCCGGGCAGCCGGCGATCCCCAGCTTCTGCTGGATCAGGCAGGCGGTGGACGGGAAAATCACGTCCGGCGTGGTGGTGCCGACCACGATCAGGTCGATCTCGGCGGCGTCGATGCCGGC
Organism: Pseudoxanthomonas sp.; assembly: GCA_017745195.1. Classification (GTDB taxonomy): domain Bacteria; phylum Pseudomonadota; class Gammaproteobacteria; order Xanthomonadales; family Xanthomonadaceae; genus Pseudoxanthomonas. Next base: position 44,594 of record JAGHZW010000144.1, on the reverse strand, counting down.
GGCCTCGATCGCCTTCAGCGCCGCCTGGTAGCCCAGGTCGCTGGTGGTCTGCCCCTCGGCGGCGATGCGCCGTTCGCGGATGCCGGTGCGCGTGCGGATCCATTCGTCGCTGGTATCGACCACCTTGGCCAGGTCGTCGTTGGTCACCACCTTCTCCGGCAGGTAGCTGCCGGTTCCGGCGATGCGCGAATAGATCCGCTCGCTCATGCGCATTCCCGCTGGAGGCTCCCGCGGAGCCGGGATGTTGTGTACCGCAAGACGCGGCGCGCGCACCGGGCGCGCGCCGGGGTCACGCTCAGTCTTCTTCGACGACCGAGGTCTTGGTCGCGATGACCTTCTTGCCGCGGTAGTAGCCGTCGGCGGTGACGTGATGGCGCAGGTGGGTCTCGCCCGTGGTCGGGTCGGTCGCCAGCTGCTTGGCCGTCAGCGCGTCATGGGAACGGCGCTGGCCGCGGCGGGACGGGGTGACTCGGGATTTCTGCACAGCCATGGGATTGCTCCAAACTCGTTTGATTGCGTCTGTTTGTGGGACCTGCACGCCACCCGCCGGTGCCATTCCAGGGCGCCTTCGGCGGCGGCGCGGCCGTCTACTTCTTCTTCAGCGATGCCAGCGCCGCGAACGGGCTGGCCGCCTGCATTTCTTCTTCGCCCGCCGACCAGGTCTGATCGACCAGCTCGCTGCCCGGGGCCATCGGCACCACCGGCAGGGCGAGCACCAGCTCGTCCTCGACCAGCTCGGCCGGCCGCAGCAGGCCGTCCTCGGGCACCAGCAGCGCCTCGTAGCCCGGCGGCAACGCGGCCTCGTCGGCCTCGTCGCGGATCAGGCCGAGCCGCTGCACGGTCTTCACCGGGAACACGAACCGCTCCAGGCTGCGCTGGCACACCAGCGGCAGGCCCGCATCGATCGACAGTTCGACGAAAGGCACCTGCAGCGCGTCCTGACCGAACTCCAGCGCGAAACTGCATTCGCCCATCGTATCGGCCAGGCTGCCACCGAGCCGGGACATCGTCGCCAGCGGCAGACGCCCCTCGAACTGACGCCTCGCAGCGACCATCCGCCAAGCATCCAATGTTTCGGGAACCTGCACGGTGGACGCACCCGCGGACATAAGCCGCTGAATGTTAAGGACCGCACTGCCCCCTGTCAAACCCGGTCCACGCGCTCCGTACAGCATTGCCCCGCTCTACCCCGACGCCCAGACTGGGAACCCCGCTCCGGACCCGGCCATGCTGATCCTCGCCTCGACCTCCCGCTACCGCCGCGAGCTGTTGCAGCGCCTGCGCCTGCCGTTCGACTGCGACCGCCCGGAAGTCGACGAGACGCCGCTGCGCGCGGAAAGCCCGAACCAGCTGGTGCGCCGACTGGCCCGGGCCAAGGCCGAGGCCGTGGCCGGCCGCCATCCGGAGGCCTGGGTGATCGGCTCGGACCAGGCCGCAGAGCTGGACGGCGGCATCCTCGGCAAGCCGGGCGACCGCGAGAGCGCCATCGCCCAGCTGACCGCGATGGCCGGCCGTACCGTGCGCTTCCACACCGCCGTCTGCCTGCACCGTGGCCCCCACGCGCTGGAGGCGCTGGACCTGACCCAGGTGCGATTCCGCCCGCTGTCGCCGGAGGAAATCGAACGCTACGTCGACGCCGAGCAGCCGTTCGACTGCGCCGGCAGCTTCAAGTGCGAAGGCCTGGGCATTTCGCTGTTCGAGGCGATCGAGTCGCACGACCCCACCGCGCTGGTCGGCCTGCCGCTGATCGTACTGGCCGGCCTGCTGCGCGAAGCCGGCTACCAGGTGCCCTGAGCGCCGCTCTGCCGGGCCCGGGTCGCACCCGGCACCAGTGATACGGGTGCGACTGCCTGCCGATCCGGCTGTCCAGCACCACGCACTGGTCCACGTCCAGTCGCAGTCCGTAGCGCGCCAGGATCGCGGCCCCTTCATCGAGCAATGCGCGATTGGCGTCGGCGGTGGCGGAACGGCGATCGGATGCCTGGGCCAGTTGGCACCGACCGCTCGGCGACTGCGCCGGTTCGACCAGCTGCAGGCTGCGGCTGCGCCTCACCAGCCAGCGCAGCACCCGGCAGTCACCGCTGTCGAGCCCGAGCCGCCCGGCCCACAGGTTCCGTCGTCCGATGGTCTCCGCGCGCCCATTCACGACCGCCGGGAGGATCACGCCGATGGCATCGTGCGCACCTGCCAGCCGCTCGATCCGTTGCGCATAGGTCGTCGATTCGGGGAAGTTGGAGCTGACCGTGGCGTACGCCACCCCTTCCGGCAGGTAGGGAATCGCCAGGCCTGCGGTTCACGTCCCGCAAGAAGCACGACACGCGGCATCGACCCCGGCCGCGTCGCGTCGCGAAGCGGAACCTTCCTGCAGCTTCAGCAGCGAGCGTGGCATCTGCCGGCGCCTCGACGGCATGCGGCCGCCGTGCTCAGGACGCATCGTGCACGGCTCCCTCGACCTGCCGCGCCCCCGCCCTCGTCCATCCCGGTGCCCTGCATGCGCAGCTGCAGCGTGCACCGCCAGCTCGGTCTCGATCTCGAAGCCGGCCGCATGCGCCGGGAACGACTTCACGTAGCGCCGCGAGAACACCCGGTAGCCGGACAGCATGTCGTCGAAGCTGTCGCCGAACAGGCGCGCCACGCAGCCGGTCAGCAGGCGGTTGCCGAAGCGGTGGCCGGCGCGGTACGCGGCCGGGTCCTGGTCCACGCGCGCACCAACCACCATGTCCAGGCCCTCGTCGAGCAGGCGCCGCACCAGCGCCGGCGCGGCCGATGCGTCATACGTCGCGTCGCCGTCGACCATCACGTAGACGTCGGCCTCGATGTCGGCGAACGCACGGCGAACGACATTGCCCTTGCCAGCAGCGCCACCGGATGGACGGTGGCGCCGGCGGCGCACGCACGCGCGGCGGTATCGTCCCCGGAACGGCTGTCGAACACGTGGCAGCGCGCGGCAGGCAGGCTCTCCCGGAACGCGGCGACCACCGCGGCCACCGTCGCCTCCTCGTTGTGGCACGGCACCAGCAATGCGACCTGCAACGGCGTCGCCGCACCCACCGGTGCGCCCCTATCGACTGCGTGCATCGGCGTCCGCCTGCTTCGATCCGGCGCGCACGTTACCCGCCCCCGGCAACGACCTGCACCGTCTGCTGCGGCCAGTCCTCGACGCTGCCGTCGCTGCCGTGCAGGCGCAGGCCCAGCCAACGACGCCCGGCCTGGCTGGCCGGCAGGTCGACGACGGCGCTGAACCCCGCATGCGGCAGGTGCGGATCGCCCGCCTCGGGGAACGGGCCGGAGACGTCGTACGCCGAACCGTAGTCCGCCTCGGCGACGACCGCTCCGTCCAGGGTGATCTCGACGCGGGACAGGCCGACACCTTCCTTGAACGCCCAGCCATGCACTTCGAACCGCAACGGCACTTCCTGGCCCGGGCCCGGTGCATCGATCCAGGCCAGTGCCGGCGCGATGCACGCGCTGGCCGGCGGCGGCGCCTGCGGTCGCGGCGGCAGCCGCACGAGCAGGAAACGCTGGGCACCGTGGTCCACCTGCACCGTGCGGGTCGGCGGCGGCAACGGTCCCAGCACCGCGCACAGGGCCTGGTAGCGATGCAGCAGTTCCTTGAACGGCACGTCGCCGGGCGCCAGCACCAGCAGCGCCGGCGCCTGCGGCGCGGCATCGGCCTGCAGCTGCCACAGCCGCAGCTGCGGCGCGCGACCATGCGCGTGGTTGAGCGGATGGTCCAGCACCTCGATGCCGGGATCGCCCAGTGCGAACCCGAGCTCGGCGCCCACCTTGAAGTTGTCGGCGAGCAACCGGGTCCCGGCCGGCATCGCCGCAAGTTCCTCGCGCACGGCGGCGGCCAGCGGCTCCCAGCCGGCGAAGTTGCGCGGATAGTGCTTGCTGCCGGCCATGGACTCGCGCAGTCCCGGCGAGGCCACGGCCAGGCACCAGGCCAGCGCCGCGAACAGGCCCAGCGCCGCCATCACCCAGGCCGCGCGTCGCCAGAGCACGGGCCAGCTTTCCAGCAGCATTGCCGCCGGCGGCAGCAGCGCCAGGTAGGCCGGCACCGGCCAGTGGAAGCTCACCCGCTCGTTGTCGGTGAAAAAGCCCAGCACGAACAGGCCGGCCAGCACGGCCGCGCCGAACAGGCCGAGGAAGCGCCATTGCGGCCGCGACGGCCGCCGCTTCCAGCCCATCAGCCAGGCCGCCTGCAGCATCGCCCAGGCCAGCAGCGGCGTGACCAGCAACGCCTGCACCGGCACGAAGGCCAAACCACCCAGGTGCAGCTTCCACGGGTGCCGGTCGACCAGCTGGAAGCGCAACCCGGCTTCGCCGTTCTCCAGGTTCCACAGCAGCAGCGGCAACCACGCGAGCAGGCCGACGACCAGGGCCAGCAGCACGCGCGGATCACGCAGCAGGCGCCGGCCCTGCGGCAGCCACAACACGACCGCGGCGCCGGCCACCACCACGCCGGCGAAGCGGTAGTGGGTCAGCGCACCCAGCGCGAGTCCCAGCGCCAGTTCGATCGCCCCGAACGGGGTCACCTGGTGCAGCAGGCGCGCACCGGCGTGCAGGCACAGCACGGTGGCCAGTGCCAGCGTCACGTCCGGCAGCGCCATCACCCCGAGCATGCCGACCAGCGGCAGCAGCACCGCCAGGGTGCCGGCGCGCCAGCCGGTGATCGCGCCGAACCAGCGCAGTCCGATCCGCGCCACCCACCACGGCACCAGCGCGCCCATCAGCAGGAACGGCAGGCGCAGGACGAAAACGTGCTCGCCGCCCAGGCTGACCGCGATGTGTGCGATCCACGCGGTCATGCCGGGCAGGTCCGAGTACGCCGAAGCCAGGTGGCGCCCTTCCTGCCAGTAGAAGGCCTCGTCGACGAACAGCGGCAGCCGGGCCGCCACGACCAGTTTCAGTGCGCATGCCAGCGTCCACCAGATGACGAACGCGCGCCGCGCGCGATGCTCAGCCTCCATCTCTGCCGCTACACTCCCTTTTGAATCCACGGTGCAGGAAGACAATGACGCGGTCCGCGCAACCCTCGCCCCCAATCGTAACCGACGCCCTGCGCACATCGCTCGCGCAGGCCCAGCAGCAGGTCAACAGCCTGGTGCTGGGCAAGCCGCAGGAAGTGCGGCTGGCGTTCGTCGCACTGCTGGCCGGTGGCCACGTACTGATCGAGGACCTGCCCGGGCTGGGCAAGACCACGCTGGCGCATGCACTGGCCGCCACGGTCGGCCTGTCCTTCCAGCGCATCCAGTTCACCTCGGACCTGCTGCCCGCCGATGTGCTCGGCGTCTCGATTTACGAAGCCGGGCCGCGCCAGTTCCAGTTCCATCCCGGCCCGGTGTTCACCCAGGTACTGCTGGCCGACGAGATCAACCGCGCCCCGCCGCGGACCCAGAGCGCGCTGCTGGAGGCGATGGCCGAACAGCAGGTCACCATCGACGGCACCACCCACGCCCTGCCCGATCCGTTCTTCGTGATCGCCACGCAGAACCCGGTCGACCTGTCGGGCACGTTCCCGCTGCCGGACTCGCAGCTGGACCGCTTCCTGCTGCGCTTCTCGCTCGGCTATCCCAACGCCGAATCCGAACGCGCGCTGCTGACCGGCGCCGACCGCCGCGAACTGATCGCCCAGGCCTTGCCGCTGCTCGCCGATGGCGACGTGCAGGCGTTGCGCCGCGCCGCCGAACAGGTGCATGCCAGCGAGGCCCTGGTCGGCTACGTGCAGGCCCTGCTCGCGCGCAGCCGCCAGCATCCGGGCGTACGCGTGGGCCTGTCGCCGCGCGCCGGCCTGGCCCTGCTGCGCGCCGCGCGCGCCTATGCGCTGCTGCTCGGCCGCGGCCACGTGCTGCCCGAGGACGTGCAGGCCCTCTTCATCGCCGTGGCCGGGCACCGCCTGGTCGGCGACGCCGAGGCCGGCAGCGGCGCGACGCTGGCCAAGGCGATCCTGCACGCGGTGCCGGTGGACTGATGAGGGACGCGTTGCGCGGCGTCCGCACGCGACTGGAAGCGTTCGAGCGCCCGCGCGCACCCGAACCGCTCCCGGTGCGGATCGGCCGTCGCCGCATCTACGTGCTGCCGACGCGCTTCGGCCTGTTCTACGCAATGCTGGTCGCGGCGATGGCGCTGGGCGCGCTGAACTACAACAACAACCCCGCGCTGATGCTGGCCCTGCTGCTCGGTGCCACCAGCCTGGCCAGCCTGATCGCCGCGCACCTGCAGCTGTCGGGACTGCAGCTGGATGCGATGTCGGCCGAACCGGTGGCGGCCGGCGAGGTGATGTGGCTGCGGCTGTCGCTGTCCACCCGTGACGGCCGCCGCCGGCGCGGCCTGCGCGGTGAACTCGACGACGCCCACGCATGGGCCGGCACCGCCGAGGACGGCACCGCCGAACTGGTGCTGCCGATGCCGACCCGGCGCCGCGGCTGGATCCATCCCGGCCGCCTCCGCCTGTCCACCACCCAGCCGCTGGGGCTGGCGCGTGCCTGGTCGCGGATCTGGCCGCGGCAACCGCTGCTGGTCTATCCGCGCGCCGAGGCCAACCCGCCGCCGCTTCCGGACACCGGCGCCGATGCGCAGCGCAGCCGCGTGCACCCGCTGGGCGACGAACCGCACCAGCTGCGCGCCTATCGCGCCGGCGACGCGCCGCGGACGATCGCCTGGAAGCACAGCGCGCGCCGCGGCAGCCTGGTGGTGCGCGAATACGAGCGCGCCCAGCAGCAGGACGTGATGCTCGACTGGAAGGACCTGCGCGCGCTCGCATACGAAGCGCGCATCTCGCGGCTGGCGGCGTGGGTCGAGCAGGCCGAGCGCGAGGGTCGCCGCTACCGGCTGGGCCTGCCGGCTCAGCCGGCGCTCGGACCGGGCCGCGGCCACGAACACCACCACGCCTGCCTGCGCGCACTCGCGCTGCTACCCGACGCATGAGCACCCCATCCGCCACGGCCGTGCCGCTGGACCATGGCAGCCGCAGCTGGGCGCTGGCCTCGGCGGCGCTGGCGCTGCTGCCGCTGCTGGCGACGTTGCCGCCCAGCCTCGGCATTGGCTTTGCGCTGACCGCGCCGGTGGTGGCCTTGATGGCCTGGCGCAAGCCGCTGCCGGGCTGGCTGCGTGCCCTGCTGGCGCTGGCGATGCTCATGGCCGTGTTCGCGGTGATGGGCACGCGCCCCGGACGCGACACCGGCAGCGCGCTGCTGGCGGCGATGCTGGCGATCAAGCCGGCCGAGCTGCGCACCCTGCGCGATGCCCGCAGCCTGGTCGGCTTCGCCCTGTTCGCGCCGTTCGCCGCGTTCCTGCTCGACCAGGGGCCGCTGGTGATGGCCTGCGCGCTGGCCGCGGTGCTGGCCGGACTGCTGACCCTGCAGCGGCTGGCCGACCTGGAAGCGGCGATCGCGCCACCGACGCTGCGCGAACGGCTGGGCACCACCGGCCGGCTGGTGGCGATCGGATTGCCGCTGGCGCTGGTCGCGTTCTGGCTGTTCCCGCGGCTGGGCTCGCCACTGTGGGGCGTGCCCGATCGCGCGGTCGCCCGTCCCGGCCTGTCCGACGAGATGAGTCCCAGCGGCTGGCTGGACCTGATGGCCGACGACACCCCGGCGCTGCGGGTCCAGTTCCACGGCGCCACGCCGGCGCTGGAACAGATGTACTGGCGCGGCCCGGTACTGCCCGACTACGACGGCCGCACCTGGACCCGCTCGCGCGGCATGGAGGCGCTGCCGGCGGCGCCGGTCGACAGTGGCCCCGCGCGCTGGCGCTACGACCTGGAGCTGGAAGCCACCGACCGCCGCGACCTGCCGGCACTGGACCTGGCCACCTTCGCCCCCGAAGGCGCGCTGCTCACCCATGGCCGCAGCCTGGTGGCGCGGCAGCGCCTGTCCGCCGCCAGCCGCTGGCAGCTGCAGTCGGCGCCGCCGCTGCGCTTCGAACCGCAGCTGGGTGCCGGCCTGCGCCAGCGCACGCTCGCCCTGCCCGACGGCTACGACCCGCGCGCCCGCGCACTGGCCCGGCAGTGGCGTCAGGAGGCCGGCGACAACGACCAGGCGGTGATCGACCGCGCCCTGGCGATGATCCGCGCCGACTTCATCTACACCCTCGACACCACCCTGCCCGGGCGCGATGCGGTCGACGACTTCCTGTTCCAGACCCGCCGTGGCTACTGTGAACATTTCAGCTCGGCCTTCACCGTGCTGATGCGCGCGGCCGGCATTCCGGCGCGGGTGGTGACCGGCTATGCCGGCGGCTACCGCAACCCGCTCGGCGATTACTGGATCGTGCGCCGGATGGACGCGCATGCCTGGGTCGAGGTCTGGCTCGATGGCCGCGGCTGGGTGCGCGTGGACCCGACCGCGGCGGTCGCGCCCGAACGCATCTACGACACGCTCGAGCAACGCGCCACCACCGCGAGCGGACTGGACGCGCTGCGCCTGGACAACCTCGGCGACCTCACCGACCTGCTGCGTCGCGGCTGGAACGACCTGGTGCTGGGCTTCGACGCCAGCCGGCAGCAGGCCCTGCTCAGCCCGCTGGGACTGCACCGGCTCGAACCGGCGCAGCTGCTCGGACTGTTCATCGCCTTCGCCGCGCTGACCCTGGCCGGCATGATCTGGCTGCTGTCGCGCGGCGAACGCGAGCGCGACCCGCTGCTGCGCGCCTGGCACCGGCTCGGCCGGCGCTATGCGCGGCTCGGCCTCGGACGCCCGCCGCACGAGCCGGCGCTGGCCTGGGCCCGGCGCGTGGCCGCCGCGCATCCACGCTCCGGTGAAGCCCTGCTCGCACTCAGCCAACGTTTCGCCGCGACGCGCTACGCTGGCGCCACTGGGGGGATGCGACAGCTGCTGGACGAGCTGAAGCGACATCGACCCTGACATCCGGAGGCCATATGTCTGCCCGCATCCTGTTCCGCCTTTCCCTCGCCGCTGCCGCCGCCGTGCTGGTCGGTGCGTGCGCCAGCGCCCCGCAACCGCTGCAGGGCACCTTCCTCGGCGTCAGCCCCGAACAGGCCGTGGCCGGCCAGCAGATCGGCGCGGCCGTGCGCTGGGGCGGCCGCATCGTGGCGACCACGCCGGGCGCGGACAACACCTGCTTCCAGGTGGTCTCCACCCCGCTCAACTCCAGTGGCCGTCCGGACAGCAACCGCTCCGACATGGCGCAGGGCCGCTTCGTCGCCTGCCGCCAGGGCTTCTACGATCCGGCCGTGTTCACCGCCGGACGCGAGGTCACCTTCGTCGGTCGCGTGCGCAGCACCAGCGAGTCGGTGCGCATCGGCGACTACGACTATCGCCTGCCGCTGCTCGACGCCGACGTGGTCTACCTGTGGCCGGTGATCAACGAGATCCGGGTCCGTACCGATCCGTGGGGCCCCTGGGGTCCGTGGGGCAGTCCGTGGGGACCGTGGGGCGGTCCGTGGGGCCGCTGGGGCTACTGGGGCTGGTAAGCCCGCGCTCCCGTCCACAGCGCACACGAAGAAAAAACGCCGCCCCAGGGCGGCGTTTTCTTTTGCACGGCCACCGCGCGGGCACCCTCGCTCAGGGCGTGCCGAAGTGTCCCAGCGGCGCGCCGGCGAGCAGGTGCAGATGCACGTGGAACACGGTCTGCCCGGCATGCTCGCGGCAGTTCATCACCACCCGGTAGCCGTCCTTCGCGAAACCTTCGCGCCGCGCGTATTCGGCCGCGGCCAGCATCAGACGGCCCAGCAGCTGCGCCTGTTCCGGCGTGGCGTCGTCGAGGGTTGGGATCACCGCGCCCTTGGGCACGAACAGCACGTGCACCGGCGCCTGCGGGGCGATGTCCTTGAAGCCGAGGATGTCGTCGTCCTCGTAGACGATCGTCGCGGGGATCTCGCGGCGGATGATCCTGCCGAAGAGCGTGTCGTTCATGGCCTGTCCGTGGACGCGTGGAAAGAGCGGCAAGGATAACGCCGAGCCGTTGTCGTGCTCTGTCGCGAAGGCCCATCAACAATCACCGTCATCCCGGCGAAACGCTCCACGGCAGCTGCATGGCTGATCTCGCCGGGATGACGAGCCCTTGGCGGATCCCTACTCGATCAGCCCGACGCCTCAGTCGCGCATCTCGGCACGGGTGCCGAACGCGTGCGACAGCGTGCCGCGGTCGACGTATTCCAGTTCGCCGCCCAGCGGCAGGCCCTGCGCCAGCCGGCTCGGGCGTGCGCCGTGCTGGCGCGCCATCTGCGCCAGGTAATGCGCGGTAGCCTCGCCCTCGACCGTGGCGCTGGTGGCCACGATCAGTTCGGTGACCTCGCCGCCGGCCAGCCGCGCGGCCAGCGCCTCCAGGCCCAGTTCGCGCGGGCCGATGCCGTCGAGCGGCGACAGCCGGCCCTGCAGCACGTAGTACAGGCCGCGGTAGCCGGTGGCGGTCTCGATGGCCAGGCGGTCGGCCGGCGATTCGACCACGCACAGCTGCTGGCGGTCGCGGCCGCCGCTGGCGCAGGTCGCGCAGATTTCGGTCTCGCTGAAATCGCGGCACTGGCTGCAGTGGCCGATCCGCTCCACCGCCTCGGCCAGCACTTCGGACAGGCGGCGGCCGCCGTCGCGGCCGCGCTCGAGCACGTGGTAGGCCATGCGCTGGGCGGTCTTGCGACCGACCCCGGGCAGCACGCGGAACGCCTCGATCAGCTGTTCGAGCAGCGGTGAACTCATGGTCGTGCGGTACGCGCGCCGGTCAGAACGGCAGCTTCATCCCCGGCGGCAGCTGCATGCCGGCCGACGCGGCACCCATCTTCGCCTTCGACTCGGCGTCGACCTTGTTGGACGCATCGTTGAACGCGGCGGCGACCAGGTCCTCGATCATCTCCGCATCCGGGTCCGACAGCAGGCTCGGGTCGATCCGCACCTTGCGGCACTCCTTGGTGCCGGTGAGGGTCACGCTGACCATGCCGCCGCCGGCGCTGCCGGTGATTTCGAGCTTGGCCAGTTCTTCCTGGGCGCGCTGCAGGTTTTCCTGCATCTTCTGCGCCTGTTGCATCAGCTGGGCGATATTGCCGCGCATGGGTCAGTTCTCGTCTGAAGGTCGGATGGAGTCCGGCACCACGCGGGCGCCGTGCTGTTCGATCAGGCGCTTGACGCCCGGATCGTTGAGGAAGGCCTGCTCGGCCGCGCTCTGCCGCGAGTCGCGCTCGCTGGCCTGGCGCTGGTGCAGGGTTTCGCTTTGGGCGCTGCCGGCCTGGATCGAGATCTTCGGCACGCCGCCGAGCGAGCCGGCCATCGCCTCGGCCAGCGCGGCCACGGAGCGCTCGCTGCGCAGGTATTCGAAGCCGGGATCCAGGGCCAGGGTCAGCACGCCGTTGGCGTGACCGATGAAGGCGGTATGCGCGGCCAGCTGCCGGGCCGGGCCGTTGAGCTCGCAGGCGGCCACGCGCTGCAGCCAGTCCTCGGCATCGGCGACTACGGCACCGCCGATCGCGGCGGCCGGTGCAGTGGCGACCGGCGCAGCGGCGGTCGGCGTGGACGAGGTCGCGGACGCCATCACGATCCCCGGCGCCAGCGCCGCGGCGGCGGCCGGCGTCGCGATGCCGGTAGCGCGCGCGATGGCCGGGGCGTCGATATCGCCGATCGCCGGCGCACGTCGCACCCCCGGTTCCGGCAGCGCGGCGGCCATTTCCGGCGCGACCATGGCGGCCGCGGCAGCAGGCGCGGGAGCGGCAGGACGCACCGGCGCCGGCACGTCCCACGGCGGCGGATCATCGCTGGCAGCCACGACCGGGCGCGCAGGCGCCGGCTCGGCCGCCGCCATCTTCGGCATCGCAGGCGGCGCCATGGCTTCCCGCGCCGACGCAGCAGCATCGCCCGAGGACGCCGCCGCCGACACCGGCGCGGACCGCGAACCGGCCCCGCCCGCGCTGCCACTGCCCCCCGCCGCGACGCCACCGCCGACGGGGCCGGCATCGGCCTCCGGCCGGAACGCCAGCATCCGCAGCACGCTCATCTCGAAGCCGACCCGCGGCGCCGGCGCCAGTTCCAGGTCGCGGCGGCCGTTGACCGCCATCTGGTACCAGAGCTGGACCACTTCCGGGCGCAGGCGCGCGGCATAGCCGGCCACGTCCAGGCCCTCGTCGTCGCGGCTCGCGCCCGGCACCAGCTGCCTGACCTGGATCCGGTGCAGCGCCTCGGCCAGTGCCTCCAGCACGTTGCCCCAGTCCGGGGCGAAGCCGGCCACGGCCTCGATGGTGTCCAGCAGCTTTACCCCGTCGCCGTCGGCCAGCGCATCCAGCAGCGCGGCGACCTGGGTCCGGTCGACGCTGCCGAGCATCGCCCGCACCGCGTCGTCATGCAGCGCGCCGCCGGCATAGGCGATCGCCTGGTCCAGCAGCGACAGGCCGTCGCGCAGGCTGCCGTCGGCGGCCCGGGCCAGCTGGCGGATCGCGCCGGCATCGGCCTCGATCTGCTCGGCGGCCAGGATCTTGGTCATCTGGCCTTCGATCTGGCCCTCGTCCAGCCGCTTGAGGTTGAACTGCAGGCAGCGCGACAGCACCGTCACCGGCAGCTTCTGCGGGTCCGTGGTGGCGAGCAGGAACTTCACGTGCCCCGGCGGCTCCTCCAGGGTCTTGAGCAGCGCGTTGAACGCCGCCTTGGAGAGCATGTGCACCTCGTCGATCAGGTACACCTTGTACTGCCCGCGCGAGGGCATGTACTGCGCGTTCTCGATCACCTCGCGGACGTCGTCCACGCCGGTATTGGAGGCCGCGTCGATCTCCAGCAGGTCGATGTAGCGGCCGGCGTCGATGTCGGTGCAGGCCCCGCAGACCCCGCACGGCTCGGCGCTGGTGCCCTTCTCGCAGTTCAGCGACTTGGCGAAGATCCGGGCGATGG
>JAGHZW010000144.1:0-31724 GCA_017745195.1 Pseudoxanthomonas sp. | reverse complement strand
CGAAGCGCGGTTTAGACGCTTACACACTTTCCAGGCGTGCTCCTTCAACCACTCGGAAAACCGCTTCGGGCGCCACTTGCGGGCGAGGACGAGATAGGACATCGGACACCGTTTCGACCGGAACCGGCATTGTGCCACGCCCGCCCCCGGCCCCGCCCCGCGCCCCGCCGGCGCTTGTGGCAAGTGCCCGCGGGCGCTAGAATTCGCGGCCCTGACGGGAGCCGGATGGCCCCCTCACCAGGTTCCGGAGAGGTGTCCGAGTGGTTGAAGGAGCACGCCTGGAAAGTGTGTAAGCGTCTAAACCGCGCTTCGGGGGTTCGAATCCCCCTCTCTCCGCCAGATATGAAACAGGCCCCCTCGTGGGGCCTTTTTCATATCTGGCCGAGAGAGGTGAGCTTGATTCGAACCCCAACGGGTTCGACCACCCGCGCAGCGGGTGGACACGACGGCAAAGCCGTCGCCCCGAAGGGGCAAGGCGCGAAGCGCCGCCGTGAATCCCCCCTCTCTCTCCGCATGGCACGCCATCCGACTCGCCCTTGCCATCGACAGGGCGCAGGGCGGGCAACTCACAGGAAAGTGCACTCCTCCCCCGTTTCGCGGTCAGCGCCTCCAGTAACTTCATCCCATAATGCCCACTCAGGCTCTAAATCCCCGGGGGCGGGAATGAGCAGATCGGCCTTGATAGCGGCAGCGCTGTGTTCGTGCCTTTCCGCAGCTGCGAAGGCACAAGTGGGTCCCGGCATGTCCGGCGACACCTCAAGCCCGGAATGTGTCGATGCCATGAAACTGGCAAAGCACATGTACGAATCGGATTCCAGTTACCTCTACGCACCGCTGACGTTCCCCAGCGATATGGAGGGTGTTCTCACGCTGGGGACGACGGAGCGCGATATATCTGGCGGCGACGCGCTGCCTGCCACTTCGGATCACTTTGGCAACGAGACCCTGAAAATCGAGGGCCCCTCCGAACTGAATATCCACTGGGGACATGACCAGGGAAGCGCCGGCAGGATCGTCGTTACCGCCGATCCGCACGGCTGGCGCGGCGATGCGTACTCGCTCTACGTACTCAAGAGCGACGTGACGCCGGATCAGTTCCGCGCGGACCTGGAAAGCGGCTATTACCGCCAAAGCTTCCAGCCGGTCATTTACGAAGTCTGGCGCCCGCCGCTTGTGTTCTGGTCGAACGCATTGAATCGCCCATGGTTCATAGCCATCAATGACAAATATGAGTCCAAGGGATCGTGGACAGTCCATGCAGCCAGTCATGGCTACCAGCAGACATGCGAGATCCGGTTCTGGCCTGACAGCAGCATCGAAGCATCGCGTCACCCGGCGCCCATCCGTCGCCTTATCGGTCTGCTTGACCAAACAATCGGACCTGGACTTGATGAAGGCACACTCCAGCCCACAGCGGGCCTGCGACTGTATGCGTCGCACGTCTGGGGAAACCTCCTGTATCGCCCCTGGGCCTTGTCGGACAGCGAAACATACAACTCCCGGGAGCAAGTCGACACAGGCCTCCGGGAATGGTCAAAAAATGGAGCGACCTTTGCCCGTATCCATGCAGATATCCAGCGAAGCTATCCGCAAGCGGAAGCCGCGCTGTCCCGCTATTACGAAACGCAATTCAAGATCCCCCGATCGCACGCGAAAAAATGCGCACGCTGGGCCTTGGACGTGGCCTATCGATCGAATTTCATCTTTTCTGGCGAACAACCTGGCTACCGGTCACAGACTGATGCCAGTCCAAATCCTTGGCGCAGCCCTTGATGGATGATGCCCGCCACGAGCAGAGCGGGCGTCTACCCTCCGAAACAGGGGTCAGAGTGCGCTTCCCCCCAAGTCTCAAAGCTAGAAAGTCGAACCTGACCCCTGTTTCGGTAGAGTGCATTCCCCTAGCGCAACTCATCGGGCGACTCTGCTTTTCGACAAAGGTCGCTGTACAACGAGCCACCCGACCTGATTGCAGGACATATCCTGACCAGCCTCTCCCTCAAGCGCCTCCCCGCTGTCGGATCGTTTGGATCGGCCGTCAGAGTGTCGAACTGAAATTCAAGCGCCATGACCGCCTCGTGACGTACTTTCTCCGATCGATCTGAAAGACCATCGAACAGCACTTCCTGCGCAGCCTCGTCGAGGAAAAATGCATGCGCGGAAACCCCGATTGCCCTGAGCGCGACCCTCTCGCTCTGTACCGCCTGTTCAAGGATCGTCTTACAACGACGATCGATGGGGAACTCCCTGAGGCGCAGCTGGCCACAGATGACTGCTTTCGCGCCAAGCGTCTCGATGTCGCGCTCACTGCTATCCAACAGGCGGATGTAGCTCGCATGAGCGTCGTCCGTGTTCATCGCAAACTCTGTAATGATGCTACTCCGCAACGATTGAAGTTTGCGGTTCTCGACTTGCTCGGGTGAGGGAGGCATGCAGCCAAGCAAGACCACAGAGCCCGCAAAGGCTGCGACGCGGGAGGCGGCGCGAAATCCGACATGCATCACCACTCATGGACTCCTTTTGCTTCTATCGCGCGACAACAAAGCCTGTAAGAAACAGGGGGCAGAGTGCACTTCCCCCAAGTCTCGAAGCTACAAAGTCGAACCCGCCGCCTGTTTCGCGACGGCGAAGCCGTCGCCCCGAAGGCATTTGAACTCTCCTAGCGCACGGAAGTGGCCAGCTCACTCGCTTGGAAGCGCACTCCGCCCCTGCTTCCCGCGATGTGATGCGAAGAACCGGATCAGCCTCCAGTGCATCCAACCGGCGTTCCCTCCGGCGGCGTCCAGGCCAGCCTTCCGGCCTCGATTGTCAGGGTGTGCTGTCCATCGGAAAACACGGTCCTTTCGGCCGTGGAGCCATGCTCCGGCAGTTGTACCGGCGCACCACCATTGACGGAAACCGATGCACTCTCGCCGAGCAGCTGCACACCAAGCTTCAGGTCGCCACATTGATACTCGGATACAGGATGAGCCGGTCCGCTGCCGCCGATGGTTGCGGCCGGCTCCGCGCTTTGTTGCGGCTGACAGGCGGTAGCGCACAAGAGCAAAGCAGCGATTGAGAGTTGCTTATGCATGCTCGGTTCTCCAGGTCATCAGGTGAGACTCACAGGAGCAGGTTGCTGCTATAGGCCTTGTAAGGCTTGGCAGCGCCGCAGGCAAGCAACATCGTGCAGGAACGAGGTCAGGTTTACTTCCCCCAGCCCGTTTCCACTACCCGTTCTCGGATGACGGCGGGGGCTTCTGGACATGGCGGAACACCGTTGCCGGGACCGGGCCTGGGCACCCTTGCGCAGCGGGGAACAGGGGTCAGTGTGCACCTCCCCTCCCAAGCCTCGAAGCGGAAAAGTCGAACCTGCCCCCTGTCTTGCCTCCCGGGAACATGGCCCGCTGTGTCGGATAGCGCCAGCCCAGTTCAACCCCATATCGCATCCTCGCCCGTTTCATGGACGAATCAGGCCTCTCTGGCCCAAGGAGCTTGGACCGCTATGCGTTCGATGATGATTGCCGCCTTGCTCGCGTTTACCTGGCCCTCGCCGGCCCATGCCTTCAGACCCCTCGTCCAGACCCACACCAGCGCTGTCCAACCCGGGCAGTTGATCCAAGGCATCGCATTTCCGCCAGGCACCCTCGTCACCATCGCCGACCCGACCGGTGAGGTATGGGACATCGAACTGGTGAGCGACGCCCGGTTGCAGGGACGCGTCTTCAGGAAGGGCACGCGGATCTACCTTCACCCCACGGGCAGGATTGGCAGCGTGTTCACTGTCGCAAACCAGTCCATTGACGGCATAGCGTTTGGCGGGGATGCCCAGGTCGTATTCGACGGCGGGGGCGACCTCGAGCAGGCGCATATCGGACGCGACACCCGCATTGGAAAAGCCACGTACGCCGGGAACACGTGGGTGCAGTTCCATCCCAACGGCCGGGTGAAGGAAGGAGACCTCGTGCGCCCGTTGAATGACGGCCCATTGCATGTGGGGCCTGGCACTGTCGCCTTCTGGCCCAACGGCCGGATCCAGCACGCGCGCCTGGAAAAAGCGGCAACCATCAATGGTATCGACTGCCAGGCCGGCGACATCGCCTTGTTCCCATCGGGCCACATCGTGCGCTGCGCGGGGGCCGATGCGTACAACAGGAAGCTCTATGCCTGTGCAGGAGGAAGAACGCTGCACGCGCTATACCTCGCCGACCAGAACGTCGAGATCGACTACCGCTTCCTGATGGACCGCCTGCCTTCACAGGGCGGCCAGTTGCTTTACGCCAACTCCGAAATGGAGTGGCGCCCACCGACGAACGACGCACCCGACTCGGCAGGCACGCTGATCGAGCGCGTGCCCGGGGAAAAGACACCGAAGAAGACCGAGTGCCGCTTTTCGGCGGATCGCCGATAGGCCGCCATCGGCGCTGCCCTCGCAAGTTCAAGTTCATGCCAAGAACTGAAACAGTGGTCAGAGTGCACTCCCTCCCAAGGCTCGAAGCAGAAAAGTCGAACCTGACCGCTGTTCTGGAGACGCCGCTACTTGGCGCATTGCCCTGCAGGTTCCGATGCGATTCAATCGACCGGTCCTTTACGGACTCGTGTTTCCCGTGCGGACCGATTGCACTCGCGACTCCTGGTCCGCCGGGTCGCTGGACCGGAACGGTCGGCGAAACCGCGCGGCCGCCTACCCCATGGACCACTGATGATCATCGCGCTGGTTGCGGTAATTCTGGTTGAGCTCCTGCTGTTGGCCCTGTGGAATCGCCGCTATTTCGGCTGGGGGCTGCCGGTGTTCACGCAACGGATTCCAGCGGCGCCGGCGGCGCTCACCCGGCTCCCGTTCAACTGGCTGGAAGGCGACTATCCTCCCGCCAGGTGGGCGACGCTGGTGTTCGAGCCGCTTTCCGACGACTCGTGCGCTTTCCGGGAAACCCTGCTGATGCCTCGTGGTCCGGGCTATGTGCCGATCATGCGCGGACTGATCGTGGCGGACCGTCGCCGGCGCGAGGTGCGGGTGATCGGCTGGTGCAACTGGAGCATCGCCATGATGGCCGCGATCGCCGTGGCGGGTCTGGCCATCAAGCCGGCGGCGGCACTGTTCTTCCTGGGCATGCTGGCGGTCAGCTATCTCGTGCAGAGACGCAGGTTCCAGAACGTCGCAGCGGCCGTCGGCGCCCTGCTTGAGAACAACAAGGAATGGGCACCGCCGGTCGGGCGCGTTCCCACGCTGGATCGATAAGGGCTCGCGGCACAAGCGCGGCAGCCGAAACAGGGGGCAGAGTGCACTTCCCTCTTCCCAAGGCTCGAAACGGATAAATCGAACCTGACCCCTGTTCTGGACCGCTATCGGCCAGCAGTCGAAGCCTGCCGGGAAATGCGAAAATCCGCGGCCTGTGGCAAGCACGCACCGCCAGCCGCCCCCCTCCCGAGATACCGTGAAGACTCCCCAAGGCTTGCAGGCGCTGATCGAGGACGGCGTCATCGATGAAGTGCTGCGACCGCTGAAAAGTGGCAAGGAGGCGGCGGTGTACGTCGTCCGCAGCGGCGACGAAGTGCGTTGCGCCAAGGTCTACAAGGACATGGCCCAACGCAGCTTCCAGCAGCGCGTGCAGTACCAGGAGGGCCGCAAGGTGCGCGGCAGCCGCGAAGCGCGCGCGATCGGCAAGGCCAGCAAGTACGGGCGCAAGCAGCAGGAAGTGGCCTGGAAGAACACCGAGGTCGATGCGCTCTACCAGTTGCGCGCCGCCGGCGTGCGCGTGCCCGAGCCCTTCGGCTATTTTCACGGCGTGCTGGTCATGGAACTGGTCACCGATGGCGAGGGTTTCTCCGCGCCACGCCTGGGCGAGATCGAGCCGGGCGCGGACCAGGCACGCACGTTCCATCGCATGCTGGTCCGGCAGGTGGTGCTGATGCTGTGCTGCGGGCTGATCCACGGCGACCTGTCGCCGTACAACGTGCTGGTCGATGCGGAAGGGCCGGTGGTGATCGACTTCCCGCAGGTCGTCAGCGCCGCCGGCAACAACGCCGCGCGCACCATGCTGCTGCGGGACGTCAACAACCTGACCGCCTACCTCGGGCGCTGGGCGCCCGAGCTGCTGGACACCTGGTACGGCGAAGAGATGTGGGCCCTGTTCGAGGCCGGCGAACTGCGGCCGGATACCGAGTTGACCGGCACGTTCACCGCGGACGAAAGCAGCATCGACCTGGACAGCGTGCGCCACGCCATCAACGATGCGCGCGAGGAAGCGCTGATCCGCCAGCAGGGCCGCGAAGCGGCGGAGCAGGAAGGCTGAGGCGACCGGTTGCCGGGCCGGCGGGACGTCAGAACTTCTCGCCCACCGGCAGGTAACGCCACGCGCCGGGCGGCATCGGGCCATGCGCACCCTTGCCAAGGGCCACCTTGCCGATGCGCAGGCGACGGATCGACAGCACGTTCAGCCCGACCTGCGCGCACATCGCGCGCAACTGCCCGTCCCGCACGCCCTTGATCGCGAAGCGCAGCCGCGTCTCGTTCTGCCAGCTGACCTTGCACGGCGGCAACGCGCGGCCGTTGAAACTCAAGCCGTGGTTGAGCTTGTGCAGGCCGTAGGGGGCGATCTCGCCGGCGACCTCGACGATGTACTCGTGCTCGATCAGGTCGGCGTCCTCGGTCAGACGGCGCCATACCCGGCCGTCCTGGGTCAGCACCATCAGGCCGCTGGCCTCGGCGTCCATCGACACCAGCGGGGTCAGCCGGTGGAAGTGGCGACGCAACAGGCGCACGCCGCTGGGGTCGTCGGCCCAACGGGTGTCGGGCCGCACCAGGACGCTGGCCGGGCTGCGCCCGTCGATCGCATCGAAGCCGGATGGCTTGTGGAACAGGATCGTCGCCGGCTCCACCGCCTCCAGGCGCGCCTCCGGGTCGAGCTCGACGCGCTCGGTCGTGACCTTGTGCTGCGGCGTCTCGACCACGCTTCCCTCCACCGTCACCCAGCCATTGCGGATGAACTGCTCGGCTTCGGCGCGCGAACAACCGGCAAGTTCGCTGACGCGATGGGCAAGTCGAACGGGCGCTGACATGGGGACAACCAGGAAACGGGGCGTGCAGTGTAACGACCGGGAAAAGGGGTAAGAGTGCACTTTCCCCACGTCTCGACGCTGGAAAGTCGAACCTGACCCCGGTTTCCTGTGGGGAACCGGCGCCTGGGGCAAGTTGAAGTCATGGCCGCAAGATCTTCAATCGACCGAATGTCCGCCTCCGGCCAATAGCGGTCATTCGCGCACGTTTGATGGCCATCGCAGCCCCACCAGGAACGCCAGGCAGACGGCCGCGCCCATGGTGGCTGACCGCTCATCCCGCCCGGTGACCGCTGGATGCGCCTCCCCGCCGCACGTCATGTATCGCTCGGGCGCATCCCCTCGTAGGCCTTACGTTGCTCGCGTCCACTGATGGAGCGAGTGCATGAAGACTCTCGGAGTGCTGCTGTTGACGGCGATGTTGGTCATGACCGGCACGGCCGGTGCGAAAACCGGCGCGGAAGAAGGCCAGCGGGGGACGGCCACCCGCGAGGCCCTGGTGCGTGAGGTCGATGCGTTCTTCAAGGATCAGCAGCCAGGCGGCGTGGTGCTGGTGACCCGGGGTGATGAGATCCTGCTGCGGCAGGCCTACGGACTGGCCGACATCGAAAATGGCGTGGCGATGCGACCCGAGGCGGCGATGCGACTGGCATCGGTCAGCAAGCAGTTCACGGCCGTGGCCATGTTGCAGCTGGTGCAGGCGGGCAAGCTGAGCCTCGGGACGACGCTCGGCGCGCTGGATCCGGCGCTGGAAGGGCCGATGGCCAAGGTGACCGTGCAGCAGCTGCTCACGCATACCTCCGGCATCAGGAACATCAGCGGTATTCCGGCGTCGCGGGCGGCGCGGCGGGAGGAAACCGATACGGTCGGCCTGATCGGTTACTTCAAGGATCTGCCGCTGGAATTCGCTCCGGGTACGCGCTTCCGGTACAGCAACTCCAACTACATCGTGCTGACGCATCTGATCCAGCGCGTGTCGGGACAGTCCTATGCCGACTACATGCAGCAGGCGATCTTCCGGCCCCTGGGCATGCGGCACACGCGCTATGACGACCATTTGGCCGTCATCGCCGGACGGGCGCATGGATATCGACGTGTTCAGGGCGAACTGCAGAATGCGGACTTCATCAGCATGTCCCAGCCGCAAGGTGCGGGTGGCCTGATCAGCACGGTGGACGATCTGGCGATCTGGCACCGCGCCCTGCGCGACGGCACGTTCCTGCCCGGCCCGCTGCTGGCGCAGGCGATGGCCAAGACCGTGCTGGCCGACGGCACTGCTTCGCCGTACGGTTTCGGCTGGATCGTCGGCCAGGCAAACGGCGTGCACGACGTCGAGCACGGCGGCTTCATCAACGGCTTCAACAGCTACGTGGTGCGGCTGAAGGCACCGGACGTCTTCGTCACCGTCCTGACCAACGCGGAGTTCCTGGACCCGACCACCTTGGCGGTGCGACTGGCCGCCATCGCCGCTGGCAACGCCTATGCCCCTTCCGTGGCCGCAGGCGAACGCGACAAGGCCTGGCTGGGTCGCTATCGGCTTGGCAAGGACGACGTTCGCGTGCTGTCGTGGGCGGACGGGAAGCTGCAGCTGCTGCGTGAAGGCGAGGACCCGGTCGTGGTCAGTCCCGACGGCGAAGGACGTTACTACCTGGATGCCGGCCTGGATTACCTGAGCTTCGCCACGGCGGACGATGGCCAGGCAGTGATGATGCTGCACGACCGCCTCATGGGCGAAACCGTCGGCCGGCGCGAGCCGGCCGCCGCGGGCGCACCGGCTACAGGCTCAGCAGTTCCCTGAAACGCGCGCTCTGGCGGCGGGAGACTTCCACCTCCAGGCCGCCGCGCAGGGTGAGCATCAGCCCGCCGTTGCTCCAGGGGGCGACCTGCTCCACGTAGTCCAGGTTGACGATGTACTGGCGGTTGGCGCGGAAGAACTTCTCCGGCGCCAGTTGCGTCTCGATGGCCCCCAGCGGGCGATACAGCAGCGGCGCATGCTGCTGGAAGTGGACGCGGCTGTAATTGCCGACCGCCTCGATCACACGGACCTCGCGTGGCTTGACCAGGAAGCAGTGCTCGCCATCCTTGATGAAGATGGGGCTGTCCATCGAGCGCCGTGCCGGTGTGGTCGGCACGGCCTCGGTCAACTTGTGCATGGCCTGCGCCAACCGCTGCGGTTCTATCGGCTTGAGCAGGTAGTCCACGGTGTTGTAGCCAAACGCCTTGAGGGCATGCGCATCGAAGGCGGTGGTGAAGACGATGCGCGGCACCCGCGTCAAGCGCTCGAGCACGGTGAACGCATTGCCGCCCGGCAGGTCGATGTCCAGAAAGACCACGTCGGGCGCGCTGGATTCGATCAGCGTGACGGCCGCCTCCACATCTCCGGCATGGCCGACCACGCTCACCTGCGGATAGGCCTTGAGCTGGTGTTCCAGTTCGAAGCGGGCCAGCTCCGAGTCCTCGACGATGACTGCTTCGATCACGTCCTGCTCCCGATCCATGCACGGGCCACGACAAACGCCCCTTGTTCTTCCAGGCCCAGGCCCGCGTTGGCGCCGAACGAAAGCTGCAGCCGTTGCCGCAGATTGTCCAGGCCGGTACCGCTGCCATCGGGCACCGAAAGACGGCCGCTGTTGCGCACCTCGATGCGCAGCAGGCCATCGGACGCCGCCACGTTCACGTGCAGTTCGCCGCCCGTGCTGCTGCGTCCCAGGCCATGCTTGACCGCATTTTCCACCAGCAACTGCACGCAGAAGCGCGGCACCTGCAACGGCAGCGCCCGCGGGTCCACCTGCTCACGGTAGCGAAGCCGATCGCCAAGCTGCAGGCCGACCAGGCTCAGATGGTCGCGCACAACTGCCATTTCCTCTTCCACCGTCACCAGCGCTTCCTCGCTGCCGGTGAACTGATAGCGCAGCGTGCTGGCGAAGCGCGTGATCTGCTCGCGCGCCAGCTCCGGGTCCTTGAGGATCAAGGCGCGGATGTTGTTGAGCGTATTGAAGGTGAAATGCGGGCTGACATGGCCGAGCAGGCGCTGCAGTTGTGCGTCCTTGAGCGCCAACCGCAGATCGTTCTGGTGCCGGGCGGCCTCGGCCAGCCGCGTCTGCCGGCTGATGGCGAGGTACAGCAGGCTCCATGCGATGAAGGCCGGGGCCAACAACGGCGCGCGCGACATCATCGGTTGTGCGTCGTGCAGGGCGGCCAGGCCGGGCGACAGGCTCGCCAGCAGGGAAAGCGCGTTATGGAAAAGCAGGTCGACGCCAATGGCGGCCAGCAGGCTGGCCATCAGCAGGATGCCGAGCCAGCGCAGCTCACCGTAGCCATCGGCCTGCAACGTCCGGTACAGCCAGCGCAGCGCCAGGCTGGCCAGCATTCCGGCCATGCTCAAAGCGGCGATCGCCATGAACTGAAAGGCGTTCGACACCGACTCTTCGCTCGGGCGGGCGATATAGGCGATCAGCAGGAAGAACGACCAACCCAGCGCTTGCAGAAGCCAGAACCTGAGCGTCACGGAACGAATCTACGGGTGGGGACCGCACTCTAAACGATCCGGCGGACGCATGGTCCGGGTCCTGCGCGAGTGGACGCACGCAGGCCGCTTTTCCCCGTACACGCCCACACGCGAGCTGGCGCCACCGAAGGACTTCCTCGCTGGGAAGCGCGACTCGATTGCTCTCGTGTGAGCCCAGGAGGCGATCGGTTGCAGATGTCCGCTTCGGGTCGAAAGCGGACGCGTCTTCATGGTTAGTTCGCAGATCGGCTGCGCAGCGAAGGAACGGGGTAAGGAACGGGGTCAGGTTCACTTCCCCCAAGCCCGTTTCCACCTGTCCGTTCCCGGATGATGACGTACGTGCTCATGACCATGGCGGAACCCCATCGTCGGGACCGGACCCAAGCGTCCCTCCGCAGCCAGTTCAGCGCTTCAGCCCCGCCAGGATCTCCGGAACGCTGAGCCCGATCTCCAGCTGCACGCGCACGTAATCGCGCTCCTTGCGCGACAGCGGGCGGCCGACCTCCAGGCGGATGTCCTCCGCCTGCAGGATGCGCATGATCCGGGGGAGCGCCGAGCCGATGGCGTCGTGGCCGTAGCCGGCTTCGCGCAGGGCGGTGCGGATGAGTGATTCAGCGTCCATGGAGCGTCCGGATGAGGGTCGGGCGCCGCATTGTGCGCCATCGGCCAAGCAGGAAAGAACGACAGGAGGAACGGGACCCGGTTCGCCCGCCTGCCAGTTGCAGCTATCGAGCCGGCGGAATGGGCGCCCAGGGACGTCGCCTGCCGCCCGCAGCCCTCCATGCCCGCCCTCGCCCGCTCCACGCCCGCTTTACAGATCCCTGCCGACACTCTGCTTCCCCCGGCAATGGTGCCGGGGCGACAAGGAGCCCCACCATGGCAACCCCTCAGAACCAGCAAGGCAGGAACTCCCTTATCGGACCGCCGTACGACGACGAGGAGGAGCGCGATCAAGCCGGTCGCCAGCAGGGTGGACGGCCTGATGACGAAGAGGAATGAAGCGTCCGGCATGCGTTTAGCGAAGGCCCCCGTAAGGGGGCCTTCTTGCGTTGAGGCCCTGCAAGAACGGGGCAGGTCCACTTCATGGAGGCCCCGCATTCGCCGATGGTCAGTCGAGCTGCACCTGGCCGGAAAAACATTCCTGCGCAGTCAGCGGCCGCGAATTAGGATCACGGACAACCCACGATGCCCATTTTCCGGTTCCCTTCAGGGCGGCGTACTTCCCCGTGCCGCCCTTGGCCGTCCAGTTGCCCACTTCCGGGAAGAGCTCGGTGCCTGGCGGGACCGTTTCAGGGCGCGGGCACCAGTCCGCCTCGTGCGTGTTGGTCCCGACCACGTGATTGCTGTTGATCGCGAGGAGGATCGTCTCGCCATCGGCCGTCGTCATCGTGCGATTGATGTGGATCGACTGCCCCTTGAATCTCGGCGAATCCGCGATAGTGCCCTGGGCGTTGATCGCTCCAGTCGCGGTAAAGGAGCCGGTGAGGATCAGGTTGGCGTCGAACTGGCCCTTCGTCCTGATCTCCAACTCTTTGGGCGCGCCCCAGGCCGCGGGAATCAGGAGCAAAGCAATCAACGCGAGCGCAGACCTGGCTCCAGGCGCGCGATCTTTCGACGGGTTCATGGCATGGACCTCCGGCTTCGTCCAGATGGACCTAGACAAGAACGGGAGCGCAGCACCGCGTCGGCCTGATGCCAGGGTCAGAGGGCATACCGCGCGCCCGGTGGTTTCCACGGCCCCGGTTCGCATCACTGACGCGCCAGTTCCGGACACTGGCGCCCGAGTGATTTCCATACGCCCGCGGATCGAAATCACTGACGCGTCCGTTCCAATCACTCGCGCACGGGTGATTTCCATACGCTCGCGCATCGAAATCACTGGCGCGCCAGTTCCAATCACTCACGCACGCGTGATTTCCATACGCTCGCGGATCGAAATCACTGACGCACGGGTCATTTCCATGCGCCCGCGCATGGAAATCAGTGGAGCGCCAGTTCCAATCACTGGCGGCCCGGTTCCAATCACTCGCGTACCGGTGATCGCCGCCCAGGCGCCCGTCCCGGCCGGCGCCTCGCTGTGCAGGCACGAAAAAAGCCGGGCGGAGTCGCCTCCGCCCGGCTTCGGTCTGCAACGGGCCCGGCCGCGCCGGGCCTGGATCAGGCCGGCTCGGCCGCCTCTTCGTCTTCCTCGCGCCGCGAGGCACGGTTGAAGCGGCTGCCCAACTCGCGGCGCTGGTCCTCCAGCCCGCTGGCGCGGCCGCTGACCTTGAGCAGGGCGTAGCCCTCCAGCGCCGCCGACATCACGTCCGCGCCCAGAGCCAGCAGGGTGTCCTCGCCGCGGGTGGTGAGCAGCTTGAGCCGGCGCAGGCGCGGGCGCAGCGCGTCCAGCGCCACCAGGTCGCCGTTGGCCTCGCCCAGGCCCAGCGCCGGGGTGACCACCTGCGGGTTCTGCTCCAGCACCTGCAGCACGCTGCGGCAGAACACTTCCGACTTCTCGCCCATCTTGGCCAGGCCGCGCACTTCCGGTGGGGTCAGCGACACCAGCGAGGAGAGCTTCTGCTCGACCACGGCCAGCGCCGCATCCAGCGCGGCCAGGTCTTCGGACGAAAACGACAGCGATACCCGGTTCTTCATTGCAGGTTCCTTTGCATGGGAAGGGAATGCCGCCCTGTCGCAACGGACGGCGATGCTTCACGGCACCCCTGACTGTCCTAGTCGATGGTGTTGTTCCGATCTCGCACCGCAGGCGGCCGTACAAGGATGTCGGATCGGTGGCAATGCGATATCGGGAAATGCCGCATCGACGCGCGGGAAAAGTCCGACATCGGGATAGGAATTTTCCTACCCCCAGTAGCGGCCCCGCCGCAGCGCCATGCCGCGGCACTTCCGGAGTACGCCTCTCCGCTAACTGCGCCCCGTCACCGACGCCTGCAGCGCCGCCGCCAGCCCCGCATCCCCGCTCACCAGATCCGCCCACTGCAGTTCCAGTCCGTTGCGCTTGCCCTTGGGCACCAGCTTCAGGCTCTCGGGCGTGATGGTCAGGGTGTACAGCTCGTCGCCGATGGCCAGTTCGCGCTTGATCGGCTTGTCCAGGGGAGTCATGGCGGCCTCGCTGGAAACAGGTGTGGATGCACTGTAGCGCGCCCTGGCCCGCCCTTCAGGCAGCGCCCCGCCCGTCATGTTCGGGGTGGGCCCAAGGCCCCATTGAACACCGCAGGGGGCCGCCTACCATCACCGGCGATCCCCGCTGCGAATGGAGAATGGCCATGCCCAGCCGCAACGTCGTTGGCGCGCTCGCCATCATGGTGTCCCTCGCCGCGGGCGCCGCCATCGCCAGCGAGCATGCCCCGCACTGGACCTACCAGGGCGAGACCGGCCCGACCCACTGGTCGTCGATGGCGCCGGAGTTCGGCGCCTGCAGCACCGGCCATGCGCAGTCGCCGATCGACATCCATGCCGGCACCTCCGACAGCGGCGAACTGCCGGACATCCAGTTCGCCTACCACCCGGCCCCGCTCAGGCTGATCGACAACGGCCACACCGTGCAGGTGGACTACGCCCCGGGCAGCTTCATCGAGGTCGGCGGCCACCGCTACCAGCTGGTCCAGTTCCACTTCCACAAGCCCAGCGAGGAAAGCATCGACGGCAAGCACTACGCCATGGTCGCCCACCTGGTGCACAAGGACAGCGACGGGCGGCTGGCGGTCGTGGCGGTGCCGCTGGCGCCCGGCGCGGCCAACCCGATGGTCGCCACGCTGTGGAAGAACCTGCCGGCGCGCAAGGAAGCGGAAGTCGAGCCCAAGGGCGTGCAGATCGATGCCTCCGACCTGCTGCCGGCCGACCACGACTACTACACCTACATGGGCTCGCTGACGACGCCGCCGTGCAGCGAAGGCGTCACCTGGTTCGTGCTCAAGAACCCCAGCACCCTGTCGGCCAGCGAGATCGGCCGCTTCGCCGCGGTGTACCCGATGAACGCGCGTCCGGTGCAGCCGCTCAACGGCCGGGTGGTGCAGGCCTCGGACTGAGTGCGCCAGCGGGCCGGTCGCCACCGGCCCGGAACGTGATCGATGCGGTGGGCCGCCGCGGACTGCCTTCCAGGCGGCACCGCAGGTCGAACCCGGCCAGCCGGCGCGCCGATAACGGCACCGCCGGACCGCCCCCTTCGAGTTACCGCCCCAGGTAGAAATCCAGCGGGACGAGTTCCACCGTCCAGCCGCACTCCTCGCCCAGCGTCGCGGCCGGATGCATCGAGGCGATCCGCAGCGCTTCGTCCTCGCTGTCGGCCTCGATGATGAACAGCCCGCCGACCATCTCCTTCGCCTCGGTGTAGGGCCCGTCGCTGACCTGGGTTTTGCCGCCACGCGGACGCAGCGTCTTCCACCGGTCCAGGTCGCCGAGCGAAGCGGACACCAGCATCTTGCCGGTCGCCTGCATCTTCGCGTCCAGCGCCGGGCACTGGCGGGTCAGGGCCTCGACGGCGTCGGGCGTCATCGCGGCGAAGGCTTCGGGGGTGTAGTAGGCCAGGCCGAGGTATTTCATGGCGGTTCCTTGGATGGGATGCAGGGACGACGAGGCAGGGTCGCTGGAATCGACGACGCAGCGGTGCCCGGCGCGCCGCGCGCCCTACCGGGGTGCAGGCCCGAGGTCGCCCCCGCCCAGGGACAGGTACAGGTTCACCCGGTCCTGCAGGTCGGTGCCTTGCGCCTGCAGCAGTGCCTGCTGGGCGGAGAACAGTCCGCGCTCGGCATCGAGCACTTCCAGATAGGGCGACAGGCCGACCTCGTACCTGTCCTGCGCCGTCTCCGCCAGGTTCTGCTGGACCTGGACCGAACGGGCGAGCGAGGCGATGCGCTCGGCATTGGCCTGCAGCGCGTACAGGCCGTCGTGGGTTTCGCGGAACGCGTTGAGCACGGCCTGCCGGTACTCGGCTTCGCGTTCGGCCAGCTCGGCTTCGGAGAACCGCAGCTGGGCCTTGCGCCGGCCCATGTCGAAGATCGGCAGCAGCGCGCCGGCGCCGACCGACCACACGTTGCTGCCGCCGGAGAACAGCTCGCCCAGCTCGGCCGACGCGTAGCCGGTGGAGCCGCTCAGGCTGATGGTCGGGAAATAGGCCGCGCGCGCCGCGCCGATGTTGGCGTTGGCCGCCGCCAGCCGATGCTCGGCGCGGCGGATATCCGGACGGTTGGCCAGCAGCTGCGACGGCAGGCCGGGCGAGAAGGCCGCCAGCTGGCCCGCCTCGCCCGGGCGCATGCGCGCCGGCTCCACGATCGCTTCCGGGTCCACGCCGGTGAGCGCGCGCAGCCAGGCCAGCGCCTGCTGCCGGGTCTGCTCGAACTGGGTGAGCTGGACCTCGGCCTGGTTGACCAGCGCATGGGCCTGGTCGTGGTCGATCGAGGAAGTGAGCCCACCCTCCATGCGCAGCCGCGCCAGCTCGAGGGTCTGGCGGCGGCTGTCCAGCGTGCGCCGGGCCAGCGCGATCCCGTCCTCGCTCGAGCGCAGGATGTAGTACGCGCTGGCCACGCTGCCGACCACCGACAGCTGGAAGGCCTGGCGCGCCTCGACCGTGGCCAGGTACTGGCGCCGCGCCGCCTCGCTGAGGTTGGCCACCCGGCCCCAGAAATCGAGCTCGAAGGCCGGCACCGCCACCTGCAGCGCATGGCTCTCGGCGACCGCGCGTCCGCCGGCAGGCGTTGGCCCGCCGCTGCGTTGCGAACTCAACCCGGCGTTGAGCGCGGGCACCCGCAGCGAGTTCTGGATCCGGTAAAGCGCCTCGGCCTGTTCGATGCGCGCCGTCGCCGCGGCCAGGTCCTGGTTGTTGTCCAGGGCGATGGCGATCAGCTGCCGCAACTGCGGATCGAGGACGAACTGTTCCCAGCCCAGCGCGTAGGCCGGTGTCACCTCTTCCTGCGGCACGGCCGCCACCGGATAGCGTTCCGGCAACGTCGATGGCGGCGTCTGCAGCGGCGGCGCCATGTTGCAGCCGGCGACCAGCAGCGCCGCACCGGCAACGAGCAGTTCACGCCGCATCGCCGGCCTCCCCTGCGGGCCTGGCCGCCACGTCGGCGTGCCGGGGCCGCAGCCACTTGCGGATCAGGTAGTAGAACAGCGGCGTGTAGAAGATCCCCAGCGCGGTGGCGGCGGCCATGCTGCCGACCACGCCGGTGCCCACCGCCTGGCGTCCGCCGGCGCCGGCACCGCTGGCGAACACCAGCGGCAGCATGCCGACCAGGAAGGTCAGGCTGGTCATCAGGATCGGCCGCAGCCGCTGCCGGGACGCGGCCAGCGTTGCCTGCAGCGTGTCCACGCCCCTGCTCTCCTCGTCCAGCGCGAACTGGATGATCAGGATCGCGTTCTTGGCGGCCAGGCCGATGATCGCGATCAGGCCGACGTTGAAGTACATGTCCGCCGGCATCCCGCGGGCGGTGGTCAACGCGACCGCGCCGAGCATGCCCAGCGGCACGACCAGCAGCACCGCCACCGGCACCGACCAGCTCTCGTACAGCGCCGCCAGCAGCAGGAACGCAACCAGCACCGACAGGCCCAGCAGCAACGGGATCTGGCCGCTGCCTTCGATCTCCTCGGCCGCCGTGCCGGTCCACTCGAAGCCCATGCCCGGCGGCAGCTGCTGCGCGGCCAGCCGCTCCATGGTCCGGATCGCCGTGCCGCTGGACACGCCCGGCGCCGCCTGTCCCGACACGCCGGCCGACAGGAACCCGTTGAAGCGGTCGACCTGCTGCGGCCCGGTGGTCCAGCGGGTGCGGGTGAACGCCGAGAACCGCACGCTCTCGCCGATGTTGTTGCTCAGCTTCAGCGCGCCGATGTCCTCGGCGCTCATGCGCTGGTCGGCCTCGGCCTGGACCAGGACCCGCAGCACGTTCTGCTGGTAGACGAAGTCGTTGACGTAGGCCGAGCCGAACATCGTGGCCAGGGCCTGGTTCACCTGGGCCAGGTTGAGCCCGAGCGCGCGCGCCTTGATCCGGTCCACGTCCACCACCAGTTGCGGCGTCGGCGGCGTGGCATCGGGCCGCACGCCCATCAGCACCGGTTCGGCCGCGGCCGCCTGCACCAGGCCCATGGCCGCGGCGGCCACCGCGGCGCTGCCGGCACCGGCGCGGTCCTGGATGCGCATGCTGAAACCCGACGCGGCGCCGAGCGAGGGCATGGCCGGCGGATTGATCGCGAACACGGTCAGTTCGGGCAGGTTGGACAACAGCATGTTCAGCCGCTGCACCAGCGCGATCGAATGGCTCGCGGCGGCCCGCCGTTCGGGCCACGGCTTCAGCGAGACCATCGACATGCCCATGTTCTGGCCTTGCCCGAACAGGCTGAAGCCGAGCACGGTGACGACGTTGGCGACCTCCGGCTGGGCCATCAGCACCGCCTCGGCGCGGGCGATGGCCTGCTGCGTGCGCGGCTGGGTCGAGCCGGGCGCGCCGCTGTAGGCGACCATCAGCGTGCCCTGGTCCTCGTCCGGCAGGAAGCCGGTAGGCATGCGCATGTACAGCAGCAAGGTCAGCGCCACGGCGGCCACGAAACCGACCAGCCACGGGAGCGGCCTGGCCACCATCGCGCCGACAATGCGGACGTGGCGTTCGCCGAACGCGGCCATCATCCGGTTGAACCGGGCGAACAGGCGGCTGCCGGGTCCACCGTCCGGGCTTTCCGCATCGTGCGGCCGCAGCAGCGAACCGCAGATCGCCGGCGCCAGGGTCAGCGACAGCACCGTCGACAGGATCAGCGACACGCTCAGGGTCACCGCGAACTGGCGGTAGATGCCGCCGGCCGAGCCGGGGAAGAATCCCATCGGGATGAACACCGCCAGCAGCACCAGCGTGGTGGCGATGATCGCGCCGGTCAGCTGCTGCATCGCCTTGACCGTGGCCGGCTTCGGCTCCAGGCCTTCCTCCTGCATGATCCGCTCGACGTTCTCCACGATCACGATCGCGTCGTCGTTGAGGATGCCGATGGCCACCACCATCGCGAACAGCGAGAGCATGTTGATGCTCATGCCGAACGCCAGCAGGCCGATGCAGGTGGCGATCAGCGAGACCGGCACGACCAGGGTGGGCAGGAACATCGTCCTCCAGCTCTGCAGGAACAGCAGCACCACCAGCGAGACCAGCACCATCGCCTGGACCATGGTCATCGCCACGCTGCGCACCGACTCGCGCACGAACGGACTGGTGTCGAACGGGATGGTCCAGAGGATGTCGGGCGGGAAGCCGCGCGAGAGCTCGTCCAGCCGCGCCCTGACCAGGTTGGCCGTGCCCAGCGCATTGGCGCCGGTGGTCATCGACACGGCCAGGCCGGCGGCCGGCTGGCCGTTGAGGCGCATCGAGAAGGCGTAGGTGTCGTTGGCCAGCTCCACGCGCGCCACGTCGCCCAGCCGCACCAGCGCGCCATCGGTGGTGGAACGCAGGATGATCTGGCGGAACTCCTCGGCGCTGTCCAGGCGTCCGCGGTTGACGATCTGCGCGGTGAACTCCGCGTCCGCCGGTGCGGGCTGGGCGCCGAGGCTGCCGGCGCCGGTCTGCGCGTTCTGCTCGCGCACCGCCGCCATCACCTCGGCCGGCGACAAGCCGAAGCTGGCCAGCTTCTCCCGGTCCAGCCAGATGCGCATGGCGAAGCCGGAGCCGAACAGCATCACGTCGCCGACACCGTTGATCCGGCGCAGCTCCTCGCCGACGTTCTGGGTGGCGAATTCGCCCAGCTCCAGCGGACTGCGCACGTTCCCCTTCGACTGCAGGGCGATCATCATCAGGAAACCCTGCTGCGCCTGGGTCACCCGGATCCCGGCCTGGCGCACTTCCTCCGGCAGGCGGCGCTCGACGCGCGAGACGCGGTCCTGGATGTCCGAACGGGCCTTGTCCAGGTCGGTGCCCGCCTGGAACAGCACCTGGATCTGCGCGGTGCCGTTGGCGCGGCTGCTCGACGACATCTGCCGGAAGTTCTCCACGCCGTTGAGCTCGCGCTCGATGATCGCGGTCACCGCGCTGTCGACGGTCTGCGCATCGGCGCCGACGAAGGTGGCGTTGACCGTCACCGACGGCGGGGCGATGTCGGGCAGCTGCTCGACCGGCAATGCGCGCAGCGCCAGCACGCCGAACAGCACGAAGAACAGCGCGATCACCCAGGCCATCACCGGCCTGTAGACGAAGAACCGGCTCATTCGTCGGTACCCGGCTCGCTCGCGACCGGATTGACGACCTCACCCACCCGCACCTTGTGCCAGCCGTCCACGATCACCCGCTCACCGGGCTTGATCCCGTCCTGGACCAGCCAGCGCCCGCCGGACTGGCCACCCAGCACTACCGGCTGCTGGCGGACGGCGTTGTCCGCGCCCACCACCAGCACGCTGGCCGAATCGGCGCCGATGGACACCGCGCGCCCGGGAATGGTGACCCCGCTGAGCTTGGTTCCGGCCTCGATGCTGGCGCGCACGAACTCGCCGGGCAGCAGGCGCTGCTCCGGGTTGTCGAAGCGCGCGCGCAGGACCTGGCTGCCGGTGGCCGGATCGACCACCGCGTCGGCGAAGTCGACCGTGCCGGCAAGCGCGGTGGGCGTGCCGTCGTCCTGCAGGATGGTCACCGGCACGTGGTGGCGGTCCGGCACCTTCACCTGCCCGGTGTCGATCTGGTGGCGGACGTCGGCGATCATCGAACTGGACGGGTTGAACACCACGTTGACCGGATCGAGCTGGTCGATCTGCGCCAGCAGGGTCGCCGAGGCGGCGCTGACCAGCGCGCCCTCGCTGACCTGGGCACGACCGATGCGGCCGGCGACCGGGGCGCGCACCGTGGCATGGTCCAGCTGCAGGTTGGCGCGATCCAGCGCGGCGCCGGCCTCCAGCGCCGCGGCCTCGGCCTGCTGCAGGGCGGACTGCGCGTTCTCGTACTCCTGCCGGCTCACCGCGTTGCGCGGCAGCAGCGCCGAGATCCGGTTGAACACCGAACGGGCGTTGCTGCGCGCCGCCGTGGTCGAGGCCACCGCGGCCTGCGCCTGGCGCTGGCGCGTGGCCAGGTCGCGCCGGTCGATCTCGAACAGCGGCGCGCCCTGTGCGACCGTCGTCCCCTCCACGAACAGCTGCCGCTCGATGATGCCGTCGGCGCGGGCACGCACCTGCACGGACCGGCCGGCCTCGACCCGTCCGGACAGCACGATCAGGTTGGGCGCCGGTCCCGCGGCGACCTGCTCGACCACCACCTCCGTCGGTGGCCGTTGCGGAGGCGCGTCCGCCGCGCCCCCGGACCTGCCACAGCCGGCCACGGCCAGGACGGCGGCCATGGCCAGGCCCGCGCGAAGGGACGGGGAACGGAGGAATGCACGCATCAGGGGCTTCCTGTGTCCGGGGGCCGGCGCAGCGGACTGAAGATCCGTTCGGATACCGCCAGGATCAGGATCGACAGCATCAGGACCGTGTGGATCACGATCATCCAGCGCAGGGTGTGCTCGTCGAAGGTGCCGCCGTTCTCCAGCACCATGAAGATGCGCAGCATCGCGATCGCCGAGATGGCGATGATCGAGCCCATCAGCTTCATCTTCATGCCGGAGAAGTCGATCGTCCCCATCCAGCTGGGGCGCCGCTCCGAACCCGACTCGACCCGGGCCACGAAGTTCTCGTAGCCGGCGAGGATCACGATCAGCAGCAGGTTGGCGATCAGCGACAGGTCGATCAGCGACAGCGCCAGCAGCACCGCGTCACTGGAACTCAGGCCCGCATAGCCGGCGATCCCGTGGAAGAGTTCCTTCGCGAACACGAGCAGCAGCAGGCCCAGCATCGCCACCAGGCCGAGATAGAACGGCGCCATCAGCCACCGCGCATCGAACAGGCTGCGCGAGAGAAGACGGGTTATCCAGGGTTGCCTTTCGCCCATGTGACGCCTCCGCTGGCAGGCTGCGGCCGCATCGCCTGCCTACTTGATGAAGTCGTACTTCAGCGCGGTCTGCAACCGCACCACATCGCCCTGTGCCCCGCCCTGCTGCTCCAGCCGGCCGTACAGCAGCTCCAGGCCCCAGCTCCAGCTCGGTGCCGGTGAGTACATCATGTTGGCTGCCACGTAATCGCTGCGGCGGAACGCCTCGGGAGCCAACCAGGCATTGCGCTCGAGGTACAGCCGGCCCCAGGTGAAGGTGGAGCGCCAGTGCGCGTTCCACGGATGGCCGTAGCCCAGCCATCCGCCCCATTCGTCCAGGGCCTCCAGCGCGCCGTCGCCCGTCACCACGCCGTCCAGGCCCAGGCCCAGCAGGTCGCCGATGTAGGCGGCCATGCCGCTGCCCCCCTGGGCGCCCCACGTCAGGTAGCCGCTGCCTTCGGGGCCCCAGGCACCGCTGATCGCCACGCCGCCGGCCAGGGTTTCATCGCGCCCCGCGCCGCCCGTGTAGGCGAGCTGCCGCACCAGCGCGCTGGCCTGCATGTGGCCGCTGCTGCCCTCGTGGCGGTAGGCGAGCACCACGTTGGGCGCGGTCGTGCGCGGTGCCGCGTCGGTGAGCGTCGAAGTGATCTCCGGCCCGGCATGCTCGGCCGCTACGACCAGCTGGTTGCCGTTCTTGAACGGGATGTACTGGCGGATGCCGGTGACCCGTCCAAACGGAACGACGCCGGGACCGGCGAAGTCGAGCGTGTCCGGGCCCGCGTCCAGGTCCATGAAGGCCGAGAAGCCATAGCCGACATAGGTGTTGCCCAGCTGCCCCCACGCATGGCGCAGGTTGTAGCCGTAGCTGCCGCCGGAGCCGTAGAAGTCGTTCTGCAGCATGAAGCGCAGCGGTCCGTAATCGGTATGCCGCCGCGCCTCGATCGTGAACCGTGTCTGCCGCGCGTGCATGTTGAAACTGCCCAGCCCGGACTGCCCGCCGACCGGAATGGCCGAGGGGATGAACTGGTCGCTCTCCCCCGCATCGTCGCTGTCGTACATCGCATCGAGCTTGGCGTAGCCGCTCAGGCGCAGCCAGGTGGATGTCCCGCGGACGGGAAAGAATCCGTCGAAGCCCTCTTCCCCTGGCGGAAGCTCGTTGTCCACGCGCGCCGCAGTCTCCGGATCCTCATCGAACGTATCGTGCGCCGGCAGCGGGGACGGTTCGGGCAGGTCGGCCATGGTCGGTCGCGGGGCGCGATCCTGGGCCTCCACGACCTGTCCATCGGTCCGCGGGGGCGCCGTGCCGGCGGGCGCGACGGATGCCGGTGCCGCCCATGTCGCGCGCTCGGCCTCCAGCACTTCCAGGCGGCGGGTCAGCAGTTCGACGGTCCGGTTCAGGCGGGCGATCTCGGCATCCCGCGCGGCATCGGCATTCCGCGCGGCATCGGCATCCTGCGCCAGCACCGGCAAGGGCATCGCCAAGGACAGGGACAACAGCCAGATCGGCAAGCGCTTCACGGGGGACACTCCTTCGTCCGGGGCGGATGCCGCCCCGTCCACGCGGGCTGGATCCTCAGAACTCGACGGGGTCCCGGATCAGCGGGCAGGTCATGCAATGCCCACCGCCGCGGCCGCGCCCGAGCTCGGCGCCGACGATGGTGATGACCTCGATGCCCTCCTTGCGCAGCGCCGTGTTGGTGGTGACGTTGCGGTCATAGGCCATGACCACGCCCGGCGACAGCGCCACCAGGTTGTTGCCGCTGTCCCACTGCGAGCGCTCGGCTGCGTAATGGTCGCCGCCGGCCGGCACCATGCGCAGTTTTTTCACCCCCAACGCCTGGGCGACCACGTCGTTGAAGTGCTTCTTCTCGACGGTGGCCTCGAAGCCTGGCCCCTTGTCACTGGGGCGCAGCGAGATCGGGGTGATCTGGTCGACGATGCCCGGGAAATAGGTGGCGACGTCGCGGTCGGCAAAGGTGAACACGGTATCCAGGTGCATGGCCGAACGCAGCTTGGGCATGGAGGCCACGATCACCCGTTCGGCCGCCTTGTTGTCGAACAGCGACTTGGCCAGCTGGCCGATCGCGGTGCGGGAAGTGCGCTCGCTCATGCCGACCAGGACCACCCCGTTGCCCGCCACCAGCACGTCTCCGCCTTCCAGCGTGGCGTTGCCGTGGTCAACGGTCGGGTCGCCGTACCACACCGGGAATCCGGCGCTGGCGAAGTCCGGGTGGAAGCGGTAGATCGCCGCGGTGAGGATCGTTTCCTCATGGCGCGCCGGCCAGTACAGCGGGTTGAGGGTCACGCCCCCGTAGATCCAGCAGGTGGTATCGCGCGTATAGAGCATGTTCGGCAGTGGCGGGAGCAGGTAGCCGAACATCTCCGGCGTCTCGCGCCCGCTGCGCAGGATCGGGCCGGCGAATTCATCCGGGATCTCCAGCACGCTCAGCCCACCGATCAACACGCCGGCCAGCTCGGTCGGCGACAGGCTCTCCAGGTAGGCGCGCACGTCGGCCATGACATCCAGGCCCACTTCGTTGGCGTTGATCTGGTGGTCGAGGATCCACTTGCGGGCCTCCGGAATGGCCACCGTGTCGGCCAGCATCTGGTGCATCTCCACGACTTCCACGCCGCGGTCGCGCATCTTGGAGACGAAGTCGAAGTGGTCGCGCTTGGCGTTGTCCACCCACATCACATCGTCGAACAGCAGGTCATCCTTGTTGCGCGGCGTCAGTCGCATGTGCGCGTTGCCCGGCGAGCACACCAGGACCTTGCGCAGCACGCCGACTTCCGAGTGGACTCCGTACACCGATTGACTGGCCATGGCTGACTCCTTTGGAGAGAGAGCCGCGAGCCGGATCCTCCAGCTGCGCGGTGGGAACCGAAGCGGACTAGAGGACGATGTACCCGGTGGTGATCCAATAGATGCCCAGCAGCGCGAAGAACACCGCGGCGGCCAGGATCACTTTCTCGCTGATGCCGGAAAACAGCGGCTTGCCCTGCTCCTTCCGGGCCCACACGTACAGCAGGCTCCCCGGCGCATAGAGGATGGCGGACAGCACGATGAACTTCACCCCGCCGGCGTACAGCAGGAAGGCGGTGTAGATCGTGGCCAGCACGGCGATCCACAGGTCGCGGGTCCGGTCTCCCGGCCGCAGGTCGGCGTATGTCTCACCGCGGCGGGTCAGCCTGAGCGCGTAGCTGGCCACCAGCAGGAACGGAATCAGCGACATGGCGCTGGTGAGATTGAGCATCAGCGAGAACGCATCGCGCGACCAGTAGGTCGTGATCACGATCGCCTGGACCACGATGTTGGACGCCCATAGCGCCGCGGCCGGCACCTTGGCCTTGTTCTCCCTGGCGAAGATGGCCGGCATGTCGCGGGTGCGCGCGGCGGCCGAGAGCACTTCGGCGCAGATCAGCGACCAGGCCAGGTAGGCGCCGAGGACGGAGACCAGCAAGCCGATGCTGATGAACACCGCGCCCCACGGACCGACCACGGCTTCCAGCACGCCGGCCATCGACGGCTGGCGGATGCCGGCCACCGTTTCGCGCTCCAGAACCGCGTACGGCAGCAGCGTCACCAGCACCATCAGCGTGGTGACCGACAGGAAGCCGGTGATCGTGGCAAAGCCCACGTCCTGGCGCTCGCGGGCGTAGCGCGAATAGACGCTGGCGCCCTCGATGCCCAGGAACACGAAGACCGTCACCAGCATGGTCGCCTTGACCTGTTCGAAGATCCCGCCTTCCAGGCCGGCGCCGTAGAAGTTGAACCTGAACATGTCCAGCTTGAAGACGAAGAACAGGATCGCGATGAAGACCAGGATCGGCACGATCTTGGCTATCGTGACGACCACGTTGATCGCCGCGGCCTGCTGGATGCCGCGCAGGATCATGAAGTGGAACAGCCAGATGCCGGCGGAGGCGACCAGGATAGCCACCACGGTGTTGCCCTCGCCGAACACGGGGAAGAACGCGCCGAGCGTGGACTTGATCAGCACCCAGTACGACACGTTGCCGATGCAGCTGCCGATCCAGTAGCCGAACGCGGACAGGAAGCCGGGATAGTCCCCGTAGCCTTCCTTGGCATAGGCGAACACGCCTGCATCCAGGTCCGGCTTGCGCTCGGCCAGGAACTGGAACACGCGGGCCAGCATGTACATGCCGGTGCCGGCGATCAGCCATGCGATAACCGCGCCCAGCGGACCGGTGGCGCCGGCGAAGGTCCGGGGCAAGGAGAAAATGCCTGCACCCACCATGCCGCCGACCACCATTGCGGTCAGCTGGACCCGGGACATCTTGCCGTCGGTAGCCGCCATGTGAGCCCCCTCTCGTTATGGCCCTGGCGTATGGGCGCCAGGACCAGTCAGGCGCTCAGCGCCCGGGTTTTACTGCCTGTTGCGCCTGGAACGATGCCCCGGCCGTCGCCAGCAACCACCCTCCCCTGCGTGGGGTCGATGATGAAGACGGCCACTCGATCGTCGTGCGCCTGGTCGCTGCATTCGTCGACTCAGTCCCTGCTCCTGCAGCAGGTGGGACGTTCCCGTCCCATCCCGCCGATGGCAAAACCGCCTGCCGCCCCACCCCGGCCCGATACCCACGCCACCGCCCTGCACCGCCACCTCCCGCTGCAACGGTGATTCGCTATGAGTGGACGTCCTGTCGGGATCGCAGCGATTCGCGCATTTGATTCTGTGCTGCGCCGATCGTAAGACTGCGTGAAACATTCACGCTCGTGTCTGGCGACGGCCATCATGATCGTCGTCGTCGCCGCGGCATTGGCCCTGCCGGTACGCGCTCAACCCGCCCCTGGAATAGCGGCCACGTGGCGTTGCTCCCCTGTCCCGCTGCGGGAGCGCGGCTTGGATCGTGACCTCGGAGGCTATGGAGCTGCGGCGTGCAGTTCCGCCATCTTCGATGCGCCCCGGCTCGCCGCTGGGCCACGTCATCTGCCCCATGCCCCGGTGGCATCCGCATCAAGTCGCGACCCGGCCCGGGTGACGCGCGCACCCGCCCAGGCCGGAAGCAATCAGCTCGCCTGCTCATGGAACCAGGGCGCATGGCTGAGCGTGACCAGCACGCCTTCGGGGCTGATGAACCGGGCCACCGTCTGGCCCCACGGCTCGGTCCTGACGCCATGGATGAAGTCCTGTCCCTTGGCCTGCATCTCCTGCACGGCCGACGCCACGGCCGCGGGGTCGGCCAGCTCGAAGTCGATGCTTGCGGTGGGCTCGGGAATCGACGCGGGCCATTCATCCTCGTCGAAGCACGACCGGGCGGCCATCGCCAGCGGCCACACGCCGAAGTGCTTGGCGCCGGGGAAGTGATCCATGAAGTGATAGCCGGTGTTCTCGTAGCGCTCCAGGGGCAGGCCGAGCATGCCCAGATACAGCGATGCACTTGCATCGGGTTGCCGGGTGATCACGGAGAATCCGGAAATGAACCTGATGTCCATCGTGAGCTCCTTGCGTCTCTGCCGCGGGACGTCCGGATCAAGCCAAGGGCGCGAGGATGACCCCGGCTTCGGCCACGGATCGCGTCCATGGCCTGGACGGACATTAGCACTGCAGGCTTCCGTTCCGTCGAGGGCCGCCATCGGCCAGGAGCAGGCATCCGCATTCAACGATGGCCGCCGAGCGGCGGGGCTGCGTTCAAAAGGCAGCCGCGACCTTTCTCGGGACCGCCTACCAGAGCCGTACGCGCCTGTCCGGGGGCAGATAGAGCGCATCACCGGGCTGCACGTCGAACGCCTTGTACCAGGCGTCGAGATTGCGCACGACGCCGTTGACCCGATAAGGCGTCGGCGCGTGGTAGCTGTACTTGATCACGTGGCGGATCGCGCTTTCCGGTGCCGCATAACGCCACGCCTGCGCCCAGGCGAGAAAGAAGCGCTGGTCGCCGCTGAGCGCGTCACCGGCCACGCGTTCGCAGGGATGATCGGCCATGTACATCTGCCAGGCGCGATAGCCCAGCGACACACCCGACAGGTCGGCGATGTTCTCGCCGATCGTCTGGCGTCCGTTGACGTGGACGCCGTCATAGGGACTGAACGCGTCGTACTGGGCGACCAGACCCTGGGCGCGGTCGTGGAAGGCCGCGAGTGCCGCGTCCGACCACCAGCCGCGCAGTCGCCCGCGGCTGTCGTAGATGATGCCCTGGTCGTCGAAGCCATGGCCCATCTCGTGGCCGATGATCGCGCCGATGGCGCCGAAATTGACTGCAGGATCGGCAGCGGCATCGAAATAAGGCGGCTGCAGGTAACCGGCCGGCAACTCGATGGCGTTCATCAGCACGCTGTAGCTGGCGTCGACCGTCTGCGGCGTCTGGTACCACAGCTCTCCGGCGGCACCGGGTTCCAGCCGCTGGCGCTGGACCTCCCAGTCCGACTGGCGCAAGCGACGCAGGTTGCCGGCGGCGTCATCGGGGCGGATGTCGACGCCCGAATAGTCGCGCCACACCTTCGGATAACCGACCTTGAGCGCCATGTCGGCCAGTTTGGCGCGCGCCTCCGCACGCGTCGCCTCGTCCATCCATTCGGCCTTGCTCAGCCGCTCATCGAAGGCCTTGCGCAGGTAGCCGACCATCTCGACCGCGGCGGCGCGCGTTTCCGGCGTGACATGGCGCTCGGCGTAGAGCCGTCCGACCTGGTGCCCCATGGCGGCATTGACCAGGCGCAGCGCGACCTCCTCGCGCGGCATCGGCGCGCTGGCGTTCGACAGGGTCTGGCCGTAGAAGGCCCAGCTGCTGTCGCGCAGCGCCCGCGGCAGCAGATCAGCCTGGTTCTGCAGCCAGTGGAAGGCCAGGTAGGACCGCCAGTCATCCACGGGCGTCGCGGCGAACAGCTCGGCCTGGGCCCGCACCGCCGTATCGGTGCCCAGGACGATATCGGTGACTTCGCCGACGCCGCGCGCCTCCAGATATGCCCGCCACGGGAAGCCCGGCGCATAGCGGACCAGTTCGGCGACGGTCATGGGGTGGTAGTTGGCCTTGCGGTCACGCAGGCGTTCGAACGGCCACTGGTTGGCGGCGATCTTCCCCTCCAGCGCCACGACGCGCGCCGCCCGCTCCTTCGCATCCGTCATGCCCGCCGCGGCCAGCAGGGTCGCGATGTGGGTTTCATATGCGGCGCGATTGGCGGCGAAGGCCGCATCGATATAGGCCTCGGCGTTGGGAAGCCCCAGCATCGGCTGGGCCTGGTTCTGCTGGTCGAGATGGACCCGCCAGCGCCCCTCGGCCGGAAAGACGTTGATGGCGAACAGGGTGCTCGACGACACATCGGCCATCGCCCGTGCCAGCGCTTCGGCCGTCTGCGCGCGCGCGATGGCGTCGAGTCCGGCCCGGAACGGTTCGAGCCCGCGCCGGTCGATGGCGCCGGTGTCGCTGAAAGCGGCATAGGCATCGTGCACCTGCCGCGCGGGACTGCCGGGCGTGCCGGCCTCTCCCGCCGTGACCAGGCCTCTGATCCGGGCATCGACGGTGGCCATCAGCACATTGGTCTGGCCGTAGTCCCAGTAACCGGCGGGAATGGGCGTCCGCTCGATCCAGCCCTGGTTGACGTAGGCGAAGAAGTCATCGCCGGGTCGGAGCGTGCGGCTGATCGTCGAGATGTCGATGCCGTGCGGAGCGAATTCGCCGGTCACGCTGCCCTGCGCCTGACAGGGGGCGGCGACCACCTGCGCCGCCTGCACCATCGCGATGACGAAGGCACACAGCGTCGCGGCAGATGCTTCAAGCGCCATTCCCACCCTCCTCCAGCGAGCCAAGGCCAGCTTGCGCACAGAACGCGACGGTCCCGGCGTCACGCGAACGGATCGATGTAGCCTCGACGAGCCGCCAGTGTCACCGCATGCGTGCGGTCGTGGACGCCGAGCTTGCTGAAAATCGTCTTCAGCTGCGCCTTGATGGTTTCGACCGACAGGTCCAGGTGATCGGCGATCTGCTTGTTCGCGCGTCCATCGGCCACCAGCCGGAGAATCTCGATCTCCCGCTGGGTCAGCGCCTCGTCGAGCGCATGGGTCGCCAGCGCGTGCGCGATGTCCGCGGAGAAAGCCCGGCGGCCCACGTGCACCGAACGGACGGCATCGACCAGTTCGGACCGGATTCCGTTCTTCAGCAGATAGCCCGCGGCGCCGGCCCGCAGCGCGCGGACGGCGTTGGCGTCACCGGGGTACGTGGTGAGTACGAGGATCCGCGCATGGGCGGCGATCCGGCGTATCTCCGCAATGGCCTCAACGCCGCCGACGCCCGGCATCTGCACATCCATCAGGGTCACGTCGGGACACAGTTGCCGGAACATCGCGATCGCCTCGGCTCCGTTGGTGGCCTCGCCCACCACCTGCATGTCGGCCTGACGGTTGAGCAGAGCGCTTATGCCGTCCCGCACGATCGCATGGTCGTCGACGACGAGGACGCGAATGGCCGGCGAATCCATGTCTGCAGGCGACATCAGGGGGGCCTCGGGTCAGGAGCGTCCAGGGGAGCGTCGCGCTTCGCGCTGGTAGGCGATGGATCCCGGCACTGTCAGTACGACCTCCGTTCCTCCTTCGGGCCGGGCGCGTACGGCCAGGCGTCCGCGAAGCTTGCGCGCGCGTTCGGACATGCCAACAAGTCC
Organism: Pseudoxanthomonas sp.; assembly: GCA_017745195.1. Classification (GTDB taxonomy): domain Bacteria; phylum Pseudomonadota; class Gammaproteobacteria; order Xanthomonadales; family Xanthomonadaceae; genus Pseudoxanthomonas. The sequence continues at coordinate 1,717 of JAGHZW010000144.1, read as the reverse complement.
GAAATGTCCTTCCTTGCCGCCACGTGCAGCGACCGGTGCCTCGATGCCCACCCCATCGTCGGCCAGCCGCAGCCCGAAGCTCGAGCCGAACCGGATCTCGACGGTGACGCGCGTCGCTGCCGCGTGCCGCTGGACATTGTATAGCGCTTCACGGGCGATGCCGGTCACCTCTTCCAGCGCGAGCGGGTCGAGCCCGCGCGGCGAGCCGCTGGCGGTGATGGTGAAGTCGATGGCGGGATCGAAGCCCGCCTGCGCGATCAGGTCGCAGATGACCTGTTCGACGTCGCCCTCCTGTTGCGTCCGCAGTTCCCGGACCCGATCGCGACCCTCGGCGATCACCTGGTCGGCCATGTCGATCGCCGCCACGAGCGATGCCCGGCCTGGCATCCCGGCCGGCAGGTCGTCCACCGCCAGCTGGAAGCGAAGGGTCAGTGCCTGGATCGCCTGGAGCAGGGTGTCGTGCAGTTCGCGTGCGATCCGTTCGCGCTCCTCGATGCGCTCGGCCATCCTCAACCTGACGCTCCGGGCCACGGCGCGCAGCCGCATCGAATAGGCCAGCCACAGCAGCGCGGACAGTGCCGCGGCACACAAGAGCTTGAACGCCCAGCTTTCGAAGAACGTAGGGCGGATCTCAAAGTCCAGCGCCGCGCCCTCGTTGTTCCAGACGCCGTCGTTGTTGCTGGCCATCACCTGAAAACGGTAGTTGCCCGGGCCGAGATTGGTATACGACACCGTGCGCCGCGCGCCGGCATCGACCCAGTGTTCGTCGACGCCATTGAGCCTGTACATGAAGCGCACCCGCTGCGGCACGGTGAAACTCAACCCGGCATAGGTGATGGCGATGGTGCGGGTTCCCGCCTCGAGCGCCAGCTTCACCGGGTCGCGCCAGGTACGTTTGCCGCTGGTGAGCGCACGAATGGTGACGGGCGGTGCGAGCTTGTTGGAGGGCAGGTTCTTCGGGTCGAGGAATGCCGCGCCTTGCCGGTTCAGGAACCAGATCTTGCCGTCGCCGGTCAGGACACTTTGCGCGCCCGGGAATCCGCCGTGCTGCACCGTGCTGGCCAGGCCATCGAGGGCATCGAGTTTCGTATAGGGAAGCTCCGCGTCCGGGTCATCGAACGCGCGGTCGAAGTCGATGGTGGCGACCTTGTACGCGCCGGTCCGGCTGATCAGCCAGGTTTCGCCGTCCACCGTCTGCTGCAGCGTCCTGATCCAGGTGATCCAGGGAAAGCGTTTCCCGTCGAGCTGGCGCATCTGGTCGCCCCGCAACCGTGCCAGCCCGGCGCTGCCGCTCACGAACAGGTCGCGGGAGCCTGGGAGGTTGCCGGGCAGGATGGCCCATGGCGTGCCGATGCCGGCAGGACCCAGCCGGATCGTTTCGAGGCGATCGGCATGCAGCACGGCGATATCCGGCGGCACGATCAGGGCGAGGTCGCCCGCCGGCGTCGCCGCAAGATCCCACAGGTCGAGCCCGGCCAGCTCGCCGTTGGCCGTATGCCAGCCGGCCGCGTCGCGCCACATGAGCTTGCCGCTGGCCAGACCCAGCCAGAGGCGCCCGGATCGATCTTCGGCACAGGCGATCTTCGCCTCACCACCCGGGTACCCGGGTGCAACGGTGGCCTGTTGTCCGTGGAGCAGCAGGGTCTGGCCGGGTTGCACCAGCCATACGCCACCATCGCGGGCCGGGCACAGCGACGCATCGTCGCCGGGCAACGAG
>JAGHZW010000143.1 GCA_017745195.1 Pseudoxanthomonas sp. | reverse complement strand
GAAGTCGAACTGGCGGTGACCACGCTCGGCCCGACCGAGCCGCCGCTGCGCGCGGAATGACGCAGCTGGTCGAGACCGGCGACGTGCTCGACATCGCCTCCGGAGACGGCGTGCTGGCCGAGCTTCTCGCCCCGCACTCGCACCGCTACGTCTGCATCGACACCAGCGCGCGCGTGGTCGCCGCGGCCAGCGAGCGCCTGCGCCGGCTGGAGAACGTCGAAGTGCGCGAGGCCGACATGCACGCGCTGCCGTTCAAGGACGGCAGCTTCGACCTGGTCGTGCTGATGCATGCACTGACCTACTCGGCCAAGCCCGCACAGGCGGTGGCCGAGGCCGCGCGCGTGCTGCGCAAGGGCGGTCGCCTGTTGCTGAGCAGCCTGGCCCGGCATGAACACAAGGCGGTGGTCGACACCTACGGCCACGTCAACCTCGGCTTTCCGGCCAAGGAACTGCGCCGTTTCGCCGAGAAGGCCGGGCTGGAGGTCACCAGCCTGGAAACCGTCACCCGCGAGCGCCGCCCGCCGCTTCCAGCACGCTGGCCGAAAAGTCCTTCTTGTCCTGGGTATAGCGCACG
>JAGHZW010000142.1 GCA_017745195.1 Pseudoxanthomonas sp. | reverse complement strand
CCCGCAACGCCCACCTGGCGCCGAGCGCGCACGGCACGCCGACCAGGAACATGTGTGCGGCGATGTTCACCCACGGCACCCACGCCCACGGCGCGGACTGGTCGGGCGGCGCGGCCGACAACGGAATCACGACATGGATCATCACCGCCCACAGCACGATGCCGTACAACGCGCCGTACAGCACCGGCCTGCGCACGAGTGCTGGCCAGCGCCGGGCCGCAAGGTAATAGGCGAAGGCCATCGCGATGGTGATGCCGAAGTGCGAGGCGGCGCCGAGCAGGGCCGTGTTCCAGCCGCCGGCCACGGCGGCGTCGTTGCCGACCCAGCCGGAGGCCACGGCCTGGAAGATCCGCTTGGGCGTCACGCCCAGCGAACTCCACAGCGTGCAGACCCAGACCATGTCGAGGAAGCCGGCGAGCAGGCCGGCGCCGATGACGGCTTTCATTGCGGGACGCGCGGGAGTAACGGCGAAGCTGTTGCTGGACATAGATGTATGCCTCGGCGGTTGCTGCGACGGATGCGGCGGAGTGGAACGGGGCGAACCGCGGGCAGGGTACACGGTCCGGCCCGTCATC
>JAGHZW010000141.1 GCA_017745195.1 Pseudoxanthomonas sp. | reverse complement strand
GCGTGGTCGAGCCGTTCTCCGGCGACCTCGACGAATACGCGGCGTGGCTGCGGACCCGGCCGAACGCGCAGGGCACCAAGCAGCGCATGGCCGAAACCGCGCCGACGCCGGTGGCCGCTCCGGCGGCCGCACCGGCCAAGGCCACGGTGGCGAAGAAGCCGGTCAACCCGGTCAAGCTGGCCGCGGCGGAAAAGCGCGTCGGCGAGCTGGAGGCCGAGGTCGCCGAACTCGACCGGCAACTGGCCGATCCGAAGCACGTGGCCGATGCCGGGCGCGTGGCCGGACTCGGCCGTGATCGCGAGGACGCGGCGCGCCGGCTGGAACAGGCCGAACAGGCCTGGCTGGAACTGCTGGAAGGCGCCTGAGCCTGCCGCCGCCGCGCGGGTCCGGATGCCGGTCCGGTGGTGCCCCGGCATCCGCCCGGGCTTGAAAGCCCGGCCGATGCCCTAAAATTCCCCGGGTCCCGGTTGCGGGACCCACTGTCTCCCTCGATCCGTCACGCCATGCCGATCTACGCTTTCCAGTGCGCCGAATGCGGCCTCGTCGAAGA
>JAGHZW010000140.1 GCA_017745195.1 Pseudoxanthomonas sp. | reverse complement strand
GGCCAGGGGTCCCCCCGACGTCGCCCCTACCGCAGCGACTTCCGCCGCTTCTCGTCCATCCACTTGCTCGCCTGCGCCGGCTCGTAGGCCTTCATCCATTCCAGCATCGCGTCGATGTCGCTGCCATGCCACAGGTCCTCGCGCTGGTCCGGGTGCAGGAAGCGCTCCTCGACCATGCGGTCGATCATGCCGATCAGGGGCGCGTAGAAGTCGTCGACGTCGAGGAAGGCGCAGGGCTTGTCGCCGATGCCGAGCTGGCGCCAGGTCAGCATCTCGAACATCTCGTCCAGGGTGCCGAAGCCGCCGGGCAGGGCGATGAAGCCGTCGGACAGGTCGAACATGCGCATCTTGCGCTCGTGCATGGAGCCGACGACCTGCAGTTCGGTCAGGCCGCGGTGCGCGACCTCCCAGTCGGCCAGCTGCTGCGGGATCACGCCGGTGACCTCGCCGCCGCCTTCGAGCACGGCGTTGGCGACGATGCCCATCAGGCCGACGTTGCCGCCGCCGTAGACCAGGCGGATGCCGTCGCGGGTGCGGACGTGGACGGGGGCGGCGACGATGCGTCCTGAAGACCTCGA
>JAGHZW010000139.1 GCA_017745195.1 Pseudoxanthomonas sp. | reverse complement strand
CGAAGGCCAGCGCCTTCTGGTCGATCACCTTCGGCGTGGCGTGTTCGTGCGCCGGTAGTCCGCGCTGTTCGCCGGCACCGGTGGCGACCATGGTCACCACCGCGTCGGCGACGGGTGCACCCTTGGCGTCGATGACGCGTACTTCGAGTTCGGCCGCCGCAGCCGTGGCGCCGAGCAGGGCCAGTACGCAGAGAAGTGCTGCCTGTTTCCGCATGCCCCTCCCCCCGAGGCGCTGCTGCTGGATGGCCGTCCCCGCGGCACGCCCCGAGGTTAGCACCGGCGGTGGCAAGTGCAATGCCGCACGGCGTCGAACGCCGACTGCCATTGGCAAGGGCGGCCCGGCCTCGCCCGAGGCGGGCCGGCATCACCCTATCGGCCGGGTGGAGCGGTTCTTCAGCCGGCGAAGCTGCGCGCTGCACGCGTCCTCTGGCGGCCGTGGTGCCGTGCCGGCCCTCGTCCTCCGCGCGGCAGCCGGTGGGCAGTGGCGCAGTCGTTCCCCGGATCAGTACCAGCGGCGCCAACGGCCCAGTACCAGGGCCACGGCGGTGACCAGGGCCAGGCCGCCGACCGCCCACCAGA
>JAGHZW010000138.1 GCA_017745195.1 Pseudoxanthomonas sp. | reverse complement strand
CGGTCGTCCCGGCGACGGCAACGCGCGTGCTGGCCTCGCAGCAGCTGCTGCGCCGCACCGGCGGCGGCATGCTGTCCACCGTGCTGGCGCCGCTGCAGCAGCGCATCGAAGGCCTGCTCGCGGCCCAGGCCGGGGCCAGCCAGTGGCCGGTGGAGCGCGTGCGGGTCATCCCGCATCGCGGCCGGCGCCTGGACGAGGCCAGCTTCCGCACCGTGGCGTCGGCGGTGCTGGAGCGGCGCCGGATCGCATTCGAATACCGCGCCCGCTCCACCGACGAGACCACCCGCCGCAAGGTCTCGCCGCAGCGCATCACCCATTACCGCGACAACTGGTACCTCGATGCCTGGGACCACGAGCGCGAGGCGCTGCGCAGCTTCGCCGTCGACCGGGTGACTCAGGCGCGGCTGCTCGACGAACCCGCGCAGGACCTGGAGGAGAGCGTGCTCGACCAGCACCTGGCCTCCAGCTACGGCATCTTCTCCGGCGAGCCCAAGGGCTGGGCGACGATCGTGTTCAGTCCCAAGGTCGCGCGCTGGTCTTCTACCTGTGGGGTCTCGCCTGGTGGGTCGGCAACGCGATTC
>JAGHZW010000137.1 GCA_017745195.1 Pseudoxanthomonas sp. | reverse complement strand
GCGTGCGCAGCACCGCGCTGTCGTAGCGGCGCTCGCCGGCGGTGGCCTGCAGCGCTCCCAGCAGCCACCATGCATTGCGTTCGACCGCGGCCACCGCCAGCAGCACCAGCACCCCGCAGCTGCCGATGAAATGCAGCCGGCGCGAGGTGCGGTTGCCGTGCTCGGCCAGGTAGAACGGATAGAACTCGCGGAAGCTGGCGAAACGGGCCATCGCATTCCCTCCTGGGGACAGCCGCGCGCTCAGGCGTTGCGCGGCGCGAACATGATCACCGCCATGCCGGCCAGGCACAACGCCGCGCCGAGCAGGTCCCAGCGCGTGGGCCGCACGCCATCGACCCACCACAGCCAGAAGATCGCCAGGCTGACGTAGACACCGCCGTAGGCCGCATAGACCCGGCCGGTGGCGGTCGGATGTAGGGTCAGCAGCCAGGCGAACAGCGCCAGGCTGGCGGCGGCCGGCAGCAGCAACCAGGCACTGCCGCCGTTGCGCAGCCACGACCACACCAGCCAGCAGCCGCCGATCTCGGCCAGCGCGGCAGCTCGTCGCCGGTCGCGCCGGCCCGCACACCTGGCCCGTCCGC
>JAGHZW010000136.1 GCA_017745195.1 Pseudoxanthomonas sp. | reverse complement strand
CATCGAACAGCACCGGGTACTGCGCCAGCGCATCCTGCATCGGCCTGAGCGCATCGGCCGATTGACGACAGCGGCTGCGCAGGCGATCGGTCCGGCGCGCCGCCGCCCGCTTCCGGGATGACCCGGACACTGCGGGATTCCAACGATTGCGATGCCCCCAGCCGGCCTCGACAAATGCGCAGCCGTCGGCGGCGACGTGAAACACGCCATCGTCAGCCCGTCATCCCTGTAGCGCCCTTGCGCAGGACGCTTCGCGCGTCCAGAAGGCGGACGCTGCTGGCGGGATGCGTCCGGCGCACGTCGCGCGTACGGGCACCGCGCAGCATGGCGGCAGCGAATGGGTCGCCAGCATCGAGACTGCGCAAGAAGCCGGCGAGGAGCGAAATGGAGCGCGTCGTTGCCGTTTCATGGGGCCAAGGGCCAATTGAACCGGCCAGGTAGGCAACCAAGCTAGCCTCTCCGGGAGACCTGCCCTGCCCGGTCGCGCGGGACGGACCGCATCGGCGGAACGATCGCGCCGGGCGCGCTTTCGTCGCCCACCTTCTGCAGCCGAGGATGGCAACGCCATGAATGCTGTCGACAC
>JAGHZW010000135.1 GCA_017745195.1 Pseudoxanthomonas sp. | reverse complement strand
GCACGGCGCGGATCACCGCGTTCGAGTTCTTCGACGAGCAGGTGATCTTCCCGCTCCCGGACGTGGCCGTCGCGACCTACGGCGCCCGGCAGTCCTTCACCATGGAGGGAACCAGCCACGACATGGTCGTGTTCGACACGACCACCTGGGTGCGGAAGGGCGGCAGGTGGCTGGCCTGCGCGTATACGGAGAGCGCGCAGCAGGAAGTTCCTCCACGCGATTGACCTGGAGCAGCCGCAAGCGCGGGACCGTGCGCCAATCCGCCGGCTAAGATGATCGCGATGCCGCACGCCTGTTCCGTGGCGGCGCCGATGCCTGGGGAGGCGGATAGATGCGAGTGACGGGTGTGGCCCTGCTGGGCCTGTTGCTGGTGGGCGGCGTGGCGGGCGAGAGACTGGCGGCGCGCAAGGCAGGCGATGACTGCGCCGCGCTGGTCGGCTTCCGCGATGCGCGGCTGCGACTGGAGGTGACCGCCGCCGAACAGGTGCCGGCCGCGGCGCCGGGCACGGTGCGCGCGCAGCCGTACCTGCCGCCGCTGTCGGTGGGCTTGCCGGCCTACTGCAAGGTGTCCGGGCGGATCGACAC
>JAGHZW010000134.1 GCA_017745195.1 Pseudoxanthomonas sp. | reverse complement strand
AGCGAACGCAGCATCGCCAGCAGGTGGCCGCGGTCAGCGGATTGTCGCCGGTGATCATCACCGTCCTGATGCCCATCGCGCGCAGCTGGGCGAACTTCTCCTTGATCCCGTGCTTGACCACGTCGGACAGCTCGATGACGCCGAGGATGTGGCGGCCGTCGGCCACCACCAGCGGCGTGGCGCCGTTGCGCGCGACCTGCTCGACGCGCGCGCCGAGTTCCGGCGACAGCTCGCCGCCACCCAGCGCGCCCACGTGGCGCACGATCGCGTCCATCGCGCCCTTGCGGATGATGCGCGCCGCGTCGTCGCCGTCGTTGCCCAGGTCCACGCCCGACATGCGGGTCTGCGCGCTGAAGGCGATGAAGCGGGCATTGGCGGGTTCGTCGATGGATGCGCCGGGCTGGCGCGCGAGTTTTACGATCGACTTGCCTTCCGGGGTCGGGTCGGCGAGCGAAGCCAGCAGCGCGGCCTCGCGCAGCAGGTCCATGTCCACGCCGGCCAGCGGATGGAACGCGGTGGCCTGGCGGTCGCCATGGGTGATCGTGCCGGTCTTGTCGAGCATCCACACCTCGCCTTCCAGGCCCCG
>JAGHZW010000133.1:33427-49426 GCA_017745195.1 Pseudoxanthomonas sp. | reverse complement strand
CGCGCTGGCACCGGGCGAGACGATCACCACGTCGACACTGCCGGCCGGGCAGTTGGCCATGTAGGCCACGCCGTCGTCGAACAGCAGCTCGGCGCGCGCGTCGCCGTTGGAGTCGCACAGCTCCGGGAAGTACTTCTCGGCCATGCGCGTGACCTGCTCGTCGATGTCGCACTGGGTCGCGCTCTCCACGCCCGGATGCTTGAGCACTTCGCGCAGCGTGCCGCAGTCGCCGCCGCCGATGATCACCACGCGCTTAGGGGCGGCGTGGGTGAACAGCACCGGGTGGCTGATCATCTCGTGGTACAGGAAGTTGTCGCGGCTGGTGAGCATCACCGCGCCGTCGATCAGCATCAGGTTGCCCCAGTCGGTGGTCTTGTAGATCTCGATCTTCTGGAACGGCGACTGCACCTCGTCCAGCTTGGCTTCGATGCGGTAGCCGATGGCCGAGCCGGTCGGCTGGAAATGCTCGATGTACCAGTTGTCCTGGGTGCTCATGACGGTCCTCGTGATGGTGCGGGCGGTCGCGATGGGGGCGGTGCGGCCCGGAATGCCGGAAAACCGCCCGGAAGCCCCGGGCGGCGGAGGGCGCGCATTGTCACCCATTTTGAACGAGCATTCTTAACCGGGGCGTTAGAATGCGCGTCCTTCATGACAGCCCGAGCCCCACGCCGATGAGCGACTGGTCCCCCGACCACGCCCGCAAGACCTGGTCCATCCCGCACTGGTCCGGCGGTTACTTCGACGTGGCCGACGGTGCCATGCAGGTACTGCCGCGTGGTGCGGGCGGTCCGTCGCTGGCGTTGCCGGCGCTGGTCGAGGCCGCGCGCGGCCAGGGCATGCAGCTGCCGCTGCTGCTGCGCTTCCCGGACATCCTCGGCGACAGGCTGAACCGGCTGCAGGCCGCGTTCGCCCAGGCCATGGGCGACTGGGACTACGCCGGCGGCTACACCGCCGTGTACCCGATCAAGGTCAACCAGCACCGCGGCGTGGCCGGCACCCTGGCCAGCCACCACGGCGAGGGCTTCGGCCTGGAGGCCGGCAGCAAGCCGGAACTGATGGCGGTGCTGGCGCTGTCGCGGCCGGGCGGGCTGATCGTCTGCAACGGCTACAAGGACCGCGAGTACATCCGCCTGGCCCTGATCGGGCGCAAGCTCGGCCTGGAGACCTTCATCGTCATCGAGAAGCCGTCCGAGCTGGCACTAGTGATGGAAGAGGCCGCGCGGCTCGACGTGCGCCCGGGCCTGGGCGTGCGCATGCGCCTGGCCAGCCTCGGCGCCGGCAAGTGGCAGAACAGCGGCGGTGACAAGGCCAAGTTCGGCCTCTCCCCGCGCCAGCTGCTGGACCTGTGGAAGTCGCTGCGCGAGGCCGGCATGACCGACTGCCTGCAGCTGCTGCATTTCCACATGGGCTCGCAGATATCCAACGTGCGCGACATCGCCAACGGCATGCGAGAGGCGACCCGCTACTTCAGCGAGCTGTCGCGGCTGGGCGCCAAGGTGCGCTACATGGACGTCGGCGGCGGCCTGGGCATCGACTACGAAGGCACCCGCTCGCGCAGCGAGTGCTCGATCAACTACGGCCTGAACCAGTACGCGGCCAACATCGTCCAGCCGCTGGCCGAGGCCTGCGCCGAACAGGGCCTGGTGCCGCCGCGCATCGTCACCGAGTGCGGCCGTGCGATGACCGCGCACCACGCGGTGCTGGTGGCCAACACCACCGAGGTGGAAGCCGCGCCGGAAGGCCGCGTGCCCGACGCGCATGACGACGAGCCTGCGGCGATCCGCCACCTGCGCGAACTGCATGCCGACCTCGACCGGCGCCCGCCGCTGGAGCTGTTCCACGAGGCCCAGCACTTCCATGCCGAAGGCCTGTCGGCCTACGCGCTGGGCCAGATCGACCTGCCGCAGCGCGCGCGCGTGGACGACCTGTTCTATGCCGTCGCCCACGGCGTGCGCGCGCGCCTGGACGGCGGCGAGCGCAGCCACCGGCCGGTACTGGACGAGCTCAACGACCGCCTGGTCGACAAGTACTTCGTCAACTTCAGCGTGTTCGAATCGATCCCCGATGCGTGGGCGATCGACCAGGTGTTCCCGATCGTGCCGATCGAGCGCCTGGACGAGGCGCCGACCCGGCGCGGCGTGATCGCCGACATGACCTGCGACTCCGACGGCACGGTGAAGACCTACGTCGAGAACGGCGGCCTGGACACTTCGCTGCCGTTGCATCCGGTGGGCCACGGCGAGGGCTACCGCCTCGCGTTCTTCCTGGTCGGTGCCTACCAGGAGATCCTCGGCGACATCCACAACCTGTTCGGCGACACCGACGCGGTGGAAGTGCGGCTTACCGCCGATGGCGGCTACGAGCTGACCCAGCAGCGCCGCGGCGACACCACCGACGTGATGCTCGACTACGTCGGCTACCGCCTGGACGACCTGCGCGAATCCTATGCGCAGCGCGTCCATGCGGCCGGGTTGCCGGAGGCCGAATCGCTGGCGCTGGCCGCGGCGCTGGAAGCCGGGCTGACCGGCTACACCTACCTGTCCGACGCGCCGCTGGACTGAGGCGCGAGGCCGCGCCGGCTGCGTCGCCGGCGCGGATGGGTGAAGATGCAGGCAGTCCGCACGGAGTCACCGGATGCTTGAGCTTCTGAAGGCGGTCGCGATCGGACTGGTCACCCTGCTGCCGGTGGCCAACCCGCTGACCGCGGTGGCCCTGCTGATGGGGCTGTCGCACGGCATGGACGAGGCCGAGCGCAACCGCCAGGCGTTCAAGGCCTCGTGCTACGTGTTCGTGATCATGATGGTCGCGTTCTACGGCGGCCAGCTGGTGATGGACCTGTTCGGCGTCTCGATCAGCGGCCTGCGCATCGCCGGTGGCCTGATCGTGTCGTTCATCGGCTTCAGCATGCTGTTCCCGCGCAAGCGGCTGGACGAGACGCCGGAAGTGGAGCGCCGCAGCGAGGAACTGCGCCAGCACCGCACCGAGGACATCGCCTTCATCCCGCTGGCGATGCCCGGTACCGCCGGCCCGGGCACGATCGCGCTGATCATCAGCACCGCGGCGACGGTGCGCGAGGAAGCGTCCTACACCCATTGGATCCTGGTGGTCGCGCCGCCGCTGATTTTCTTCCTGGCCAGCGTGATCCTGCTGCTGTGCCTGCGCGGTGCCGGCGGGATCATGCGCGTCCTCGGCAACAGCGGCGTGGAGGCGTTCTCGCGGCTGATGGGGTTCCTGCTGGTCTGCATCGGCGTGCAGTTCGTGATCAACGGCGTGCACGAGATCGCCAAGGAACTGGGCGCGCTGCTGGCGTAGCGGTTGCCGCGTGCGCTGCGGCTCAGGGCGCCGCGCGCAAGGCCTCGATCAGCGCGCGCGATGCCGCCGACAGCCGCCGGTGCGGCGCGTACAGCAGCGAGAACGGCCGCGTGCGGCCACGCGCATGCGCCAGCACCTCGACCAGTTCGCCGCTGGCCAGGTGCTCGCGGGCGACGAAGTCGAAGGTCTGGCAGATGCCGAGGCCGGCACGCGCCAGCGAGACCAGGCCGAGCACGTCGTCGATGACCCGCACCGCGCCATGCGGCTGCCAGTCCACGTCCTGTCCGTCCTCGCGCAGCTGCCAGGGCAACGCACGCCCGGTGCTGGGCAGCAGGAACGACAGGCAGGCGTGCCCGGCCAGGTCGGCAACCTGCGCCGGCGTGCCGTGTCGGTCGAGGTAGGCCGGCGAGGCGACCAGGCAATAGGCGGCGTCCTCCAGCCGTTGCGCGACCAGCCCGCTGTCGCGCGGCTCGCCGCCGCGGATGACGAGGTCGAAGCCGTCGGCGACCAGGTCGGCGTTGCGGTTGCTGATGTCCAGCTCCACCTGGACCTGCGGATGGCGGGCGGCGAAGGCCTGCAGCCGCGCCGGCAGCCGGTAGTGGCCCCAGGTGGTCGGCGCGCTCAGGCGCACGGTGCCGGCGAGCATGCCGCCGTCCGGTTGCACCGCCCGCCCGGCATCGTCGATCAGGGCGAACGCGGCGCGCGCCTGGGCCAGGTAAAGGTGGCCGGCGTCGGTCAGGCCCAGCCGGCGCGTGGTCCGGCGCAGCAGCTGCGCGCCCAGGCGCTGTTCCAGCCGCCCCAGCGCGCGGCTGACCATCGACGGCGTGGTGCCGAGCGCGGCCGCGGCAGCGGTGAGCGAACCGCCATCGACCGTGGCCAAGAAGACTTCGACATCGCCCAGGTGGTCGTAACGGCGCATATATGCCTGTCAGGCAAGAATGATTTGAGGAGATGATCGTTTATTGCCTCTATTGCGGGCAATACAGTGATTCCACGCTTTCCCCACCCATGCTGGAGACCTGCCATGACCCTGCTGCTTGCCGCCGCCTTCGCCCTCTCGGCGACCACCTCCGCCCCCGTCCCGGCGTCGCCCAAGCCGGTGCTGATGGTCCTGACCAGCCACGGCGTGAAGGGCTCCACCGGCCAGCCCACCGGCTACTACCTGGCCGAGGTGACCCATCCGCTGGCGGTGTTCGACGCGGCGGGCATCCCGGTGGAATTCGCCTCGATCCAGGGCGGCGAGCCGCCGGTGGACGGGCTGGAACTGGATGACGCGACCAATGCCCGCTACTGGAACGACCCGCGCTTCCGCGAGGCGGTCAAGCACACCCGGCGCCTGGACCAGGTCGACCCGGCGGCCTATTCGGCGGTGTTCTACGCCGGCGGCCACGGCGCCATGTGGGACTTCCGCGGCGCCCCGGCGGTGCAGTCGGTGACCCGCGCGCTGTACGAGGCCGGCGGCGTGGTCGCCGCGGTCTGCCACGGCCCGGCGGCGCTGGTCGATGTGACCCTGGCCGACGGGCGGCCACTGGTCGAGGGCCGGCGCGTGGCCGCGTTCACCGATAGCGAGGAGCGCGCGGTCGGACTGGAAGGCGTGGTGCCGTTCCTGCTGGCCTCGACCCTGGTCCAGCGCGGCGCGCGCCATGAACCGGCCGCCGACTGGACCGCGAAGGTGGTGGTCGATGGCCGCCTGGTGACCGGGCAGAACCCGCAGTCGGCCACCGGCGTGGCACAGGCCGTGCGCGACCTGCTGCAGGCTCAGCCGCGATAGACCTGGAAGCCGGCGAAGGACTGGCTCACCGGCATGATCTCCAGCCGGTTGATGTTGAGGTGCGCCGGCAGCGTGGCCACGTAGAAGATCTGCTCGGCGATGTCCTCGGCGGTCATCGGCGCGGCGTCCTTGTACAGCGCGTCGGAGGCGGCCTGGTTGCCGTGGGTGCGGACCAGGGTGAACTCGGTCTCGGCCATGCCCGGCTCGATCGTGGTCACCCGCACCCCGGTGCCATGCAGGTCGGTGCGCAGGTTCAGCGAGAACTGGCTGACGAAGGCCTTGGTGCCGCCGTAGACATTGCCGCCGGGATACGGATACACGCCGGCCACCGAGCTGACGTTGATGATCACGCCCTGGCGAGCGACCAGCGCCGGCAGCAGGCGATGGGTCAGGGTCACCAGCGCGGTGATGTTGGTGTCGATCATCACCCGCCAGTCCTCGAGGCTGGCCTGCTGCGCCGGCGCGGTGCCCAGCGCCAGGCCGGCGTTGTTGAGCAGCACGTCGATCTCGCGGAAGCCTTCGGGCAGCGCGTCCAGCGCGGCGGCAGTCGCTGCCGCGTCGCGCACGTCGAAGACCGCCGGATGCACGTTGTCCGCACCGAGCTCGTCGACCAGCGCCTGCAGGCGGTCGGCACGGCGGCCGGTGGCCACGACCTTCCAGCCCGCGCCGACGAAGCGGCGCGCGGCGGCCAGGCCGAAACCGGAAGTGGCGCCGGTAATGAAAGCGGTCTTGGACATCGCGGATTCCTTGTGGGAGAAACCCGCCAATTCTCGCACCATCGCGGGATAGCGGTCCGCTTGGGGCGCGACCTGCCGGACCGCCGGGCGAAGAACCTGCGCCCTCAAGTCAAGGACGCGCGCCGAGCAGCGCGGGGATGGCGGTGCAAAGGACACGGGACCCAGGGTTTGCCCCGCAAATTCGGGGTGATCCCGCGGAGGCGGAATCACTGTGCGCCAGATCCCTTCCGCCGAAACGCCGGCCGAAGAAGCAGCCCCCTTGAGTCAAGGGGGCGCGCCGGCAGGCGGAGGGGTTATGGAAGCAACGGGCACGGGGCCCAAGGTTTGCCACGGCAAACCGTGGGGTAACTCCGCCCAGGCGGAGTTACTGCGCCTTGATCGCCATCGCCGGCAGGCCGCTGTCGGCGAGCTTGCGCTTGGCTTCGGCCAGTTCGCTGGCGCTGGCGTAGGGTCCCATGCGCACGCGGTAGACGGTCTTGCCGCCGGCTTGTCCGGACTCCACGCGCGCGCCGAGACCGAGCATGGCGATCTTGGCCTTCACTTCCTCGGCATCGCCGGACGCACCGAACGCGCCGGCCTGGAGGATGTAGCGGGTGCCATCGGCCGATGCGGGTGCAGCGGCGGTCGCGGTCGCAGCCTGTGCTGCCGGCGTGGCGCTGGCCGCGACTGCAGCCGGCGCGGCGGCGGCGGGCTGCGTGGGCGCGACCGCAGCCGGGGGCGGCGTGGTCGCGGGCGTGCGACCTTCCAGCGCATCGCGGGCGCGGCGCGCCTCTTCCTGCGCGCGGCGGGCTTCTTCCTCGCGCGCGCTGGCGGCCAGCTCGGCGTCGGACATGCGCACTTCGTTGCCCGGCAGCACGGTGTAGAAGTCGTACTGCGGCGCGGTTTCCTTCTCGGCCGGCGCATCGGTCGCCGGCGTCTCGGCGATCGTCTCGGTGTCGGCGATCGGCGCGGGCTGCGCGTCCGGATTGGCGCGCGGGCCGAAGCGGACGAAGCCGTCGCCGTTCTTCTTCAGCAGGTCCGGCACGGCCAGGAACACCACCGCGGCGATGGCCACGCCGGCCACCAGCCAGACCCATCCGGGCCGCTCGCCGCTGCCACTGTTGCGCCGCGCCTGGTTCTTGCCACGTCTTGCCGCCATCACTTCGTTCTCCGTCGAGCTGCCGAGCGCGTCACATCCGCTCCGGGGCGCTTACGCCGAGCAGGTCGAGTCCGTTCGCCAGTCCCTGCCGCACGGCCAATGCCAGTGCCAGGCGCGCATCGCGCAGGTCCGCATCTTCCACCAGCACCGGTGTGTTCGCGTACCAGGTGTGGAAAGCATAGGCCAGTTCGCGCAGGTACTGGGCGATGAGATGCGGCTCCAGCGACTGGCCGGCCGCCTCGACCGTTTCCGGCCAGCGCGACAGTTCCACCAGCAGCGCCAGCGAACCTTCGTCGTCGAGACGGGCCAGGTTGGCCAGGCCGTTGGCCTGATCGTACGCATAGCCCTTTTCGGCGGCCTGGCGCAGCAGGCTGGCGACGCGGGCATGCGCGTACTGCACGTAGAACACCGGGTTGTCGTTGCTCTGCTGGCGCGCCAGGTCGATGTCGAACACCAGCTGCGAATCGGGCTTGCGCGCGATCAGGAACCAGCGCGTCGCGTCGCGTCCGGCTTCCTCGATCAGGTCGCGCAGGGTCAGGTAGGAGCCCGCGCGCTTGGACAGCTTCACTTCCTCGCCGCCGCGCATCACCGTGACCATCTGGTGCAGCACGTATTCCGGCCAGCCCTTGGGGATGCCGACGTCCAGCGCCTGCAGGCCGGCGCGTACGCGGGCCAGCGAGCCGTGGTGGTCGGCGCCCAGCTCGGTGATCGCGCGCTCGTAGCCGCGCTGCCACTTGCTCAGGTGGTAGGCCACGTCCGGCACGAAGTACGTGTACGTGCCGTCGGACTTGCGCATCACGCGGTCCTTGTCATCGCCGAAGTCGGTCGACTTCAGCCACAACGCGCCGCCTTCCTCGTAGGTGTGGCCCTTGGCGACCAGTTCGCGCACCGCTTCCTCGACCTTGCCGTCGCTGTACAGCGAGCTCTCGAGGAAATAGATGTCGAAGTCGACGCCGAACGCGGCCAGGTCCTGGTTCTGCTCGTTGCGCAGGTAGGCCACGGCGAAGCGGCGGATCGCGTCGGTGTCTTCGGGGTCGCGCGCGCCGGCCACGGCATGGCCTTCGATCTGCACGGTGTCGCCGCGCAGGTAGGCGTCGGCCACGTCCTGGATGTAGTCGCCGTTGTAGGCGTCGGCCGGCCACCCGGCATCGCCCGGGCGCAGGCCGCGCAGGCGCGCCTGGGTCGACCGGGCCAGGTTCTCGATCTGCACGCCGGCGTCGTTGTAGTAGAACTCGCGCTTGACCTTCCAGCCGTTGGCGTCGAGCACGCGGGCGATGCAGTCGCCGATCGCCGCGGCGCGGCCGTGGCCGACATGCAGCGGGCCGGTCGGATTGGCCGAGACGTACTCCACGCCGGCGGTACGGCCGTGGCCGGAGGTGTTGCGGCCGTACTCGACGCCCTGGCGCAGCGCGGCGGCGGCTTCGCGCTGCCAGGCACCGGCGGCGAGGTGGAAGTTGATGAAGCCGGGACCGGCGATCTCGACGCGGGCGACGTCGTCGCTGGCCGGCAGCGCGGCGACCAGCGCCTGCGCCAGCGCGCGCGGATTGGTGCGCGCGGCCTTGGCCAGCAGCATCGCCGCGTTGGTGGCGAAATCGCCGTGCTCGCGGGTCTTGGGCCGCTCGACCACGAAGTCCGGGGTGGCCGCGTCGGCCGGCAGGGTGCCGTTGGCACGCAGCACATCGATGCCCTGGACGATCAGGGCGTTGAGTAGGGTCTTCACGGGGAGCGACGGTTCATGCGGTTTGGCCGGGCATTTTACCTGCTCCGCCGGGTACGGGCCGGTCGCGTGGCCGCCGGCCGCTCCGTCTCCAGTGCCGCCGTCATCGCCGCCAGGCGGGCGATGGTGTTCATGTTGCGTCCGGTGCCGGCCTCCCCGGCCGGGATCCGCAGGCGCGAATCGGCCATGCCGGCGCCGTAGGCCACGTAGATCTCGCGCCCGCCCAGGGCGAGGCGTTCGTCGCGTTGCTGGCTCACCGTCTCCAGCGCGCCGGTGGGCGGGGCCTCGTCGAGGAGGATGGCGACCGTGCGGTTGGGCGCCTCGTCCGGAAACGGATTGGCCGCCAGGACCTCGGCCAGCTCAGCGGCGGTACGCACCAGCACGCGCACCGGCTTGCCGGCATAGGCCAGCAGGCGCCGTTCGAGGGCGGCCTTGACCCGTGCCTCGTCGAGGCCGCTGTGGAACACCACGTTGCCGCTGGCGATGTAGGTGCGGACGCCGGCATAACCCTCGGCTTCGCACATCGCCTGCAGCTCGGACATCGGCAGCTTGCCGGTGCCGCCGACGTTGACTGCGCGGAGCAGGGCGGCATAGGCAGGCATCGCAGAATTCCTGGCGGGAGGAGGCCTGCAATCTAGCGCGCCGATGCCGGCGCAGTCAGACGAGGCCGCGCGCCGCCATCGACACGGGCTCGCCGTCGCCGACCACGAAATGGTCGAGCAGGCGGACTTCGACCAGGGCCAGCGCCTGTTTCAGCCGGGCAGTGACCGCGCGGTCGGCGGCCGACGGATCGGCGCAGCCGGAGGGATGGTTGTGGCCGACGATCACCGCCGCGGCGTTGTGTGCCAGGGCCCGGCGCACGACCTCGCGCGGATGCACCTCGGCGCCGTCGATGGTGCCGGCGAACAGCTCCTCGAAGGCCAGCGCGCGGTGCCGGGTGTCGAGGAACAGCGCGGCGAAGACCTCGTGCGGACAGGGTCGCAGGCGGCGCGCGAAATAGCGGCCGGCGGCGGCCGGGTCGGTCAGTGCGTCGCCGCGTTCCAGCGCGGCGGCCAGGTGCCGGTTGCCCAGTTCCAGCGCGGCGGCGAGCTGGCAGGCCCGGGCCGGCCCGAGCCCGGGCAGGCGGGCCAGCGCGGGCGCCGGCCGGTCCAGCAGCGCGCGCAGTGGACCGTGCGCGGCGAGCAGGTCACGCGCGGTCTGCACCGCGTCGCGGCCGGCCAGGCCGGAACCAAGGAAGATCGCCAGCAGTTCGGCATCGGACAGGGCGCCGCCGCCGCGGGCGAGCAGCTTTTCGCGGGGACGTTCGGCGCTGGGCCAGTCGCGGATGTGCATGGCGCCAGCGTGCCCGTCCCAGGCGGCGGGCGGGATCGGTGCGCCCGGATGCTTGGAGTAAGCTGGTCGCCCTGTTCAGCGTAGGAAAAATCCAGGTGAGTGCTACGGCCACCGGCCCGCTCGGCGGGCAGCGGATCCTGTTGTGCGTCGGTGGCGGAATCGCCGCCTACAAGGCCCTGGAACTGGTGCGTCGCCTGCGCGATGCCGGCGCCCAGGTGCAGGTCGCGATGACCGCCGGCGCCCAGCAGTTCGTCACCCCGCTCAGTTTCCAGGCCCTGTCCGGCCATCCGGCGCGGACCACGCTGTGGGACAGCGCCGCCGAGCAGGCGATGGGCCACCTGGAACTGGCCCGTTGGGCCGACCGCGTGGTCGTCGCCCCGGCCACCGCCGACTTGCTGGCGCGACTGGCCCACGGCCTGGCCGACGACCTGGTCACCACCCTGTGCCTGGCCACCGAGGCGCCGCTGAGCGTGGCCCCGGCGATGAACCACCGCATGTGGCGGCACGCGGCCACGGTGGCCAACGTGGCCACCCTGCGCGCGCGCGGCGTGCAGGTGATCGGTCCGGACGACGGCCCGCTGGCCGAGGGCGAATCCGGCCCCGGCCGCCTGCGCGAGCCCGATGCGATCGTCGCCGAACTGGCCGCCACGTCGACCGCGGCCGGCGGCCCGGGCCTGCTGCAGGGCCTGAAGGTGGTAGTCAGTGCCGGCCCGACCTACGAGGACCTCGATCCGGTCCGCTATCTGGGCAACCGCAGCAGCGGCAAGATGGGCTTTGCCGTGGCCGCCAGCGCGGCGCGGCAGGGCGCACGGGTGGTGCTAGTCGCCGGCCCGGTGCAGCTGGACACCCCGCCGGGCGTGCAGCGGGTCGACGTGCGTTCGGCCGCGCAGATGCGCGAGGCGGTTTTCGCCGCGCTGCCGGCCGACATCTACATCGGCGCGGCCGCGGTGGCCGACTACACCCCGCGCGCGTTCTCGCCGAACAAGATCAAGAAGACCGGCACCGGCGAAACCCTGGCCCTGGACATGGTGCGCACGCCGGACATCCTGGCCGAGGTCGCCCGCCGCGAGGACGCCGGGCTGAAGCTGGTGGTCGGTTTCGCGGCCGAAACCGACAACGTGGCCGACTACGCGCGTCAGAAGCTGACCGCCAAGCGCCTGGACCTGATCGTGGCCAACCGGGTCGGCGTGCCCGGCGCCGGCTTCGAGAGCGACGACAACGCGATGACCGCGTACTGGCCGGGCGGCGAGCGCGACTTCCCGGCGGCGCCGAAAGTGCGCCTGGCCGATGGCCTGGTCGAGCTGATCGCCCAGCGGCTGCAGGCATGAACGTGATGGTCGCCATCCACGAACTGGAAGTAAAGCTGCTCGACCCGCGCTTCGGCGACGGCTGGCCGCTGCCGGAGTACGCCACCGCCTCCAGCGCCGGCATGGACCTGCGCGCGGCGCTGGAAACCGAGCTGGTGCTGCAGCCGGGCGATGCGGCGCTGGTGCCGAGCGGGCTGTCGATCCACATCGCCGACCCGGGCCTGTGCGCGCTGGTCCTGCCGCGCTCCGGGCTGGGCCACCGCCATGGCATCGTGCTGGGCAATGGCACCGGCCTGATCGATGCCGATTACCAGGGGCCGCTGCTGATCAGCGTGTGGAACCGCGGGCGCGAGGCGTTCACGATCCAGCCCGGCGACCGCATCGCCCAGCTGGTGTTGGCACCGATCGTGCGAGCGAAGCTGAAGGTGGTGGATACTTTCGCCGGCAGTGCGCGTGGCGAAGGGGGCTTCGGCCATACCGGGGTACGTTGAACGCATAACAGGGGAGCGCGTGGGGTTATGAGCCAGATGGATCGGGGCAGGTCGTCGCCGGAACAGATAAGGAAGCGCGCGCCGTTGCTGGCGCTGCTGGTGGCGTTGCTGGCCGCATGGTTCGCCTGGAGCGGCGTGATGCAGTGGCGGGGCGATGCGCGTTCGAGCCAGCTGGCGGCGGCACGCGACGCGATGGTGACGGCAACGAGCACCGCGATGGCGGCGCAGACCCGCGCGCTGGACAAGGGACTCGCCAACCCTGACGTGAAGGCGGCCCTGGCCGCCGGCGACGCTCCGGCCGCGGCCGCGACGCTCGCCGCCGGCCTGAAGGGCGCCGAGCAGGTGCAGTTCCTGCCGGCCGACCTCGCTGCCGCCTATGCCGACGCGAACCGCTTCGGTTATGCGCGGCTGGGGCTGCTGGAAAAAGCGATGAACGACGGCGCCGCGGTCGCCGCGGTGGTCCGCGACGAAGGCGGAGTGCGCCTGGGCGTGGCCGCGCCGGTGAGCCTGGGTGGAGCGCCCGCGGTGGCCTACGTGCGGATGCCGCTGGCCCTGCTCACGGGCGGGCTGGAGCAGGCCGCGGTGCCGGGCGGCGCCTACCTGGCCCTGCGCCAGGGCGGCTACAACGTCGCCGAGCGCGGCGAAACCGCCTTGTCCGGCAGCGCCGACGTGCTCTCGCGCGACATCGGCAAGACCGGCCTGCGCGCGGCTGCCGCGGTGCCGGACGTGGCTCGCGGCCCGTTCGGCCTGGGCGCGCTGCCGTGCCTGATCGTGGCCGCGTTGCTGGCGGTCCTGGCGGCCGTGGTCATGCTGCTGGCCCTGGGCCGGCTGCCGCAGCCGCGCCGGCGGACGGTCGCGGCGGATGCGGTGGAAGAGATGCCGACCCTGGGCCAGACCATCCAGCGCGACCTGGAATCGGCGCCGCCGCCGACGCCGCGCGCCGCCACGCCGGCGGCGGCGGACGTGCAGGTGGAGCCGGGCATCTTCCGCGCCTACGACATCCGCGGCGTGGTCGGCCGCGAGCTGACTCCGCAGATCGCCGCGTGGATCGGCCAGGCCATCGGCAGCGTCATGGCCGACAAGGGCCTGACCGACATCGTGGTCGGCCGCGACGGGCGCCTGTCCGGCCCGGAGCTGGCCGGCGGCCTGATCGAGGGCCTGCGTCGGGCCGGCCGCAACGTGATCGACGTGGGCATGGTGCCGACGCCGGTGGTGTACTTCGCCGCCCACCACCTGCGCGCGGGCAGCGGCGTGGCGGTGACCGGCAGCCACAACCCGCCGGACTACAACGGCTTCAAGATCGTGGTCGGCGGCGAAACGCTGTCCGGCGATGCGATCTACGACCTGTACACGCGCATCCGCGATGGCCGCCTGCTCCGCGCCGGCAGCCCCGGCTCGCTGCAGCAGCAGGAAGTGGACGAGGACTACGTCCGCCGCATCGCCGACGACGTGCAGCTGGAGCGTCCGCTGAAGGTGGTCGTCGACGCGGGCAACGGCGTGGCCGGCGAAATCGCCCCGCGCCTGCTCGAGGCCATCGGCGCCGAGGCGATACCGCTGTACTGCGAGGTCGACGGCAACTTCCCCAACCACCACCCGGACCCGAGCGAGCCGCACAACCTCGAGGACCTGGTGCAGATGGTCAAGCGCTTCGACGCCGACCTGGGCCTGGCCTTCGATGGCGACGGCGACCGCCTGGGCGTGGTGACCAAGGAAGGGAAGATCATCTTCCCGGACCGCCTGCTGATGCTGTTCGCCGCCGACGTGCTGCAGCGCAATCCCGGCGCTTTGGTCATTTACGACGTCAAGTGCACCGGCAAGCTGTCCGACTACATCCTGCGCCAGGGCGGCAGCCCGCTGATGTGGAAGACCGGCCACTCGCTGATCAAGTCGAAGATGCGCGAGACCGAGGCCGAGCTGGCCGGCGAGATGAGCGGCCACTTCTTCTTCAAGGAGCGCTGGTATGGCTTCGACGACGGCCTGTATTCGGCCGCGCGCCTGCTGGAGATCCTGGCCGGGCGTTTCGAGACGCCGTCGGAGGTGCTCGACGAGTTGCCCGACAGCGTGTCCACGCCGGAGATCAAGGTGCCGGTGGAGGACGACCCGCACGCGATCGTGGCCCGCTTCGCCGCCGCCGCGCAGGCCGAGGACACGCCGTTTGCCGGCGCGCGCCTGACCACTATCGACGGCCTGCGCGCGGACTGGAACGACGGCTGGGGCCTGCTGCGCGCCTCCAACACCACGCCGGTGCTGGTGCTGCGCTTCGAAGCCGACAATGCCGAGGCGCTGGCCCGGATCAGGGACCTGTACCGCGAGCAGCTGGGCGCGCTGCTGCCTGGCGCGACGCTGGACTTCTGAGGCCCGCGCGGGCCCGCCGCTTGCGCGGCCGGTCCGCCGTCGCGTGTCCCTGCAGGGGCGCGCGACGTGCGCGGCGAACGGGGATTGGGCGGGCAGAAGCGGCGGACAGAAACAGGCCGACTGGAGCAGGCGGACGGAGTCCGGCCTGCGGAGGCTACTGCTTCGGCGCCGGCGGCAGGTCCACCGCCACGCGCGTGCCGGGCGCGTCGTTGGCCCGCAGCTCGCGATAGCGCTGCAGGGTCTGCTCGATCTCCACTTCCAGTTCGGCGCGCTGCTGCTCGAAGCTGGCTTCCAGGCGGGTGTGGTAGAGCAGCTGTGCATGGCGCATGCGGATGTCGCCGGCCAGCTTGTCCGGGACCGGCTTGCCCGCCAGCTCGCGCTCGCTGGCGCTGCGCAGCAGGGTGACCAGGCCTTCGCGCAGGCTGACGACGTTGTAGCGCGCGGTGTTGATGCTGTTGTCGACCAGGTTGACCCGCTCGGTGAACACCCGGCGCAGTTCGTCTTCGCTCTGGAACGAGGTGAGCATCGCCTGGTCGGTGCGGCGCCGGGTTTCCGCGGCCAGCGCCTCGGTCTTGCGCCGCGCTTCTTCCTCGGCCTGGGCGGCGCGCTCCTCGTCGGTCAGCGCGCGCTGGACCTCGCCGGTGCGCATGCCGCTGCTGACGTTGATTTCCTCGCGCGCGGCGGACAGGGCTTCCGGCGGCAGCGAGTCGGCGCACTTGCGCTGGCCGTTCTCGGTCCAGCAGTACAGCTTCTTGCTGGCTTCGGCGTCGCCCGGCTTCTTGGCCTGGGCCGACGCGAGTGCGGGCAAGGCCAGTCCGGCGGCCAGGAGCGCCAGCGCGGCGCGGTTCGGTGTGTTCACTGGCGTCACGGCAGCCTCCTGCTGTCAGTCAGCCCGTCGGGTCGCAGCCGTAGCGGGCGCGGTAGGCCAGCAGCGGCGCGTGGAATTGGGTCAGTGTGTCGTTTCCTTCGGCGAATGCAAGCAGGTCGGCGAGCCCGGCCACCGCCAGCACAGGCACCCCGGCTTCGGCCGCCACCGCCTGCGCGGCGGAGCGGCGGTCGCTCTCGGCCGCGATCTCCTGCCGGTCCAGGGCGACGACAATGCCGGCCACGGTGCCGCCGGCGCCGGCGATGATCCCCAGTGCCTCGCGGATCGCGGTGCCGGCGGTGATCACATCGTCCACCACCAGCACGCGGCGTCCGGCCAGCGCAGCGCCGATCAGGGTGCCGCCCTCGCCGTGGGCCTTGGCTTCCTTGCGGTTGAACGCCAGCGGCAGGTCGCGGCCGCGGCGCGCGTATTCGCAGGCCAGCGCGGTGGCCAGCGGGATGCCCTTGTAGGCCGGACCGAACAGCAGGTCGAAGCCCACCCCGGACGCGTCGATCGCATCGGCATAGCAGGCGGCCAGCGAAGCCAGGGTCGCACCGCTGTCGAAGCGGCCGGCATTGAAGAAGTACGGCGAGACGCGACCGGACTTGAGGGTGAATTCGCCGAAGCGCAGCGCGTCGGCGTCCAGGGCCAGTTGCAGGAAACGGGTGCGGTGGTCGGACATCGTCGGCGCGCGTGTCTCTGGCGGGGTGGATAGGATACCCGGCCCGGAGCGCGGTCCTGTCGCCGCTGCCGTCGTCCCGCCGGAGAAAGCCAGGCGCGCGCGGATTCGCTAGGCTAGCCGCTGGACAGTCCCGGTCTCCCGCATGCGCATCATCAGTTTCAACGCCAACGGCATCCGCTCGGCCGCGAGCAAGGGCTTCTTCGACTGGCTCGACACGCAGCAGGCCGACGTGGTCTGCCTGCAGGAGACCAAGCCCTCGCCGTGGGCCTTGGCTTCCTTGCGGTTGAACGCC
>JAGHZW010000133.1:0-33411 GCA_017745195.1 Pseudoxanthomonas sp. | reverse complement strand
ACGAGGACCTGGCCCGCAGGATCGGCGCAGCGCGGGCCAACAACGTCGGCTGGCGGATCGACTACCAGTTCGTCACCCCTTCACTGCGTGATCGCCTGCGCGGCTGCTCGATCTACCGCGAGCAGCGCTTCTCCGACCACGCGCCGTTCATCGTCGACTACGCGGACGGCGGCAAGTGAGCGCCGAAACCGGGGCGGCCGCCGCGGGGGAAAAACCTTCGTACAAGGGCTGGGCCGGGATCCGCCGCGCCTTCGGCACGCCGTCGGCGCTGAGCATGGCGGTGTTCGGCTTCGGCTGCGGCCTGCCGTTCCTGCCGATCGCCTCGCTGACCCTGTCCACGCGCCTGCGCGATGCCGGCCTGGACCTGCACGAGATCGGCCTGATCAGCCTGGCCAGCTTCTTCTACCTGTTCAAGTTCCTGTGGGCGCCGCTGCTGGACCGCTACGTGTTCCTGCCGCTGGGCCTGCTCGGTCGGCGCCGTTCGTGGCTGCTGGCCGCGCAGGCGGGGGTGGCGCTGGGCCTGGGCGCGCTGGCTTTCGTCCGCCCCGAGCTGGGCGTGATGCCGCTGGTGGGCTGGGTGCTGTTCACCTCCTTCGCCGGCGCCACCCAGGATTCGGTGGTCGATGCGTACCGCATCGAGATCGCGCCAGCGAACGCGCAGGCCGCGCTGGCGGCGACCTACACCCTGGGCTACCGGATCGGCCTGATCCTCGGCGGCGCCGGCGCGCTGTACCTGGCCGACTTCGCCGGCTGGACGGCGGCCTACCTGGGCATGGCCGCACTGATGGCGCTGCCGCTGCTGGCCACGCTGCTCAGCCGCGAGCCGGCCGCGCCGGAGACCTCGGTGCAGCGCCGGATCGATTTCCTGGGCGCGTTCTGGCAGCCGTTCTCGAGCTTCTTCCGCAACAACGGTGTGGTCTTCGGCGTCGTGCTGCTGCTGTTCGTCGGCCTGTTCAAATTCCCCGACCAGGTGATCGGGGTGATGGCCGGCCCGTTCTACCTGGACTCCGGCTACAGCAAGGCCGATATCGCCACGGTATCCAAGCTGTACGGGATCTGGGCCGGCATTGGTGGGGCATTCCTCGGCGGCGTGTGCGTGGCCGCGTTCGGCTTCCGCCGCATGCTGCTGGTGGCCGCGCTGGGCGTGGCCCTGTCGAACCTGGCGTTCCTGCTGATGGCCAACCATCCGTCGGAAATCTGGGCATTCTACGCGGCGATCACCGCCGACAACGTCGCCCAGGGTTTCGCCGGCACCACCCTGGTGGCGTTCATGTCCTCGCTCACCGACCGCGATTTCACCGCGACCCAGTTCGCGCTGATGGTGTCGCTGGCCAACCTGCCGGGCAAGTTCGCCGGCGGCCTGTCCGGCTACCTGGTGGAGGCCAGTTCGTACGCGACCTTCTTCACCCTCAGTGCGCTGACCGTGGTGCCGACCCTGCTGCTGCTGGCCTGGCTGTGGCGGCGAATCCGCGAGCCGGGGGCCGCTTCGCCGGGCGACTGAGCGCCGGCCGTTCCGCATACCCGGCGGCGTTGGATTCGTGGCAGTCTGGCGCCATGCCGGACGCCGGAGGGGAGGCGCCATGACCGACCTGATGCTTCGCGACATCGACCCGATCCTGGCCGAGCGCATCCGCCGGGTTTCCGTGGCCCGAGGCTGGAGCCAGCACGAGACCATCCTGCGCCTGCTCGAGCAGGGCCTGTTCGCCTCCGAGCATGAAGTCCGCGGCGGCTTCGAGGAGCGCGAGGTGGATGCGCTGGCCGATGCGATCGCGGCGCTGAAGGAAGTGCCGGCGGGCAAGGGCTTCTGAGCGCGGCGCGATGCTTTCGCCGTCGCTGCGCGCGCTGCAGGCGGACATCACCACCTTGGCGGTGGATGCCATCGTCAATGCCGCCAACAGCTCGCTGCTCGGCGGCGGTGGCGTGGACGGCGCGATCCACCGCGCCGCCGGGCCGCTGCTGCTGGCCGAATGCCGCAGCCTCGGCGGCTGCCCCACCGGGCAGGCGCGGATCACTTCCGGTTATCGGCTGCCCGCACGCCACGTGATCCACGCGGTCGGCCCGGTCTGGCGCGGTGGCGGGCATGACGAGGCCGCGCTGCTGTCGGCGTGCTACCGCAACAGCCTGGCCCTGGCCGAAACGCATGCCTGCACGCGCATCGCGTTCCCTTCGATCAGCACCGGCGTGTACGGCTATCCGCCGGAGCTGGCCGCGCCGCTGGCGGTGGCCACGGTCGCCGCGTTCCCCGCGCAGGTCGTGCGCGAGGTGGTGTTCTGCTGTTTTTCCGCGGCCGACCTGCAGCGCTACCAGGCGCTGCTGGCGGCCGGGTGATGGATCACGGCAGCGGCAGCGCTTCGGCGCGGAACACCGCCACGTGCGGCACGCCGTCGGCGCCGATCCAGCCGCGGTACATGCCCTCGGTGTTGAACGGGAACGCCACGCTGCCATCGGCGCCGAGTGCGATCGCGCCACCATCGCCACCGGCGGCAGGAATATCGCGGTTGATCACCGCATCGGCGGCCTTGGCCAGCGGCTGCCCGGCCAGGCGCACGCGCGCGCAGATCTCGTGCGCGGCGGCGGTACGGATGTAGAACTCGCCCCAGCCGGTGCCGGACACCGCACAGCGCGTGTCGGCCCAGGTACCGGCGCCGATGATCGGCGAGTCGCCGATGCGGCCGTAGCGCTTGTTGGTCATGCCGCCGGTGGACGTGCCCGCGGCGAGCCTGCCCTGCGCATCCAGCGCCAGCGCGCCGACGGTGCCGAAATAGGCCTTGCCCGGCAGCGCCAGCGGCGTATTGGACGCCTGCGCCCGGGCTTCCTCGGCCAGCGCCTTCTGCAGCTGCTGCCAGCGCTTGTCGGTGCGGAAGTACGACGGGTCGACCAGTTCGATGCCCTGCTCGGCGGCGAACGCCTCGGCGCCGTCGCCGGCCATCATCACGTGCCTGGAGTGTTCCATCACCGCGCGCGCCAGCAGGATCGGATTGCGCACCCGGTGCACGCCGGCGATCGCGCCGGCGCGGTTGCTGGCGCCATCCATGATCGAGGCATCCAGTTCGTTGCGACCGTCGTGGGTGAACACCGCGCCGCGACCGGCGTTGAACTGCGGCGCGTCCTCCAGCACGGTGATCGCGGCGGTGATCGCCTCCACCGCCGGCTTGCCGGCCTTCAGTTGCGCGTGTCCGGCGCGCAGCGCCGCTTCCAGCGCCTTGCGCGCCTCGGCCTCTTCGCTGGCCGACAGGCCGGCGCGCTCGACCCCGGCGCCGCCGTGGATCACCAGCAGCGGCGTGTCGAGCGCGACCAGCACGCCGTCGCGCACCGCATAGCGGCGCTGCGCAGCGGGACGATCAACCTTGCCGGACGGCAGGTGCAGCACCGAATCCACGCCGGCCACCACGGTTTCCACCTGCGCCAGCTGCATCGGCGCGTCTTCGGCCTGCTTCTGCGCGAAACCGCCCTTGACTACCGTCGCACCGGCGCCCGGCGCAGTCGCGTAGACGCGCGCGTGGCCGTCGCCTTCCACCGCGACCGCCGCGTCTTCGTCCACGCCCAGTCCGATCAGCGGCTTTCCGGCCAGCGCCTCGCCCTTGGCGACGAAGGCGACCAGCCGGCCGAGGCGGCCGCGCTCGCTGAAATGCGTGTCGGTGATGACGCCCTTGAGCGCATCCAGGTGCAGGAAGCCGGTCTCGATCGTGTTGCCGTCGCCGAGCGGATCGGCCAGTGCGGCCGGGCTGGTCTGGCTGCCGCCGTCCATTGCGCCGTAGAGGTATTCGCCCTGCATCGCCAGGCCGGCGCTGGTGCCGCCCAGCGGCTTGCCCGCACGCACGTGCGCGTCCAGGGCCTCGGCCACCGGCGTGCCGCGCCAGTAGCGCACGTAGCGCGACTGGTCGCCGCCGGCGAGGAAGATGCCGTCGGCGCGCTTGAGCGCGGCCAGCACCACCGGGTCGGAGGCCGCCTCGCGGTCCTTGAACACGAAGGTCTCGACGGAGGCGATCCCGCCGACCTCGTTGAAGAACTCCTCGCCGATCTCGCCGCCCTGCGAAGCGCGCAGCACGACGATGTGGCCGTTGCCCGCCTTCTTCATGAACCAGTGCATGGCATCGAAGTTGCGGTCGCCGCCGCCCATCAGCAGCAGGCCGGGCTGCACGCGGCCGGGCGTCTTCGCGGTGGTGTCGCCGAGCAGGTAATGGCCGTAGTCGGCTGCTGCCGCCGGTCCAGCCAATGCGCAGGCCAGGACCAGGCCGGCCATCTTCCGCAAACCGCCACCACGCTTCTTCATTCCGCCACTCCAGGTTCCAGGGCCACGGCAAAACGCCGCGGGCCGGCAGACAGCCTAGACGAACCGGCGGCCACGATCCCCCATCCGTGCGCAGGCGATGGTCGGGTTAGAGTGCGGCCATGCCCAACGAACTGGATGAGTGGTTCGTCCGCGAGGTCTTGGTCCATGAGCGGACGTTGACCCAGTACCTGCTGCGCAGCTGGCCGCGGCGCGACGAGGTGCACGACCTGCGCCAGGAAGTCTACGTGCGCGTGTACGAGGCGGCCGCGCGCAGCCGCCCGGCCACGCCGCGGGCCTTCGTCTTCGCCACCGCCCGGCACCTGATGACCGACCGCCTGCGCCGCAGCCGGGTGGTGTCGATCGAACCGGTGGGTGATTTCGAGTCCTCGAACGTCTACCTGATCGACGAGGTGTCGCCGGAACGCTGGTTCGGCACCCGCCAGGCGCTGCGACGGCTGGTCGAAGCCCTGGATGCACTGCCCCGACGTTGCCGCGAAGTGGTGTGGCTGCGCCGGGTCGAGGAGCTGTCGCAGAACGACGTCGCCCAGCGCCTGGGCATCAGCGGAAGGACCGTGGAAAAACACCTGGCCAAGGGCATGCGCCTGCTCGCCGACCACCTCTACGGTGGCGGTGCGCCGGAGCCTGCGCGGCGGGCGCCACGGTCCGGGGCGGACGGGGACCAGGGACATGGCCGACAGCAGGAAGATTGAGCACGCCGCCGCGGCGTGGCTGGCCCGGCGCGATGCCGGGTCGTGGGGCGCGGATGACGAGCGCGCGCTGCAGGCGTGGCTGCAGGAAAGCACCGCGCACCGGGTGGCGCTGCTGCGGCTGCAGTCGGCCTGGGCCGAGGCCGGGCGGTTGCAGGCGCTTGCCGCCGGCCTGCCGCCGGGGCAGGTGCCCGCGCGCGACCAGTGGTCGCAGTGGATGTCGGCGCGGACCCCGGCCACGGTCGCAGGCGCGGGCGATGACCAGCGTCCCGACCTGCGCGCGGTAGCGTTCGCGCCGCGCCCGGATCCTGCCCGGCCGGCGCGCTGGCAGCGCTGGCTGGCCGCCAGCGCGGTCCTGGCCATCACCGCCGGCCTGGGCTGGGGCGGCTGGCAACTGGGTGGCCGCCACCAGGCCAGTTAT
This sequence comes from Pseudoxanthomonas sp., assembly GCA_017745195.1. Lineage (GTDB taxonomy): Bacteria > Pseudomonadota > Gammaproteobacteria > Xanthomonadales > Xanthomonadaceae > Pseudoxanthomonas. Next base: position 28,010 of record JAGHZW010000133.1, on the reverse strand, counting down.
GCCAGCGCGCTGGGCCAGGTCCGCGAGGTCGCCCTGGCCGACGGCTCCCGCGCCACGCTCAGCAGCGACAGCCAGCTGGACGTGCGCCTGGATCGCGGCGCGCGGCATGTCGAACTGATCCGCGGCGAAGCTTTCTTCGAGGTCGCCCACGATCCGGGCCGGCCGTTCGTGGTCGAGGCCGCCGGCCAGCGCGCGGTGGCCGTGGGCACGCATTACGCGGTCCGTCGCGACGCCGACAGCGTGCGGGTGCTGGTGACCGAGGGGAGGGTCCGGCTGGAGGGTGCGCCCGACAGGGACGGCCACGCCGCACCGGTCGCGTTGCTGCCCGCCGGCAGCCTGGCCACGGCCGGCCGCAACGGTGTGCTGGTCCGCTCGTTGCCGCTGGCCGAGGCGCAGCGCTACCTGGGCTGGCGCGACGGCTTCCTCGCCTTCGACGACATTCCGCTGGCGCAGGCGGCTGGCGAGTTCAACCGCTTCAATGCGCGCCGCCTGGAACTGGCCGATCCGGCGGTGGCGCAGCTGCGCATCGGCGGAAATTTCCGCTGGTCCAACCTGGAAGGTTTCGTCGGCCTGCTTGAACAGGGCTTCCCGGTCCGTGCCGAGCGCCACCCGGACCGGATCGTGCTGCATTCACGTTGATCGGTGCGCGGCCATGGGGGCATCGGCCGCGTCGTTCGTCCATAGCTGATGGGAGTGCCGCTGCGGCACAGGGGAGAGAACCGATGCGTCATCCGTCGCGAGTCCTGCTGTTGAGCCTGGCCTGTTCGACCGCGCTGGGCGCGCAGGCGGCCCAGGCATCCGGCCCGATCAACGTACCGGCCGGCGACCTGGCGGCCGCGCTCAACACCCTGGCCCGCCAGTCCGATACCCAGCTGGTCTATCGCGCCGATGAACTCAAGGGCCGCCGCACCGCCGGCGTGCAGGGCGCCGATTCGACCGACCAGGCGTTGCAGCAGCTGCTGCACGGCAGCGGCTTCGGTGCGCGCCGCGACCAGGCCACCGGCGCGGTGCTGGTGGCGCGCGTCGACACGCCGCGTCGCGCGCCCGCACCGCAGCCGGCTGCGCAGGACCCCGATGCCGGCAGCCCCGCGCAGGCGCAGGAAGGGGAAGTGACCGAGATCGAGGCGGTGCAGGTCACCGGCTCACGCATCCCGCGGGCGCAGATCGAAGGGCCTTCGCCGATCAGCGTGATCACCGCCGAGCAGATCCGCGCCAACGGCTTCACCACCATGCCGGAGGTGATGAGGTCGATGACCCAGAACAACGGCGCGACCCAGAGCCCGCAATCGCTCAGCAACTCGGACTTCACCCCCGGCGCGCAGCAGGTCGACCTGCGCGGTCTGGGCCCGAACCACACGCTGGTGCTGGTCAATGGCCGCCGCCTGGCCGACTTCCCCTTGCCGATGGATGGCGGGGTCAGCGCCACCGACATTTCCAGCATTCCGCTTGGCATGGTGGAGCGCATCGAAGTGCTCACCGGCAGCGCCTCGGCCATTTACGGCTCCGATGCGGTTTCCGGCGTGGTCAACATCATCCTGAAAAAGCAGGCCGACGGCCTGACCATGAACTTCCGCTACGGTGATACCCAGGCCGGCGGCGGCGAATCGTACAACCTGACCCTGGCCGGCGGTTTTGCGCGTGGCGGGTTCAACGCCGTAATGGGCGTGGAATTGAACGAGCAGAAGCCGCTGTGGGGCTACCAGCGCAGCCGGCAGGATTCGTCCAGCGACATCGTCGATTTCGACAACTACTACAGGCCGGTGGATTTCTTCGCCCGCAGCGACTGGTACGACAGCTGGCTCGATCCCGGCGAAGCCGCCTGCAACGACCCGGGCAATCGTGATTCGTACTACATCACCGACAACCGCTATGGCGAGTCCTATTGCGGCAGCGATACCGCTGCCGCGCTGCAGACCATCATCCACGAGCGCCGCGGCATCACCGCCTACGGTTCCTTCAGCTACGACTTCGGCGGCGGCACGGAATGGTTCGCGGACCTGCAGCTGGGCTACCAGAAGATGAAGCAGATGGGCCGTCTGCCTACATGGGAAACGGCGCAGACCGACGCCATCACCGATTACTTCTTCAACCAGAGCACCGACCAGCTCGAGTGGTGGCGCCGCCGGTTCACGCCTGAAGAGCTGGGTGGCGTGTCCAACAGCTTTACCGAAACCACGAACAAGACCCTCGGCCTCAGCACCGGCCTGCGCGGCACCTTCGCCCAGGATTGGGATTACGAGGCGGCATTCAGCTATTCGCAATACAAGGCGAGGGTGAGCTGGCCGCGCATCATTTCCGATGTGGCCAACGACTATTTCATGGGCCCGCAACTGGGCACGGATGCCGATGGCTACCCGATCTACGACGGCGATCTGACCCGCTTCTACACGCCGCTGACCCGGGCGCAGCTCGATTCGATGCTGGCGCACATCGTGTACAACCCGGAGTCGCACAACGAGACGCTGTCGTTCACGGTAACCAATGGCAAGCTGTTCGACCTGTCCGGCGGCGCGGCGGGTATTGCCGCGACGGCTGAACTGGGCAACCAGGGCTACGACCTGAACACCGATCCGAGGGCGACCGGCGATTCTTTCTACTACTGGGGCTGGAAGGACCAGGATGGCCATGGCAGCCGCAATCGCTGGGCGCTCGCCAGCGAACTGCGCATGCCGGTGTTCGACAGCCTGAACCTGAGCCTGGCCGGTCGCTACGACCAGTACCGGTACTCCGGGCGCAGCCAGAGCAAGTTCACCTACAGCTCCGGCCTGGAATGGCGGCCCATCGACACGTTGCTGGTCCGCGGCTCCTACGGCACCGCGTTCCGCGCACCGGAACTGCACCATCTGTACGCGGGCAAGGGCTCGGTCGACAGCAGCGGCATCGACTATTACCGCTGCGCCACCGAGCAGCCGGGCGTGCCCGTCAACGATTGCGATTTTTCCGACGAAGGCTTCCAGCTGGACAGGAGCGGCGATCTGACCCTGAAAGCCGAGACCAGCACGTCATGGACGGCGGGCGTGGTGTGGTCGCCAATGCCGGAGCTGGACTTCTCGCTGGACTGGTACGACATCGACATGCGCAACCAGACCCAGTCGCTGAGCGTGAACCAGATCCTGCAGGACGAATACGACTGCCGCCTGGGCCTCGACCAGGATCCCGATTCGCAGTTCTGCGCCGACACCATCGCGCGTGTCGTGCGCAGCGGTGCCGACAATCACATCGCCTCGGTCCATGGCGGCTACGTCAACATCGGCATGGAAAGGACCAATGGCCTGGACGCCGCCGCGAACTACCGTCTGGAAACCGGAGTCGGCACCTTCCGTTTCGCCGCCAATTACACCTGGGTGAACTCGCACGAACGCAAGGACGCCCCCGATGCGGCGCTTGTCGACATGCTCGCCATCAACAGCGGCTATGACATTCCGCGCAACAAGTTCAATGCCAGCATCGGCTGGGAGCGCAGCGCCTGGGATGCCACGCTGTACGCATCGCGGCTGGGCAAGATCCCCACCGATGAAAACTTCTGGTACCAGGATTGGGACGAGAGCTATCTGCCCGACGTCGAGGCGTACCTGCCCGCCACCTGGCGCTACAACGCATCGGTGGGCTACAGGATCAACGACCGCGCCCGCCTTTCGCTGGTCGTGAACAACCTGACCAACGCCATGCCGCCGCGCGATTTCAGCAACGTCGACTATCCGTTCTACAACTTCAACTGGTACGACACGATCGGTCGCGCGTACTACCTGAACTTCACCTGGAAGTTCGGCGGCGAGAAGCTCTAGGGCTGCACCGCTTCGACAGGCAACCGGAAAATCCGCTCATCGAGCGGATTTTCCGTTGCGGCGTTCCGGGTCGTTCCGTCAGCTGGCATGAACGATCGGGTGCGGCGCTTCACGTCGCCGGATGCACCACGCCCAGCACTCGCGGACCACGCGCGCCGGTGACCGCGGGCAGGTTGCCGGGGCGCCCAGCCAGGCATTCGCGCGCCAGCCAGGCGAAGGCCATCGCCTCGACGAAGTCAGGATCCAGCCCGTGCGCCGCGGACGATTCGATCGTCACCCCCGGCAGGCGCGTGGCAATGCGCTGCATCAGCGGTGGATTGCGCACGCCACCCCCGCAGGCGATGACCCGGGTCGTGCCCGGCTGCTGCGCGTGCAGGGCGTCGGCGACGGTGGCCGCGCTCAGCTCGAGCAGGGTCGCCTGCACGTCGGCCGCGGCTTCGCCGCCGCGCAGCTTCGAGCGCACCCAGTCCAGGTGGAACTGTTCGCGGCCGGTGCTCTTGGGCGGCGGCAACGCGAACCACGGCTCTTCGAGCAGGCGCGCCAGCAGCGCCTCGTCGACCTGGCCGCTCGCCGCGAACGCACCGTCGGCATCGAACGCCGCACCGGTGTGGTGGAAACACCAGGCATCGAGCAGCGCGTTGGCCGGCCCGGTGTCGAAGCCGCGAACGGCCTGTCCCGGACCGGGCGACCCGGGGTGCGCGCCTCGCGGAAGCAGGGTGTAGTTGCCGATCCCGCCGAGGTTGAGCACCGCGCGGTCCTCGTCGGCGGCGTGCAGCAGCGCGGCGTGGAAGGCCGGCACCAGCGGCGCGCCCTGGCCGCCGGCGGCGACATCGCGGCGACGGAAATCGGCGACCACGGCAATTCCGGTGCGCTCGGCGATCACGTTGCCGTCGCCGATCTGCAGGGTGAACGGCGCCTCGCCATGCGGGCGGTGGCGCACGGTCTGGCCGTGCGAGCCGATGGCGGCGACCTGCGACGGGGCGACGCCGGCCTGGTCCAGCAGCGTGCAGGCGGCGTCGGCGAAGGCCTGCGCGACCTGCACGTCGAGATGGCCGAGCTCGTCCAGCGAGGCCAGCGCACCGCCCTGGCCCAGCGCGACCAGCCGTTCGCGCAGCGTCGGCGTCCACGGATGCACATGCGCGGCGCGCAGGCGCAGGCCATGCGCGGAACCGGGGTCGGGGAATTCGACCAGCGCGGCATCGATGCCGTCGGCACTGGTGCCGGAAATCAGGCCAAGGAAGAGGTGCGGCATCCGCGCAGGTTAACCGGGACGGCGCTGCGCGGCGAGGCGGCGCGAGGGCACCACCGTATCCGGACGCGGGCTCAGCCGCGCTTGTCCTTCTTCGCCTTGGCCGAGTCGGCCTGGGCGAACATCATCTTTTCCATCGATTCCATCCGCGCCAGGGCCGGTGCGGTTGCCGCGCGGAACGCGACCAGGTCGGCGCCCTTCAGCGGTTCCGGCGGCGGCATGGTCACCGACAGCGGATTGCGGTGCACGCCGTTGACGCGGAATTCGTAGTGCAGGTGCGGGCCGGTGGCCAGGCCGGTGGAGCCGACGTAGCCGATCACCGTGCCCTGCGCGACCTGCTGGCCCTTGCGCTCCTTGCCGAAGCGCGACATGTGCGCGTACAGCGTGGTGTAGCCGCGGCCGTGATCGAGGATCACCACGTTGCCGTAGCCGCGCTGCTGGCCGACGAAGGCGACGCGCGCGTCGCCGGCAGCCATGATCGGGGTGCCGGTGCCGGCGGCGTAGTCCACGCCCTTGTGCATGCGCATCGTGCCCAGCACCGGATGCCGGCGCGAGCCGAAGGTCGAAGACAGGCGCGCGTACGGGATCGGCATGCGGATGAAGCTCTTCTTCAGCGGCCGGCCGTCGGCGGTGAAGTACTCGGTCTTGCCGTTGCGCTCGTAGCGGAAGCCGGTATAGGTCTTGCCGTCGGTGCTGAAGGTGGCGGCGAGGATCTTGCCGGTGCCGACCAGCTCGCCCTCGCGCCAGGTCTCCTCGACCACCGCGCTGAAGCGGTCGCCGGGCTGCACGTCCTTGAAGTCGATGTCGTACTTGAAGATGTCGTCGGTCATCACCGCGATCGCGGCCGGGCTCAGCCCCGCCTTGCGCCCGGCGGCGTACAGCGAATGGTCGATCTCGGCGCTGGTCACCGCCACGCGGGTGGTGGTGGCGCGCTCGAGCACCTTCTCGTGGATCGCTTCGCCCTGCAGGTCCAGTTCGACCCGCTCGGTCGGGCTGCGATCGAAGCGGAAGCCGCGCAGCGCGCCGTGTTCGTCGTGGCGGAATGCGATCTCGGCGCCCGGGCGCAGGCGGGTCAGCGCCTCGCGGTTGGCCGGGTTCTCGAGGATCCGGTGCATGGTCGCCGCCGGCGCGCCGATTTCCTCGAACAGCTGGCCCAGGGTCTGGCCGCGTTCGACCTGGACCACATCCCAGTAACTGCCCTCGGCCGCGCCGGCCGAGTGGACGGTCAGCGGGGGCAGCTGCAACGGCAGCGTCGCCTGGGTCAGCGAGGTCGGCTGCAGCTGGGAGGAGAAGCCGGGAACAATGGTGGCCAGCAGCGCGCCGAGGGTCGCGAACAGGCTGGCATGCAGCCAGTGGCGACGGGTCCAGCGGGTGTTGAAGGCGGCGGGGAACCGTTCCTTCAGCTTGCGATGCAGGTAACTGTGGTGAAGGATGCCGAGGCGGTCGTGGAACTGCTGCTTGCGGACGCGGCCGTGGTCGGGGATGGGCATCGCTTGACTTCCTTCACGGGACCCCGGAGTGCGGCCCACTGGCGGGTACCATAGTCACCTGAAACTAGTGCGTCAAACCATTGAAGAGGCTGAACTTTTCGCTGGCTTTCCGGTTAACCCGCACGTAACATTTCATTCAAGTTTGTCATTGCCCGAATTGTGGAGCCGGTCGTGTTTTCCCCTGATGCCAAGTCGCCGTCCGTTGAAGAATCCCTTGCCCTGATCGGCCGCGGCGCCGACGAGGTCCTCAAGCGGGAGGAACTGGAGGCCAGGCTTGCCGAATCGACGAAAGCGGGCGGCCGGCCGTTGCGGATCAAGGCCGGCTTCGACCCGACCGCGCCGGACCTGCATATCGGCCACACCGTGCTGCTCAACAAGATGCGGCAGTTCCAGGACCTGGGCCACCAGGTGATCTTCCTGATCGGCGACTTCACCGGAATGATCGGTGACCCGACCGGCAAGAACGTCACCCGCAAGCCGCTGACCCGCGAGGACGTGCTGGCCAACGCCCGCACCTACGAGGAGCAGGTGTTCAAGGTGCTCGACCGCGAGCGCACCGAGGTGCGCTTCAACAGCGAGTGGTTCGGCAAGATGGCCGCGGCCGACATGATCCGCCTGGCCGGCCAGCACACCGTGGCGCGCATGCTCGAGCGCGACGACTTCGCCAAGCGCTACGCTGCGCAGCAGTCGATCGCCATCCACGAGTTCCTCTACCCGCTGGTGCAGGGCTACGACTCGGTGGCGCTGCAGGCCGACGTCGAGCTCGGCGGCACCGATCAGAAGTTCAACCTGCTGATGGGCCGCGGCCTGCAGGAGCATTACGGGCAGAAGCCGCAGATCGTGCTGACCATGCCGCTGCTGGAAGGCCTGGATGGCGTCAACAAGATGAGCAAGTCGCTGGGCAACTACATCGGCATCAGCGAGCCGGCGATCGACATCGTGACCAAGACGATGAAGATCGGCGACGAACTGACCTGGCGCTGGATCGACCTGCTCAGCTTCGACATCTCGGTGGCCGAGGCGGCGAAACTGAAGGCCGAGGTGGAGTCGGGCGCGCTCAATCCGCGCGAAGTGAAGCTGCGCCTGGCGCGCGAGCTGGCCACGCGCTTCCACGACGCCGCCGCGGCCGAGCAGGCCATCGCCGGCTGGCACGCCGTGGTCACCGGCCAGGGCGACACCTCGGCGCTGCCGCTGCAGGACGTGGCGGTGCCGGCCGAAGGCATCCGCATCGCCGCGCTGCTCACCGCCGCCGGGATCACCCCGTCCAACTCGGAGGCCAACCGCAAGCTCAAGGAGCGCGCGGTGAAGGTCGAGGGCGCGGTGGTCGAGGATCCGGCGACCACGTTCGCGCCCGGCTTCGAGGGCGTGCTGCAGGTCGGCAAGCGCAACTTCGCCCGCGTGCGCCTCGTCGTCGGCTGATCCGTCGCGCGCCGCGGGCGCGCCTGGCCGTGCACCGCGCCCCGTCGGCGCGCCCGTCGCGGCGTTCAGAGCGTGTGCGTCACCACGCAGTCGCGGCCGGCGCGCTTGGCCGTGTACAGCGCCTCGTCGGCGCCGCGCATCAGCATCGACAGCGGCATCGGCCGGTTCGACAGCGACACGCCCAGGCTGGCGGTGACCCGCACTGGTGGCGACGGCGGATCCAGGCGCATGGTCGCCAGCGAAACGCGGATGCGTTCGGCCAGCTGCGGCGCGTTGCACGCATCCGGTCCGGTCACCACGATCACGAACTCCTCGCCACCGGTGCGCGCGAACACGTCGTGCTCGCGGGACTGGCTGCGGATGGTGTCACTGAGCTTCTGCAGGACCAGGTCGCCGATCGCGTGTCCGTAGCGGTCGTTGACCCGCTTGAAGTGGTCCAGGTCCAGCGCGATCACCGCCAGCTGGCCGTCGCGGGTCAGCCGTTCCAGGTCCGGGTCGAGCCGCGCGAACAGGCCGCGGCGGTTGAGCGTGCCGGTGAGCGGGTCGAGCATCGCGGTCTGCCGCAGCGATTCGGCGGCGCGGAAACTGGCCAGCATCAGCATGCAGAAGTTGATCAGGTACCAGGTCGACAGGTCGACGTTGACCCAGGCGTCGTTGGGCCCGTAGCGGCCGGTGAAGGCGTGCAGCAGGTCGCGGCCGTAGAGGAAGGCCAGCACCGCGCAGCCGAGCATCACCAGCCGCGCCGGCACGCGTTGCGGCGGCACGTCCAGCCGCCGCATCTGCCAGAGCATCACCGCCAGCATGACCAGCTCGGCCAGGCTCATCGCCGCCCCCTGGCCGTCGATCGCATCGCCGGCCAGCCAGGCCAGCGCCGACAGCGCCACCAGCACCGGTACCAGCAGCCATTCGGCCGGCCGCAGCGGGCGCTGCTGCGCGAACTTGATCGCCGCGCCGGCCAGCACCGCCAGCCCGCCGCACGCCAGCATGCCGCCGACCGCCGCCACCAGCGTGGTGGCCGTGGCCGAGCCGGCGCGCTCAAGCCCGGTCGCGGTGCCGTCGAGCGCCGCAGCGCCCACCGAATAGAAGAAATGGCCCACGCCCCACGAAGCGATGCCGCGGACCCCGCGCGACACCCGCGACACGTACCAGAACAGGGCCAGCAGGATCAATGCCAGCGCGCAGTCGGTGAGCAGGAGATTGTAGAAATCGGTGGTCATCCGCCTCCCTGGCAGGCACTACCGTCGCGGCGACTATGCGGCATCGGCGCAGGTCGTTTCCATCCCGCGGCCGCAGCGCCGGCAGTGGCCGGATCCGGACAGGCCCGGCGTTGGGCCAGGAATGCCAGGGTCCACGCACATGCCGCCATCCCGCCGCCACCGCCGCGCGCGCCTGGGAGGCCTGCTGCTCCTGCTGGCGCTGGTGCTGCTGGCCGTGCTGCGCTCGCACCACGGCACGCGCCTGGACGGCTTCACCGTCGACGAGCCATGGCACATCGTCGCCGGCGTGTCCTACGCGCGCACCGGCGACTACCGGCTCAACCCCGAGCATCCGCCGCTGGCCAAACGCTGGGTCGGGATGGCGATGCCGGCCGGCTTCAGCCTGCGCCCGGCCGCGCCGTTGAGCGAGAAGATGCAGGAACGGGACATGGTCGAGGAGACGATGTTCTACGACAACGACGCAGCCGCCGCGCAGCAACGCGCGCGCGTGGCGATGTGGTCGCTGCATGCGGCGCTGCTGATGGCGCTGGGCCTGCTGCTGTGGCGCGCCTTCGGCCTGGCCTGGGCGGCGGGCACGCTGGCGTTCCTGGCGATCGAGCCGACCGTCGCCGCGCATCTGCCGGTGGTGATGACCGACCTGCCGCTGGCGCTGGCCCTGATGGTCGCGGCGGTTTGCGCCGGGCTGCTTGCCGCCGGCTGGCGCTGGCGTTGGGTGGCCGGGCTGGGCGTGGCCCTGGGCCTGGCGCTCGGCGCGAAACATTCGGCGCTGGCCGGGATCGGCGGCATCGTGGCGGTGCTGGGCGTGGCGGCGCTGTCGGCCTGGCGCGTGCAGGGAATCAGCGGGGTGGCCGTGCGGCTGGCGAAACTGGCGGCCGCGCTGCTGCTGGCGGTGGTCGTGCTGTGGGCGCAGTACGGATTCCACTTCCATGCCGGTACCGACGGCAGCGACGGCTTCAATCGCGACCTGGCGGGCAAGCTCGCCGAGATCAACAGCGTCCACTGGCGCGAAGGCATCGCCTTCGCCGACCGCTGGCAGCTGCTGCCGCGCAGCTACCTGTGGGGACTGGCGGACACCGTGCGCACTGGGGTCGAGGGGCGCGCGATCAGCGAGCATTTCGTCTGGGGCCGGACCTGGCGCGGCGACCCGCCCTGGTTCAGCTGGCCGGCGATCATCGTCGCCAAGGTGCCATTGGCACTGTTGCTGTTGGGCATGCTTGGCCTGCTTGCCTTGTGGCGCGCGCCACTCGCGCCGGCCGCGCGCTGGACGCTGGCGACGGTGCTGGGGGCGAGCGCGTTCCACCTGCTGGCGCTGGTGGGCTCGGGTGCGATCTGGGGCGGCGTGCGCCATGCGATGCCGGTGCTGGTGGCGCTGGCGATCCTGGCCGGCGCGGCGGTGTTCCGCGCCTGGCACGCGCGCTCGTGGCGCTGGGGCGCGCCGGCGGCCACGCTGCTGGTGGCGGCACTGGCGATGACCATCCGCGAGCCGCGCGCCTGGGAATACCACAACGAACTGGTCGGCGGCAGCGCCGGTGCGTATCGCTACTTCACCAACGAAGGCCTCGACCTGGGCCAGCGCTTCGCCGAGATCCGCGAATTCCACGACCGCGTGATCCGGCCCAGCGGCCAGCCGATGTACTCGAGCTACTGGATGGGCGAGGAACAGCTGCGCGCCGCACGCCTGAACTACCGGCGCCGGGTCGAAAGCCTGCAGGACGACAACGTGCAGGGTATCTACGAGGGCTGGTTCGTCTATCCGCGCAGCATGCGGCTGCGCTGGCCGTCGCGGGACTGGGATCCGGAAGAAGCCTTCGCCGGCCTGCACCGCGTCGCCACGTTCGGCAACGTCGACGTCTGGCAGGGCCGGCAGGTCCGGCCCCGCACCCGCGCCGACAGCCTTTCGGAAGAGGTGTTCGAGTACATCTACAAGGACGGCGGCCAGGACTGGGCGTTGGTCGCGCGGCGGCTCGAAGAAGTGGTGGCGGTGACACCGCAGTCGATGGCCAGCGGCATCGAGCTGGGCAATGCCTACGTGCGGCTGGGCGACGGCCCGGCCGCGATCCGCGCATACCGGCGCTTCCTGGATCAGGACAAGGTGCCGGTGGATCCGGACGTGCGGCGCCAGGTCGAGGCACGGATCGCGGACATCCGCGGTGCCGGCGATGCGACGGCGAGCCTGGCGCCGCTGCGCAACCCCTGGCTGGAGTAGCGTCCGCGGCCGAGCGGGTCCGCCGACGCGCGCATGCCGCCGCAGAGCGGGGCCTGCCCGCCCTGCCACGGTCGCGGCGTCAGTCGCCCAGGGTCAGCAGCGAGGCGTTGCCGCCGGCGGCGGTGGTATTGACCGTCACCGTCTTCTCGGTGGCGAAGCGCGGCAGGTAGTGCGGGCCGCCGGCCTTGGGGCCGGTGCCGGACAGGCCCTGGCCGCCGAACGGCTGCACGCCGACCACCGCGCCGATCTGGTTGCGGTTGACGTAGACGTTGCCGACCTTGACCCGCGAGGCGATCCGCTCGACGGTCTCGTCGATGCGCGAATGGATGCCCAGGGTCAGGCCGTAGCCGGTGGCGTTGACCTGGTCGATCACCGCGTCGAGCTGGTCGGCCTTCCAGCGGATCACGTGCAGGACCGGGCCGAACACCTCGCGCTGCAGCTGCGACAGCGAGGACAGTTCGTACGCGCGCGGCGCGAAGAAGGTGCCCAGCGCCAGGTCGGTGTCCATCGGCACGGTGGAGATGTGGCGCGCCTCCTGGTCCATGCGCGTGGCGTGCGCCTTGAGCACGTCCAGCGCGTCGGTGTCGATCACCGGGCCGACGTCGGTGGCCAGCGCGCCGGGATCGCCGACCTTCAGCTCGGCCATCGCGCCGGCGAGCATGGTCATCACCTTGTCGGCGATGTCGTCCTGCACGAACAGCACGCGCGCGGCCGAGCAGCGCTGGCCGGCGGAGGTGAACGCCGAACCGATCGCGTCCTTGACCAGCTGCTCGGGCAGCGCCGAGGAATCGGCGATCAGCGCATTCTGGCCGCCGGTCTCGGCGATCAGCACCGCGATCGGCGCGTTGTCGCGCGCGGCCAGGGCGCGGTTGATCGCGCGCGCGGTCTCGGTCGAGCCGGTGAAGGCCACGCCGGCCACGCGTGCGTCGGAGGTCAGCGCCGCACCGACGGTGGCGCCATCGCCGGGGACGAACTGCAGCGCGTCAGCCGGCACGCCCGCCTCGTGCAGCAGCTTCACCGCGGCAAAGCCAATCAGGCTGGTCTGCTCGGCCGGCTTGGCGATCACGCTGTTGCCGGCGGCCAGCGCCGCGCTGACCTGGCCGAGGAAGATCGCCAGCGGGAAATTCCACGGGCTGATGCAGACGAACACGCCGCGGCCCTGCAGGCGCAGCTCGTTGGATTCGCCGGTCGGTCCGGGCAGCTGTTCCGGTGCGCCGAACTGGCGACGCGCCTGGGCAGCGTAATAGCGCAGGAAGTCCACCGCCTCGCGTACTTCGGCGACCGAGTCGGGCAGGGTCTTGCCGGCTTCGCGCACGCACAGCGCCATGAACTCGGGCAGGCGCTGCTCGAGCAGGGTGGCGGCGTGTTCGAGGATCGCCGCGCGGCTGGCGGCCGGGGTGCGGTCCCACGCCGGCTGCGCGGCCACGGCATTGGCCAGCGCGCGCTGCACGGTGGCCGCGTCGGCCGGCTGCCAGTGGCCGATGACCTGGCGGCGGTCGGCCGGGCTGGCGACCGCCAGGCTCTCGCCGGCCGGCAGCGCGCCCGGCACCAGCGGCGCGGCGCGCCAGGGACCGGCATGCTCGTTCAAACGCGCGGCCAGGGCCTGCAGTTCGTTGTCGTCGGCGAGGTTGGCGCCCATGGAATTGTTCCTGTCGAAGCCTTGCTGGATATAGAGGTCGCGCGGCAGCGGGATGCGCGGATGCGGAATCGAGTCGAACGCGGACACTGCGGCGACCGGATCCTGGACCAGGGCGGCCACCGGCACGTCCTCGTCGGTGATGCGGTTAACGAAGCTGGAATTGGCGCCGTTCTCGAGCAGGCGGCGGACCAGGTACGGCAGCAGGTCCTCGTGGCTGCCGACCGGCGCATACACGCGGCACGGCACGCCGAGGCGGTCGGTGGGCACCACTTCGGCGTAGAGGTCATCGCCCATGCCGTGCAGCTTCTGGTGTTCGTAGGGCCGGCCCTGCGCGATCGAGCGGATCGCGGCGATGGTCTGCGCGTTGTGGGTGGCGAACATCGGATAGATCGCGTCGCCGTGGCCGAACATGCGCCTGGCCGTGGCCAGGTAGGACACGTCGGTGTTCTGCTTGCGGGTGAACACCGGATAGCCGGGGAGGCCTTCGACCTGGGCGCGCTTGATCTCCGCGTCCCAGTAGGCGCCCTTGACCAGGCGCACCGGGATGCGGCGGCCGACGCGGCGGGCCAGGTCGGCGAGGAAGTCGATCACGTACGGCGCGCGCTTCTGGTAGGCCTGCACGGCCAGGCCGTAGCCTTCCCAGCCATCGAGCGAGGGATCGGCGAAGGTCGCCTCGATCAGGTCCAGCGACAGTTCCAGGCGGTCGCTTTCCTCCGCATCGACGGTGTAGCCGATGCCGTACGACTTCGCCAGCTGGGCCAGCTCGAGCACCGCCGGCGCCAGTTCGGCCAGCACCCGTTCGCGCTTGGCATGCTCGTAGCGCGGGAACAGCGCGGACAGCTTGATCGAGATGCTCGGCGCGGCGAACACGTCGCTGCCCACGTAATTGCCACTGCGCCCGATCGCGTGGATCGCGTCGCGGTAGGCCTGCAGGTAGCGGCGCGCGTCCTTCATGGTCAGCGCACCTTCGCCGAGCATGTCGAACGAATAGCGGTAGCTGGCGTTTTCGCCCTTCTTCGAGCGCGACAGCGCCTCGCCGATCGTGCGGCCCATGACGAACTGGTGGCCCATGATCCGCATCGCCTGGCGCACGGCCAGGCGCACCACCGGCTCGCCGACCCGGCCGACCAGGCGCTTGAACGCGCCGGGCACGTCGTGGCGGGTGAGGTCGTTGAGGTTGACCAGCTTGCCGGTGAGCATCAGGCCCCAGGTCGAGGCGTTGACCAGCACCGACTCGCTCTGGCCCAGGTGTTTCTCCCAGTCGGCGTCGCCGAGCTTGTCGCGGATCAGCTTGTCGGCGGTCTCCTGGTCGGGGATGCGCAGCAGCGCCTCGGCCACGCACATCAGCAGCACGCCCTCTTCGCTGCCCAGGTCGTACTGGCGCATGAAGGCCTCGATCGCGCCCTGGTCGTGGACGCGGGCGCGCACGCGGCGGACCAGGTCGGCCGCCAGCGCGTCGATCTCGGCCTGGACCAGCGATTCCTGGCGTGCCTGCAGCAGCAGTTCGCGGACGTGGGTGGCCTCGTCGCGCAGCCAGGCGGCGGTGATCGCGGCGCGCAGCGCCGGCGGCGTGGCGGGGATGGGCGCGACCGGGATCGCGGCGTGCGGGGCGGGTTGGGGGCGGGCTGCGGGCGAGGCGGTCATGGTCGAGGTCGGCTGCAGGAACGGGCGCCGCAACGGTCGCGGGAGGCCGGTGCGCGGACGGGTCGGAATGGCGTGGCGCCAAGCCGCCCATGATGGTCGCGACCCGGTGACACTGGCTTGAAGGATTCCGGCGCCGCCGCCGCGGAAGCCGGCACAAAGGCCGCCGGCGGCCCGGTTCAGGCCTGGCGCAGGGCCCGGTACTCGCTCGGGGTCATGCCGACCAGGGCCACGAAGCGGCGGGTGAAGGCGCTCTGGTCGCTGAAGCCGCAGGCCTGGGCGATCGAGGCGATGCTGCCCGGTCCGTGCAGGCGGTGCATCGCCGCCTGGATCCGGATCCGGGTCAGCAGCTGCAGGGGCGTCAGCTGGAACACCTTCTGGAAGGTGCGCTCGAGCTTGGACTCGGAAAAGCCGGTGATCGCCAGCAGGTCGTGGATGCGGATGTTGCCGGCGTAGTGCCGGTTCATGTGGACCAGCGCTTCGCTCAGTGACCGGTAGTCGGCGGCCAGGCCCTCGCGGCTGGCCAGGTCGCGGGAGATGCCGATCAGGCCGGCGACCTGGCCGTCCACCCGCAGCGGCCGCTTGCAGGTCAGGCACCAGCCCGGCTCCTGGTCGGAGAACAGGTGCAGTTCCAGCAGGTTGTCGATCACCGCGCCTTCAAGCACCTGCTGGTCCTGCAGGCCGTAGGTCGCGCCCAGGCCGCTGGGGTACACCTCGCTGGCGCGCTTGCCGATGATCTCGCGCCGCGAGCGCAGCCCCAGCCGGCGCAGCATGGTCGCGTTGACGTGGGTATAGCGGCCCTCCCGGTCCTTGATGAAGAACAGGACATCGGGGATCGAGTCGAACAGGGCCTCGACCTCGGCGGCGTCCACGGTCGGAGGGGCGGGCTTCACGGTGGGCGCGGTCGCAGGCGGGCGGGACACGCACATTCTAGGGGCTGCCTCCGTTCCGGCTGCGGCGGGCCGCCCGGCCCGGGTCCGCGACGCTCGGCCACAGGTGCGGCGGGACCTTCCGCAGCGCGGAAACGCGGCCAGGGACTTGAGCCGGATCAATGCAAGTTGCCGCTCGGTATGCCCAGCGCTTACCATCTTTGGTGTTTTCCGCAGGCGGCAAGCGGCGGTGGGCGACATGATCGAGGTGGTTCCGACCAGGTCCGGCGACGCCGGTGCGCAGCTGCGGCTGCGCCCGCCGCGGGCCCTGACGGCCCGCCAGTTCAGGGCCCTGTTCGCTGCGCTGGCGGGGGCGATGTGGCTGGTGGCGGGACTCGGCTGGCTGGCCGGGAATGTCTTCGCGCCGGCCTTCGCCCTGCTGCACAGCGCGGGGGTCGCGCTGGCGCTGCGCTGGCTGTGGCGCAGCGGGGAACGGGGCGAGGAGATCGCCATCGGGCCGTCGGCGGTGGAAGTCCGCCGCGGGGCCGATGTCGTGTTCCGCGCCCATCCGCACTGGGTGCGGATGAACGTGGGGAGGGACGACGGCAGGGTCACGCTGTCGTCCAGCGGCCGCTCGGTCGAGGTGGGTGCCTTCCTGGGCCCGGACGAACGCTCGCAGCTGGCACGGTGTTTGAAGGATTTCCTGGCGGCCCCAGAAGGCCGCAACCGATGACGCAACCAGGGTCTAGGCAATGACGCAAGCGAAGGGATGGTGGAAGCGGTGGATGGCGGCAGGCGCGCTGTTGGTGGCGCCGGCGCTGGCCTGGGCCCAGTCGGCGGACCCGCACCGCTGGCAGTTGAACATGGGGCGCGGCGTGACCGCTTCCTCGCAGAACGCCTATGAAGCACACATGATCGTGCTCATCGTCTGCATCGTCATCGGCGTGCTGGTGTTCGGCGCGATGGCGGTGGCGATGTTCAGGTTCCGCAAGTCCAAGGGCGCGGTCGCGGCGCAGTTCACCCACAACACCACCGCCGAGGCGATCTGGACGGTGATCCCGGTCCTGATCCTGGTCGCGATGGCGTGGCCGGCCACGGCCAAGCTGATCGCCATGTACGACACCCGCGACGCCGAGATGACGGTGAAGGTCACCGGCTACCAGTGGATGTGGAAGTACGACTACCTGGGCGAGAACGTGACCTTCACCAGTCGCCTGGACCGCGAGTCCGACCGCATCCGCCAGAGCGGCGAGGTGCCGGACTTCGCCAAGAATCCGCACTACCTGCTCGACGTGGACAACCGCCTGGTCCTGCCGGTGGACACCAAGGTCCGCTTCGTCATCACCGCCGACGACGTCATCCACGCCTGGTGGGTGCCGGCGCTGGGCTGGAAGCAGGACGCGATCCCGGGCCTGATCAACGAGGCCTGGACCGAGATCAAGACCCCCGGCGTGTACCGCGGCCAGTGCGCCGAACTGTGCGGCAAGGACCACGGCTTCATGCCGATCGTGGTCGAAGCGGTGTCGAAGGAAGAGTTCGCCCGCTGGCTGGCCTCGAAGAAGGTGGCCGCCGCCGCCCCGGCCGCCGCCGAACCGGCACCGGCCGCCGAAGCCGCCCCGGCTGGCGAGGCCGCCCCGGCACCGGAAGCCGCACCGCAGGACGCCGCCCCCGAGGCCGGCGCCGCGCAGGGCTGACCCGGGCCGGTCCCGCGAGATCAACGCAACGGCCGCCCGGCGGCCGCCACGCAAACGCATTCCAGAGGTAGCAACGCCATGGCCCACTCCGCAGTCGACCACCACGACGACCACCACGGCCACAAGCAGGGTTTCGTCGAGCGCTGGTTCTTCTCGACCAACCACAAGGACATCGGCACGCTGTACCTGCTGTTCTCCTTCGTCATGTTCATCATCGGCGCGGCGATGTCGGTGGTGATCCGCGCCGAACTGATGAAGCCGGGCCTGCAGTTCGTGGCGCCCGAGTTCTTCAACCAGATGACCACGGTGCACGCGCTGGTCATGATCTTCGGCGGCGTGATGCCGGCCTTCGTCGGCCTGGCCAACTGGATGATCCCGCTGCAGGTCGGCGCGCCGGACATGGCGCTGCCGCGCATGAACAACTGGTCCTTCTGGATCATGCCGTTCGCCTTCACCCTGCTGCTGCTGACCCTGTTCCTGCCGGGCGGCGCCCCGGCCGGCGGCTGGACGCTGTACCCGCCGCTGTCGCTGCAGGGCAGCTACAACGTGGCGTTCACGATCTTCGCCATCCACATGATGGGCGTCAGCTCGATCATGGGCTCGATCAACATCATCGCCACCGTGCTGAACATGCGCGCCCCGGGCCTGGACCTGCTGAAGATGCCGATCTTCTGCTGGACCTGGCTGATCACCGCGTTCCTGCTGATCGCGGTGATGCCGGTGCTGGCCGGCGCGGTGACCATGCTGCTGACCGACAAGTTCTTCGGGACGAGCTTCTTCAACGCGGCCGGTGGCGGCGACCCGGTGATGTTCCAGCACATCTTCTGGTTCTTCGGCCACCCCGAGGTCTACATCATGATCCTGCCCGCCTTCGGCGTGGTCAGCGAGATCATCCCGACCTTCAGCCGCAAGCCGCTGTTCGGCTACCAGGCGATGGTCTACGCGACCGCGGCGATCGCGTTCCTGTCGTTCATCGTCTGGGCCCACCACATGTTCACCGTGGGCATGCCGCTGGGCGGCGAGATCTACTTCATGTTCGCCACCATGCTGATCTCGGTGCCGACCGGCGTGAAGGTGTTCAACTGGGTCAGCACGATGTGGAAGGGCTCGCTGACCTTCGAAGCGCCGATGCTGTGGGCGATCGCCTTCGTGATCCTGTTCACCATCGGCGGCTTCTCGGGCCTGATGCTGGCGATCGTGCCGGCCGACTTCCAGTACCACGACACCTACTTCGTGGTCGCGCACTTCCACTACGTGCTGGTGACCGGCGCGGTGTTCGCGCTGATCGCGGCGGTGTACTACTGGTGGCCGAAGTGGACCGGCCGCATGTACAACCAGACCGCGGCCAAGTTCCACTTCTGGTGGTCGGTGGTGTTCGTCAACCTGCTGTTCTTCCCGCAGCACTTCCTCGGCCTGGCCGGCATGCCGCGCCGCATCCCCGACTACAACGTGGTGTTCGCCGACTGGAACCTGGTCAGTTCGATCGGCGCGTTCGGCATGTTCGTCACCCCGTTCATGATGGCCGCGATCCTGCTGCACTCGAAGCGCAACGGTGCCAAGGCCGATGCGCGCGCCTGGGAAGCGGCGCGTGGCCTGGAGTGGACCGTGCCCTCGCCGGCGCCGCACCACACCTTCTCCACGCCGCCGGTGATCAAGGACGGCGACCTGGCGCACGGTGACGTGAGCCATTGATCGGAATCCCTCCGAAGAGCCGGCCCATCCATGTGCCGGTGTTCAACAGGAAAACGCCGGCATCCGTTCGGGTGCCGGTACTGAAATAAGAAGCACGCAGTCATGACCGCACCGACCGACCACAACCAGGACAACGCACGCCGCCGCAAGGGCGTGGTGCGCACGGCCTGGATCGTGGGCGCCATCGCGCTGGTCGTGTACCTGGCCTTCATCCTGTCCGGGGTGCTGGGTTCGGCATGAGTGCGCAGCAGGCCCCGGTGAAGCGTGGCGCGGGCTGGCTGAAGCTGGCCGGCGTGGCGCTGGCCGCGTTCGCGCTGACCTTCTCGCTGGTGCCGCTGTACCGGATCGCCTGCGAGAAGGTGTTCGGCATCCGCCTGGAACAGGGGCCCGGCCAGGTCCGCGCCGCCGCCGCCGGCGAGAACCGCAAGGCGCGCACGGTCACCGTGCAGTTCGACGGCGGGGTCAATTCCAAGCTGCCGTGGGCGTTCCATCCCGAGCAGCTGACCATGCAGGTGGTGCCGGGCGAACTCAACGAGGCGCGCTACTTCGCCCGCAACGATGGCGATCGCGCCATCGTCGGCAGCGCGGTGCCCTCGGTGGCGCCGGCGCGCGCCTCCGGCCACTTCACCAAGACCGAATGCTTCTGCTTCACCGCCCAGACCCTGCAGCCGGGCGAGAAGCGCGACATGCCGGTGCGCTTCATCGTCGACCGCGACCTGCCGGACGACGTCAAGACGATCACGCTGTCCTACACTTTCTTCAAGAACGAGGACCTGACCGCGCGACTGGGCGCGGCACAGGCCACCAACGCGCCGCACGCGGCGCCCTGACGAGCACGGAAACACACCGCCATGGCCCAACCGCAGACGGACCACTATTTCGTACCGGCGCAGAGCAAGGCGCCGATCATGGCTTCGGTCGCGCTGTTCACGCTGATGGTCGGCGTGGCCAGCTGGATCAACGGCGTGGCATGGGGCAAGTGGGTGTTCTTCGCCGGCGTGGCGGCGATGCTCGCGGTGCTGTTCTACTGGTTCAGCGAAGTGGTGCGCGAGTCGATGGCCGGCCACTACAACCGCCAGGTCGACGTCTCGTTCCGGATGGGGATGATCTGGTTCATCTTCTCCGAGGTGATGTTCTTCGGCGCCTTCTTCGGCGCGCTGTTCTACGCCCGCCAGCTGGCGCTGCCGTGGCTGGGCGGCGATGGCGACGGCGTGATGACCAACGCGCTGCTGTGGGACGGGTACACCGCCGCCTGGCCGACCGCCGGCCCGGGCCAGGTCGGTGGCCATTTCCAGACCATCCCGGCCTGGGGCCTGCCGCTGGTCAACACGCTGATCCTGCTGACCTCGGGCATGACCCTGACCATCGCCCACCACGCGCTCAAGGCCAACGCACGCGGCCAGGTGCTGCTGTGGCAGGGCCTGACCGTGCTGCTGGGCCTGACCTTCCTGTACTTCCAGGCCAAGGAATACATCCACGCGTACCACGAGCTCAACCTGACCCTGGGCTCGGGCATCTACGGCTCGACCTTCTTCATGCTCACCGGCTTCCACGGCGCGCACGTGCTGCTGGGCACGATCATGCTGGCGGTGATGTGGATCCGCGTGGCCAAGGGCCATTTCACCCCGGACAACCATTTCGCGTTCGAAGCGGCCGCGTGGTACTGGCACTTCGTCGACGTGGTCTGGCTGGCGCTGTTCCTGTTCGTCTACGTGCTCTGAGTCCCGCCGCCGGCCTGGGCCGGCAGCGCATGGCACCAGCCGTGGCGCACGACGCTCTACAGGGACGCCCTCGCGGCGTCCCTGCTGTTTCCGGCACGCGGACGCCTCCGGGCGTCCCCTGCCGTTTGCGGGGATCGGGTCTGCGGGAACGGAAAGCGTCCGGGCCGTGCGCGCGGACGCGGGTGATCAGCGGGCGATGCCGTGCGGCTGGATCACGCCGGTCCAGATGCCCAGGATCACCAGCAGGATCAGCGCCACCGACAGGCCGATGCGGCGGGTGAGGGCGTTGACCGTGCGCTTGCTCTGGCCGCGGTCGACCAGCAGGTAATACAGGGCCGAGCCGAGATTCCAGAGAATGACGATCAGGAACGCCACCACCACCAGGGTCTTCAGCGAGTCGTTCACGGCGGTGGCCTCGATGCGTGCGTGGATGCGATGCCGGACATTATCGCAGGCGGGCGGGGAGACCGCGCGATGAGCGCACGGCGCCTGCCGTTGTGGGCCGGCTGGATGCTGGCGCTTGCGGTGGCCGCGCTGTGTTCCGCGCTCGGCCTGTGGCAGCTGCAGCGCATGCATGCCAAGCAGGCCCTGCTCGATGCCTCGGCGCAGGTCCTGCGCGAGCGCCACGCGCAGCCACTGGACTTCGCCGCCGACCCGGCGCGATCGCACGGCTACGACTGGGCCGCCGGCAGCGGACGTTTCCTCGATGCGCCGGCCGTGCTGCTCGACAACCAGAGCCGCGGGGGCCGCGCCGGGGTGCGCGCCTACCGCGTGTTCCAGCCCGCGGAGACGGGATCGATGCCGCTGCTCGTCGAGCTGGGCTGGCTGCCATTGCCCGCCGACCGGACGTTGCCCGCCGTGCCCGTGCCCGATGCCGCGCAGGTCTCCGGCCTGCTGCTGCCGCCGCCGTCGCCGGGACTGGTCACGCCCGCCGCCGTGGCGCAGGCCGACGGCACGCTGCTGCTGGTCGCGCTGGAACCACCGGCGCTGGCCACCGCGCTGCACCTGCCGGCGCTGGCGCCGCGCGTGCTGCGCCTGGATCCGGCGCTGCCGCTGGGCTATGCGCGCGACCTCGACCTGCTGCCCAACACCCTGCCGCCGGAGCGTCACCTCGGCTATGCGGTGCAATGGTTCGCCATGGCCGCGGCGGTGCTGGTCATCGCCGTGCTGCTGACCCTGCGCGGGCGGCGCCGGCGCTGAGTCGGGCGCCAGGTTCGGTCCCGCGTGCCCGGTCGTGCGAAAATCCCGCCCATGACTGTCCCTGCCCCCGACGCCGCCCGCATCCGCCGCGGGCGCCTGGTGCTGATCGCACTGTTCCTGCTGTTCTTCGGTACCGCCTTCGGCGCGGCGATGCTGCGCCTGAGCGGCTGGATGCCAGCCGGCCTGCGCAACCATGGCGAACTGCTGCAGCCACCGGCCGACCTGCGCCATGCGCGCCCGCTGCTGGCCGACGGTACGCCGTACGACTGGGACCCGGCCGCGCGCACCTGGCGGATCCTGGCCGCGCCTGCACGGGACTGCACGACCGAGTGCGGGCAGCTGCTCGCCGAACTGGACAAGGTCTGGCAGCTGTTCGGCCACAACGCCGACCAGGTCCAGGTCCTCTGGCTCGGACCGCTGCCGGCCGGCGCGCCGGCGCTGCCGGAACTGCGCGCGCTGCGCGACGACCCGGCCCTGCGTGCGGCATTGCCGCGGGTCGAGGACCCGGCCGGTACGCCGCTGTACGTGATCGATCCCAACGGCTTCGTCATCCTGCGCTACCCGCCGCACGCCGATCCGTCCGGCGTGCGCGCCGACGTCGCCCGCCTGCTGAAGTTGAAGTGAGGTTGCTGCACCGATGAATGCGATCGCCCGTCCCGCGCTGGTCCGCCATTTCCACCGCCTCGCCTGGCTGGCGGTGTTGCTGACCGCCTGCGTGGTCGTATTCGGCGCATTCGTGCGCCTGTCCGACGCCGGGCTGAGCTGCCCGGACTGGCCGACCTGCTACGGCCGCGCGACATGGCCGTCGGCGCCGCAGGACGCGGCCGCGCACGCGGCCAGCGAAATCCGTCCGTTCGACACGCACAAGGCGTGGCGCGAGCAGGTGCACCGCCACCTGGCCGCCTCGCTGGGCACGCTGGTGCTGCTGCTGGCGATCCTGGCCGCGCGCCGGCGCCGCTTCGGCGTGTTGCAGGTGATCGGCGCATCGCTGCTGGTAGTCGGCGCGGTGCTCGCCTACATGCGCGGAGAGATCGCGATGGCCTTCGCCCTGGCCGGTGCCGGCGAGGCGATCCTGCTGTTCGCCGCGCTGCGCTGGTCCAATCGCGGCCAGGCGCCGGACCTTGCGCGCATCGGCGCATTGACCCTGGCGGTGATCGTGTTCCAGGCCCTGCTCGGGCAGTGGACGGTCACCTTGCTGTTGAAACCCATCGTGGTGATGGGCCATCTGGTGGGCGGCCTGACCACGTTCTCGCTGCTGCTGTGGATGGCCTGGCGCGCGACCGACCTGCCGATCCAGCTGGCCGACGCACGCGTGCTGCGCCGCTGGGTGATCGTCGGGCTGGCGGTGCTTGCGGTGCAGATCGCGCTGGGCGGCTGGACCAGCGCCAACTACGCCGCGCTCGCCTGCGGCGGCGGCGGCTGGGCCACGGCCGAGCACCACTACCTCGATTTCCCGAAATGCGTCGGCCAGTGGTGGCCGCAGGCCGATTTCCGCCAAGGCTTCGTGCTCTGGCGCGGCATCGGCGTGGACTACGAAGGGGGCGTGCTCGACGGCGCCTCGCGCATCGCCATCCAGCTCACCCACCGGATGATGGCGGTGGTGGTGTTCTTCTACCTGCTGTGGCTGGCGCTGCGCCTGTCGCGCGCCCCGGGCATGCGCGGCTGGGCCTTCCTGCTCGGCCTGCTGGTCGTGGCCCAGGTCAGCCTCGGCGTACTCAACGTCAAGCTGGCCCTGCCGTTGCCGGTGGCGGTGATGCACAACGGCGGCGCGGTGGCCTTGCTGTTCGTGCTGGTGACCCTGCTGGCGCGGTTGAAGGAGCCCGGTCCCGGGGAGTTCGGGCCGGCCGCATGACCGCATCCATTCCCACCTGGCGCCAGTACCTGGAGCTGACCAAGCCGCGCGTGGTCGCGCTGCTGGTGTTCACCGCGCTGGTCGGCATGTTCCTGGCCGTGCCCGGCTTGCCGCCGTTGCGCGAAAGCGTGTTCGGCCTGCTCGGCATCTGGCTGGCGGCTTCGTCGGCGGCGGCCATCAACCACCTGATCGACCAGCGCATCGACAAGGTCATGGCGCGCACCGCGCACCGGCCGCTGGCCACCGGCGCGCTGCGGCCGATGCAGGTGCTGGCGTTCGCGATCGTGCTCGGCGTGGCCTCGATGGCGCTGCTGGTGCTGCTGGTGAACACGGTCACCGCGCTGCTGACC
Organism: Pseudoxanthomonas sp.; assembly: GCA_017745195.1. Classification (GTDB taxonomy): domain Bacteria; phylum Pseudomonadota; class Gammaproteobacteria; order Xanthomonadales; family Xanthomonadaceae; genus Pseudoxanthomonas. Next base: position 3,986 of record JAGHZW010000133.1, on the reverse strand, counting down.
TTCGCCTCGCTGATCGGCTACGCGGTGGTCTATACCGGCTGGCTCAAGCGCGCCACGCCGCAGAACATCGTCATCGGCGGCGTCGCCGGCGCCGCGCCACCGCTGCTGGGCTGGGCCGCGGTCACCAACATGGACGGCGCCTGGGACTGGCAGCACGCGCTGCTGCTGGTGCTGATCATCTTCGTGTGGACGCCGCCGCACTTCTGGGCGCTGGCGATCTTCCGCCGCGAGGACTACGCGCGCGCGCTGATCCCGATGCTGCCGGTCACCCACGGCGTCACCTACACCCGCTGGCAGATCCTGTTCTACACCGTGCTGCTGCTGCAGGTGAGCATCCTGCCGGTGGTGTTCGGCATGAGCGGCTTCTTCTACCTGGGCGGCGCGCTGGTGCTGGGCAGCGTGTTCCTCTGGTACGCGTGGCGGCTGCTGGATCCGCCGGACGAGTTCTTCGCCATGCGCGTGTTCAACTATTCGATCATCTACCTGATGGCGCTGTTCGCTTTCCTGCTGGTCGACCACTGGCTGCCACTGCTGTTCGAGGCCTGAGCGCGATTCCGCGCCCAGGCGTAGCCGGCGCTTGATCCGCACCGGACGCGTCCCCATCGCCTGTGCATGCCTGCAGGAGTGGATGCCATGCATCGCTGGATCGCCGTCGCCTGCCTCCTGCTGCTGTCCGTCGTTTTCCCGCTCGCGGCGCAACCCTGGCGCCAGTCCGCGGCCGATGAACTGGTCGCGGTCGCCGGCGAGCAGCGGCTGGTACTGCTGGGCGAGATGCACGGCACGCAGGAGATTCCGCAACTCGTCGCCGACGTGGCCGAGCGCTGGAGCCGTTCCGGGCCGCTGCTGCTGGCCATCGAGATCCACGCCAGCGAGCAGGCGAGCCTTGCCGCCTACCTGCATGGCGACGGCACGCCGGCGCAGCGCGATGCGTTGCGCCGGCGCCCGTACTGGTCGGTGCCGGCGTCGGCCAACGACGGCCGGCGCAGCGAGGACATGCTCGAGCTGGTCGAACAGGTCCGCCGCCTGCGCGCGCTGGGTCGCGACGTGGCGATCCTGCCGTTCGACGTCGCCAACGGCGTCTCGCGTGGAGCCGAGTGGCGCGACCGCGCGATGGCCGCATGCCTGCGCCATGCCTGGGACGCGCTGCCGGACGGACGGATGCTGGTGCTGACCGGCAACGTCCATGCGATGCGCATGCGGCCCGCCCATGCGCCGCCGCAGATGCAGACGCCGATGGCCGTGGACCTGCAGGACCTGCGGCCATATTCGGTCGACATCACCGCGCTAGCGGGCCAGTACTGGGCGTGCCGCTCGAGCGGTTGCGGGCCCCAGCCGGTGACGCCCGGCGCCCAAGGCGGACGCCTCGACGAAGCCGAGGCGTACGACTACCGGCTGGTGCTGCCGCGTTTCACGATCGCACGCCCGGTGGCCGTGGAAGCGGCGGCCGACATGCACTGACGCACGCGGCCGCGCAGATTCCGGGTCAGCCGGCTTTCGACGCCTCGGCCGCCTTCTGCTCGCGCCGGCGGATCCACAGGTTGATCGACTCGACGAACACCGAGAACGCCATCGCCGTGTACACGTAACCCTTCGGGATGTGCAGGCCGAAGCCGTCGGCGATCAGCACCAGGCCGATCATGATCAGGAAGCTCAGCGCGAGCACCTTCACCGTCGGATGCGCCTCGACGAAGCGGCCGATCGGGCCGGCGAAGGCGAGCATGAAACCGATCGAGACCAGGATCGCGGTGACCATCACCCAGCGCTGGTCGACCATGCCGACCGCGGTGATGATCGAGTCCAGCGAAAACACGATGTCCAGCACCATGATCTGGGCGATCACTCCGGCGAAGGAGGTGGCGGCGCGCTTGAACGTGGGTTCGCCGGTGGCGCCGGCGCCCTCGACCTTGTGGTGGATTTCCAGGGTGGCCTTGGCGATCAGGAACAGGCCGCCGCCGATCAGGATCAGGTCGCGCCAGGAGAAGGTCTTGCCGAATACATCGAACAGCGGATAGGTCAGGCGCGAGATCCAGACCATGGTGAACAGCAGCGCCACGCGGGTGACGGCCGCGCCGAGGATGCCCAGCCGGCGCGCGCGGTCGCGCTGCTCCGGTGGCAGGCGTCCGGCCAGGATGGTGATGAAGATGATGTTGTCGATGCCCAGGACCAGCTCCAGCGCGGTCAGGGTGGCCAGGGCGATCAGGACTTCGGCGGTGAACAGGGATTCCATGGCGGTTCGATCGTAGGTATGCGGTCAATGAACCGCGGAGAACCTGCATCGGAAACCGGTGGGCCGGATGCACCTTCGCCGCGGGGCGGCGAAGGTCTTGCCCACAGGCCGGTTGGCCTGCCGCTGCGCCGGGACCGGGGTCCGTAATGACGACGCGAGCGTGGGAGGGCTACTCCCCTTCGATGGGTGATCCTAGCATGCAGGCGCCCAGCGCCGGCGCGGCATCGCCGGACCCGCGCGACCGTCCTGACTACTTCGAGGGCGCCGCGGTCGCGGCATCGAGTTGCGCGGCCACGACCGGCTCCAGCGATTTCAGTCCGGCCAGGCGGCCCAGCGCCAGTGCGTCCTCGCGCGATGCCCCGGTGCGTGCGGCGCCGAGCGCGATCAGGGCGCCGACCCGGTTGCCGGAAGCGCAGTGCACCAGCGTGCCTTCGCCGTACTGGCGCAGCAGTGCCTGCAGCGCATCGGCATTGCCCGCGCTGATGTCGTCCTTGCCGATGGGCAGGGACACGTAGGCCATGCCCAGTCGCGCGGCCTCGGCGGCCTCGTCGAAGCCGTGGTCCTCGCTGGTGGCACGCAGGTCGATGAGCGTGCGCACGCCCTGCGCATGCAGCTGCGCCAGGTCGCGCGCGTCGGGCTGGCCGCCGGCATACACACCGTCGTAGGGCTGGGCGAACTTCGCCGCCGGCGCGGAGCGCGTGTCTTCGGCTGCGGGCGCGGCGGCGATCCGGTCCGCCGCATCGGCAGGCGGGGCGGCCATCGCATGCAGCGGCGACACCGCGACGAGGGCAAGCGTGATCAGGTGCGGTCGCATCGATGTTCTCCTCTCCAGGATGCCTGCGCGGTCCGGCTCAGGCGCGGCCGGCCAGGGCCTGCAGCAACATCCGCAGTTCGTATTTGTCGGTGTCGTCCAGGCCTTGCGCGCGTTGCTTTTCCTGCAGCTCGTCGATGCGCTGCTGCAGGCTCTGCCGCTCCAGCTGGGCGACCGCGTCGTGCAGTTCGTGCGCCCAGCTGGCCTCGTCTCCAGGCAGGACCTGGGTGGCGAGCTTGCGCAGTGCCTCGCCCTGCTCGTGTTCGGCGAAGTGTTCGAGCAGCGCGCCGGTGCTGATCTCGGGGCGCTGGCGCACGACCTCGAGGATCTCCAGCAGCAGCGGCATCCCGGCCAGGCGCAGGCCGGCGAAACGGTACGGCTGTTCCAGCTGCAGGCCCAGCGCCGGCTGCTGCAGCAGCAGCGCGATCACGCTGCGCACCAGGCTGCGCTTCTGCGCGGGCGCCGCGCGACGCGGCGGCGGCTTCGGCGGTTCGGCGGGCCGTGCCGCGTCCACGCCGGTCTGGCGCTGCAGCTCCTGGCGCATCAGGTCGGCGAAGGCGCCGTCGGGCAGCTGCGCCAGCAGCGGCCGTGCGCGCTCGGCCAGGCGTGCGCGGCCATCGAGCGTGCCGCGGTTGATGTCGCGGCCGATCTCGTCGAAAAAGAACTGCGACAACGGCGTGGCCTGGGCCAGGCGCGCGTCGAAGCCGGCCGCGCCTTCCTTGCGCACGATGGTGTCCGGGTCCTCGCCCTCGGGCAGGAACAGGAAGAACGCCTGGCGACCGTCCTTCATCCGCGGCAGCACCGATTCCACTGCGCGCCAGCCGGCGCGGCGGCCGGCGGCATCGCCGTCGAAGCAGAAGTACACGTCCGGCGCATTGCGGAACAGCAGCTCGGCATGGTCGGCGGTAGTGGCGGTGCCGAGCGTGGCCACCGCCTGGCTGATGCCGT
>JAGHZW010000132.1 GCA_017745195.1 Pseudoxanthomonas sp. | reverse complement strand
CGATGATGATGGCCAGGGTAATGACGATCTGCGGCGTCATTCCGAACTCCACGGGGTACGTGATACCGCTCGGCAACCGGGTCTGGCAGGTCGATCCGCGGTCCTGCGGCAATTCGCCCGTGGGCGATCGTCCTGGACCATGCGGCCGAGAATACATGAAGCGCGCCGATGCGCACGTGGCGGCCGCAATCGACCGATGGCGCAACGCAGCATCCGCGAAACCGCGTGATCCGGCCTTCACGGACCGGATCAACGCGCGCGACGTGACGTGGCGACGTCGGCGTGGACATCGACCCGAGCCTTGCGCGATCGTCATGCGCGTTGCCGGTGGAACGCGGCACCGACTTCGCCGCGTCGCCGGCCGGGCGCATTCCTGCAGGCTCATGACACGCCGATCCGGCCCGCTCGCGGGCGATGCATGCGGACGTGATGCATGCATCCGGGGAGATGGCAATCACGCCACGACGGAATTCCTGAAGCGCTCATGCGTAAAACAGGCCTTCACCGTGATCACGCGGCGCCGCTAACGCCTCGCCACGCATCCTGCAGGCGAACCATGGCATTCGCGCCATGGCCACACGAGGAAC
>JAGHZW010000131.1 GCA_017745195.1 Pseudoxanthomonas sp. | reverse complement strand
CCCGGGAATGTGACGCCGGTCGAGTATAGGCGAGGGTAGGAGTTGCCTGAACGGGCGGCTGGAGGGTGGCTTTGCCGGCGCCGGGCGCAGGTCTGCCGGCGCGGGCGCAAGGCTCCCGGGCTTGCGCGCGAACCTTCGAGTCTTGCGCGCAAGCCTCTGACCCTTGCGCGCAACGCTGGAACCCTTGCGCGCAAGCCCGGGAACACCGACGCCGGACCTTTTTGCCTTGCGCGCAAGCCTTCGGGCCTTGCGATCGCAAGGCTTTCCGCCTTGCGCGCAACGCTCCAGCGCCGATCGCAAGGCTTTTTGCCTTGCACGCAAGCCGTCGAGCCTTGCGCGCAAGCCTTTTTGCCTTGCGTTCGCAAAGCTTTGAGCCTTGCGCGCAACGGTTCGAGCTTGCGCGCAAGGCTCGGAGGGCGGCGGTCGGGGCTTTTTGGCTTGCGCGCAAGGGTCCAGGTGTTGCGCGCAAGCCTTTTTGCCTTGCGCGCAAGGCTTCGGGGCTTGCGATCGGCGTTCCGGGGGCCTTCGTGCCGCAGTTGGGGACGGGGTGGCGGGCTTTCGGGGCCGGTAATCGGGTCAGGTGAAACC
>JAGHZW010000130.1 GCA_017745195.1 Pseudoxanthomonas sp. | reverse complement strand
GGCCAGGACGACGCCTATGGCGGGTTCACCGATCTCGCCGGACGCGCGCAGCTGCTGTTCACCCCGGGCGACCGGCTCTCGGTGCTGGCGATGGGGCAGTACCGGCGGCTCGACGGGCAGTCGACGCTGTTCCGGGCGAACGTGCTCGGGCCGGGCGACAACGAGCTCAACGAGAACTACGACCGCCGGACGGTGTACTACGATGCGGGCGGCGGCAACGAGGCGCAGTACGACATCTGGGGCGCCTCGCTGAAGGTCGACTACGACTTCGGCGGCGCGACGCTGACCTCGATCACCGCGCACGACGAGAGCGAGGGCCACAGCCGCGGCGACATCGACGGCGGCTACGGCGCGGTGTTCCTGCCGGTCATGGGGCCGGGGTTCATCCCGTTCCCGTCGGACACGCAGGATTCGATCGACCTCAAGCAGACCACGCAGGAAGTGCGGCTGGCCTCGAACGGCACCGGCGCGTTCGCCTGGCAGGTCGGCGGGTTCTACTTCGACAGCGACTTCACCGTGCTGACCCAGGGGTTCGACTTCCCGCCGCCGACGCTGGTGCGGCACCAGAACGAGAGC
>JAGHZW010000129.1 GCA_017745195.1 Pseudoxanthomonas sp. | reverse complement strand
GGCCAGGCACGAGTAGATGCGGAAACCCGTACCGTCCGCATCCGCCACCAGGTACTGGAACACGGCCTTGCCGGCACTGATGCTCTCGACCTGGACGATGTGTCGGCCGGTCCGCTCCGGCGCCAGCACGGCAAGGAAATTGCGACGCTCGCCGGAACAGGTCCGGTAGGCGCCGATGAACACCTCCAGCGCCTCGCCGGCGCCGGAGCGTCCCTCCGTCGAGAACGGCGAGCGCCCCTCGCCAGCCAACCGCGCCAGCGGCCAAGGCCCATCGTTGCGGACCGCCTCTGGGAACGCGTTGACGGTGAGCTCGTCAGCGGCGCACCAGTCGGGGTCGAACTCTCCGATCGGGATGCCCCGCAGCATGCGGCCGCCGGGCTCGAGCGTGGCGTACATCCACCAGGCCTGCGCGTGGTGCTCCGCGTCGACCACCACCTGCAGTGTGGGTTGCGCGGCAGTCTGCGCCGACAGCAACAACAGTGCGGCAAGGATCAATCCACGCATCGACATTCTCTCCCTGGCCATCGCAGCGAGGACAGTCCGCTCACATCGTCTGGGTCGGCTTGTC
>JAGHZW010000128.1 GCA_017745195.1 Pseudoxanthomonas sp. | reverse complement strand
ACAGGCACCGCGCGCGCCGTCAGCCGCGCAGCTTCAGGCTCGGGTTCTCGTCGATGCTGCCGTCCTCCCCGATCACGACGTAGCGCTTCTCGCCACGGTCGAACAGGACCGGCACCGGCGCCTGGAACAGCGGCCTGCGCACGAAGCGCAGCCGCCACTGGAATTCCTGCAGGGTCCGGACCGTCGCCAGCTGGGCGTGGGTCAGCCCTGCCTCCAGCTGGGCGGGGCTCGGAGGTGGCGTCGGCGTGCGCCGCTCGTTGGGGATTTTCGGGGAAAGCGACATCGGGGGGACTCCAGGCGACACGGCGTGCACCGCACGCCTCGAACGGATGCCGGTCGCGCGCGAGCGTCGCCGGGTATCCTGGTGCCGCCGCAGCGGCACCGCGCCTTGGATGCAAGTTGCATGCCGCAGGTGCCGGCCCGCGCGCACGGGCGTGCCCTGCGCAGGGCCACGCCGCGATGCGGCGATCGCCGACGCGACACGTCACCTACCGACGCCACCGGCAACGCGGCGCCTGTTCCCCGGGATCACCGCAGCCGGCCGTCCTCGGCCCAGCCCTGCGCACCGACCAGCGCGCGCAGCGCACCGTTGTCGGCA
>JAGHZW010000127.1 GCA_017745195.1 Pseudoxanthomonas sp. | reverse complement strand
AAGGCGAGCCCGGCTACAGCAGCATCCATTTCGGGATCAACGAAGCCGGACTGATCAACGTGTACGCGCGGGACGTGGCTCGGCTGTCCGAATGGCATCGGCGCATATGGGCTGGGCGTAACCTCTACCCGAATGGCCGGCTCAGTGCCGAATTGGGCCGGGCGCATGTCGAGGGACGGGTGGCAGACACCACGGCGCCGGAAGCACGTACCGCCGAGGCGCTGATCGCGATCGATGCGGCGGCGCAAGCCAATTGGGGTTTTCCTGTCTTCCGCCCCCACAACATCCAGGATCGAATCTTGGCGACCGTGCACCGCTTTCGCGCGACAAACCGAGACTCGCTGCTAGAGCTGGCCAAGGATGTGGCGCGACTGACGGCCGATCGCGTGGATGCGGATGCGCTGAAGGCCTTCGCGCCAGTCACCCCGGAATTGAGAGGCACCGGATCGCTGAAGTCCCTCGAACGTGCGCTTGCTAAGCACGAGGGCGCAGCACAGGCACGCGCCCTCATGGGGCCGTTGGCGGGCATCTACGATCTCCGTGTCGGCGCGGCCTTGCGCAGCTCGCCGAAGTACACGTCCTCCAGGTTGGCCGGAACCGC
>JAGHZW010000126.1 GCA_017745195.1 Pseudoxanthomonas sp. | reverse complement strand
GCTGGTTCCTCAACATGACCGGCACCTACTGACGGCGACCGCATGAACGCGCTCCCCCGCATCCCGTACCGCCCGCACGCGCCGACCGCACGCGCGACCGGGCCGTGGCGCCCGGCCATCGTCGCCGCGCTGCTGGCCCTGGCCTGCGTGGCACCGGCCCGCGCGCAGTCCAGCGGGGCCGGCCTGCACCTGACCAATACGCCATCGCTGGGTGCCGACGACCAAGCCGACGACCGCTACGCGCCGGGCACGGAGGTCACCTACCGGATCGTCGTCGACAACCCCGACGGGCCGGATCTGCGCGGCGCACGGATCACCGCGGCGTTGCCGGCGGACCTCGTCGGAGCGCGCTGGACCTGCCGCGCCAGCGGTGCGGCGCGGTGCGGCAATGACGCGGGTCGCGGCGCGCTGGACGACACTGCCGACCTGCCCGCAGGCAGCGAACTGGTCTACCTGTGGACGCTGGACGTGCCGGCCGGATACGCGGCCACGCATGGCGCGCTGGACGTGCAGGCGCGGCTGCAGCTGCCCGACGGGCTGCGCGCCACCGACCCGGGCCGGCTCGACGCGCGCGATTCGGATCCGGCGCAGACCCAGGCAGT
>JAGHZW010000125.1 GCA_017745195.1 Pseudoxanthomonas sp. | reverse complement strand
CGCTTCGGGGGTTCGAATCCCCCTCTCTTCACAGCACGGTCTTTGAATTGCCCCCCCCTTCCGTCGACGGCGGCCAGGTCACCTCGACCGAAAGTGCACTCTGCTCCGTTTCGGCCGGTTGCGCGACGACAAAGCCGTCGCCCGAAGGGACGAGGCGGGAAGCGCCAAGTGAATCCCCCCACGCCCTGGCCTATGCACCTGTTCTTTTTCGTCTGGTAATGCGATTGCGGCTGCGTCGGGATTGCAGCAGAGTCCGTACCGTCAAGGCGGCTGGGGGCCGCTACTGGCTTTCGTGGCACTCGGGAGGGAGTGATCATGCATCCGGATCAGCAGAGATACGCGAAGTTCACCGGGAAAGCTCGTTTGGACAAGTCGATCAATTCTCTCTTGGGCATCATCGAGGGAATCGCAATCGACGGGCATATCAACGAGCTAGAGATCAGCTATCTGGGGACCTGGCTCTCTGAGCATCGAGAGCTAAAAGATCTTCATCCGTTCAATGAGTTGGTGCCGCGCGTAGCAGCAGCCATGGCGGACGGTGTGCTCGACGAGGAAGAACGCGAAGACATCCTTTGGC
>JAGHZW010000124.1 GCA_017745195.1 Pseudoxanthomonas sp. | reverse complement strand
GCTGGTTCCTCAACATGACCGGCACCTACTGACGGCGACCGCATGAACGCGCTCCTCCGCATCCCGCCGTACCGCCCGCACGCACCGACCTCGCGCGCGGCCGGACCGTGGCGCCCGGCGATGGTCGCCGCGCTGCTGGCCCTGGCCTGCGTGGCGCCGGCCCGCGCGCAGTCCAGCGGGGCCGGCCTGCACCTGACCAATACGCCGTCGCTGGGTGCCGACGACCAGGCCGACGACCGCTACGCGCCGGGCACGCAGGTCAGCTACCGGATCGTGGTCGACAATCCCGGCGGGCCGGACCTGCGCGGCGTACGGGTCACCGCGGCCCTGCCAGCGGACCTCACCGGTGCGCACTGGACCTGCCGCGCCAGCGGCGCGGCCCGGTGCGGCAATGACGAGGGTCGCGGCGCGCTCGATGACACCGCCGACCTGCCCGCGGGCAGCGAACTGGTCTACCTGTGGACGCTGGACGTGCCGGCCGGATATCCGCTCGCGCACGACGCGCTGGAAGTGCAGGCGCGGCTGCAGCTGCCCGACGGGCTGCGCGCCGCCGACCCGGGCCGGCTCGACGCGCGCGATTCGGATCCGGCGCAGAACCGGGCAGT
>JAGHZW010000123.1 GCA_017745195.1 Pseudoxanthomonas sp. | reverse complement strand
CGATGATGATGGCCAGGGTAATGACGATCTGCGGCGTCATTCCGAACTCCACGGGATACGTGATACCGCTCGGCAACCGGGTCTGGCAGGTCGATCCGCGGTCCCGCGGAAATTCGCCTGCGGGCGATCGGCCTGGAGCACGCGGCCGAGAATACATGACGCACGCCGATCCACACGTGGATGTGGCGATGAATCGATGGCGCGACGCAGCATCCACGAAACCGCGTGATCCGGCCTTCACGGACCGGATCACGCGAGCGGCGTGAGGTGGCGACATGCCAGCGTGGCCATCGAGCCGCGCCCTGTCCGGTCGCCATGACCGCCGCACGCTGCCGGTGGAATGCGGTACCGGCGACATCGCCGCATCGCCAGCCTGGCACATTCCTGCAGGCTCATGACACGCCGAACCTGCCGCCCGCGACCGTCGCACGCGGGTGATGCATGCGGACGTGATGCATGCATCCAGGGAAATGGCAATCACGCGACGGCGGAATTCCTGAAGCGCTCATGCGTAAAACAGGCCTTCACCGTGATCACGCGGCACCGCTAACGCCGCGCCACGCATCCTGCAGGCGAACCATGGCATTCGCGCCATGGCCACACGAGGAAC
>JAGHZW010000122.1:80351-89731 GCA_017745195.1 Pseudoxanthomonas sp. | reverse complement strand
GCCTGACCATGAAGCAGACCTTCCTGTCGTGGACGGTGATGGAGACGACGATCTCGATCGTCGGCCTGGCCGGCGTGCTGCTGCTGGAGCCGATCGTCGGCTGAGCGGCGTCTGCGCCACGGACACCGGCATCGGCTGCCGAAGTCGCCGGTCCGCGCTGCGTTCGCAACCCTCCAACCCTTGCGCGCAAGCCTCGGAGCCTTGCGCGCAAGGCAAAAAGCCCCGCGATCGGGGTTTTGAGCCTCGCACGCAAGGCAAAGAGCCTCGCGATCGCAGTTCCGGGCCTCGTACGCAGGCAAAAAGCCTTGCGCGCAACCCTCCGAGCCTTGCGGGCTGGGCAGCGGGCGTCGCCGCCGGCGCTCTCCGGGGGCCGGTTCCGGGCCTTCGGCCCCGCCAATGCGGCTCCGAAACCGGCTGGTCGGGTGCCCTTGGCCAGGAGGCCATCGCGGTCAGGCCAGCGCTGATCCGAAGACTGCACTGCGGAGGCCACCTCTGCGCCGCGGTGTCAGACACTCGGGCTCGACTCGCGTGACCGGCAGACCACCGGATGTCACGGCCTGCGGGATGACGGCGCATAGGGACGCCTGCAGGAGTCGGGCAAGTCCGTGATCGAGGTGGAAGTTTCTCGATTGACGCCCTTGGGCCGGCAATCCCAAACTCAGTGCTGCATCCCCGCTCGGGGTTCACTTCAGTTCGGCGGCAGGAAGCAGTGGGTGGTGCTCAGCGAGGCCGCGGTCGGGATGGCGATGTACAGCAGCGGCAGGCCGGTGCGCCGCGCCAGGGTCAGCACCAGCGGCACCAGGATGATGAAGCCGGCGTTGTAGTACAGCGGGATGCCGACCAGGAAGCCGGTCAGCAGCAAGGCCCACTGGATGTTCTTCTCGCCGAACGCACCGACCAGGGTGGCGGCGATGCGCTCGGCCGCGCCGCTCTCCTCGAGGATCTTGCCGAGCACGGCGCCCAGGCAGATCACCAGCGCCAGCCCGCCGAGGGTGCTGCCGACGCCGGCGTCGATGGTCTTGAGCAGATCCTGCGGGGCCATGCCCAGGCCCAGGCCGGTGAGGATCGCCACCACCAGCAGCGACAGGAACGGGCTGACCTTGCGCGAGGTGAGGAAGATCTGCAACGCGATGGCGGCGACGATGACGAGGATCGGGGACATCGGCTCGGGCTCTCCTTGTTGCGGGGATGCGGCGGCGTGTTCGAACTCGGTAATGCGGTGCGGCGTGTGGTGCGGTCTTCCTGCCCGTCGTCCCGGCTTTCGTCGGAGCGACGGGGCAGCAGCCGGTGCTTCCTGTCGGTCATCCCGTCGACCTTCCCCAGACGAATGTCTGGTCCGGCCGGGATCCAACAATCTGGCGCCTTTGCTCTGGCCTCACTTCGCTCGTCATCCCGGCCTTCTGCGGGATGACGACAGTCGGGGCTTTCTAGTGGCCGGGGTTTTCCTCTCCCTTCCTTGCCAGCGCCTCGCGCCCCGCGCGCAGCGTCTCGATGATCGCGTCCACGTCGTACACGCAGCCGGCCCAGGTGCCGCCGCCGACTTCCTGCAGCGCGGCCCACAACCGGGTGTCATCGGGCAGGCGCGGATGCGGGGCGATTGCCGGATGCAGCGCACGTGTGGCGAGCAGTTCGGTAGCCGCGGCAGGATCGAGTGGCCTGTCCGCATCGTGGCCGATGAAGTCGACGCGGCCTTCGAGCTTCGCGCGGTCGATCTCGATGCGGACGATGTCGCCATCGCGCAGCTTGCCGAGCGGGCCGCCGGCCCGCTGCTCGGCCGGCTGCTGGGCCGCATGCACACGCCGCTGCCGGACATCTTCGCGTCGACTGATGCACCGGCGTCGCGCGAACTGCCCGGCGCATGGCCGTCGTTCGTGATCGCGCTGCTGCCGGTGCTGCTGATCACCCTGTCGGTGGTCGCCGATGGCGTGCTTGCGGACGGCGCGCTGAAGTCGGCGCTGCTGTTCGCCGGTGCCCCGACCATTGCCTTGCTGATCGCGGTGCTGGTCGCGTTCTGGTGGTTCGGCGTGCGTCGCGGGATCGGCTTCGAGGTGCAGACGCGCTGGCTCAACGCGGCGATCAGCGGCATCGCCGCGATCCTGCTGATCATCACCGCCGGCGGCGTGTTCAAGCAGGTGCTGGTGGACAGCGGCACCGGCGACATGATCGCCCGGCTGAGCCAGACCTGGCACATGCCGCCGCTGGTGTTCGCGTGGCTGGTGACCGCGGTGCTGCGGGTGATGATCGGCTCGGCGACGGTCGCGGGCATCACTGCTGCCGGCGTGGTCGCGCCGTTGCTCGGCGCCAGCGGCGTGTCGCCGGAACTGGCGGTGCTGGCGGTGGGCGCCGGCAGCGTGTTCGGCTCGCACGTCAATGATTCGGGCTTCTGGATGTTCAAGGAGTTCTTCGGCCTGACCATGAAGCAGACCTTCCTGTCGTGGACGGTGATGGAGACGACGATCTCCATCGTCGGCCTGGCCGGCGTGCTGCTGCTGGAGCCGCTGGTGGGCTGAGGGTGGGCGCCGAAGGCGCGTGTGCCTACAGCAATCCCTGCAGCGTTGCGCAGCGTTGAGGAGTCACCGCCATCCACCAGTCCATGGTGCCCGAGGACACCGGGAGCCTGTTCGGAGCGGTGGTGGCTGCATCAGCGCCGTGAATTTTTTCGACACGGCGCCATTCCGCCCCGACTGCCCTCAGGCGTGCAACCTCATCGGCGCGCACCGCTTATGGTGGCGCGGATTCGATGCATGCATCCTGGCCCGGGTCGGGAGCCTTCTTTCCCGGCAAGCCATGTTTTTCCGGTTCATCGAGCCATTGGGCAGGAAAGCCCTGCGTCTGTGCGCTGACCGTAGGAGGACTGTCTTTTCTCGCGGCGTGGCTGCATCCGGCTAACGCCAGCATAACAGCGCAGGCGAGTGTAGACCCGTTTGCATTTCCCGTGATCAGAGTCGCTCCAGCCATTTGTCATGATTCGTGTGGCACAGGAAGCCGATGAAGAGACCAGCGCCGGCGAGTGCCAGCGCAAGGGAGGCGCCGCTGGAGGATCCGGCAACGATTCCAAGCAGGAATCCCAGTCCTGCAATGGTGCCTCCGACGATAAGGGCCGTCCTGAATGACGCTTCGGTCTTGGCGACGAGCTCCCGCTTGAGAAGCGCCGCCCTCCCCTCCAGGCCCGCCAGCGATTCGAGGGAAACGCCGGCGGTGCTGACGCGACCCAGCATGACGGGAATTCCGGTGAAGTTGTGGATGGTGTACCTGTAGTTTCCGCTGCTGCTGGTTGTGGTGTGATAAGTCACCCCGAGTACGGCATTGGCGCCAATAAGGCTTGCTTTGTGCTTCAGCGCCGTGCGGACGTCGTCGGGGGAGCCCCGGCCGCTGGCGTGGATGGTCCATCGGCAGCGATCGACAATCTCCCATTGCCGGGGCTGACCTTCCTTCGACAGAAGGACCCCGTCGGGTATCTGGTATCGGACCTCGATTGGCTGCCGGTCGAGCAGTTGCACGTTCTTGGCGCGGTAGCCCTTCGGGGTTGCCGCCTCCTCGAACCGGATCCGCTGACCCTCCAGAACCTGCGTCCCTGGGGAAATGTCGGACTGGTGCAGGAAATAGTCGCGATTGTCATTGCCGCGCACGAAGCCGTAGCCCTTGGCGGGAAGGTAGCTCCTGATGGTTCCGTCCATGCATCCTCCGTGGATCGGTCGTGGTGGTAATGCGCGAAGGCCGGTCAGAACTTCCAGCGCAGGCCCAGGTTCAGCGCGGTGGCCGCGTCCACGTTGCCAGCGCGTTCGACGGTAGCATCGGCGTGGATCGTGACGTCCGGGCTGATGGCGTAGCCGGCACCGAACACCGCACGGAAGGCCTCACGCGAGATCGGCTGGCCGGCGACGTTGAACTGCGCGTCCTGCAGGCCGGTGAACCACGCGGTGAAATCGGTGTCGCGGCCGGAAAACACGTTGCGGTAGGCCACCTCGCTGTCGAGCAGCCAGGTGCCGCGCGTCACCCGGACACGCAGGCCGATGTCGGCGTAGGTAGCCGTCACCGTGTCGTCGTCCGCACTCAGGCCCAGACCCGAGGCCGAAACCTCGCTGAAGGCTTCCTGCGTGTGGCTGACCACACCGATCGCACCGAACGGAGCCAGGCCGTTGGCGAAGCGGTAGCCGCCTTCGATGCGAGCCGTCCACGTGTCGTCGTCACGGTCCACCTTGATGGCTTCGGCGCCGCCGCCGAACTGCACCACGCGGGAGGCTTCCACATCGCCGATGCCGTAGCTGACCACGCCGGTGACATAGGCGTCGTTCGCCAGCGGCTGGTACACGTAGCCGGTCACGCTGGTGGCGTCGGTGTCATAGCGTCCAGCTTCGGCGTCGATGGTGGCGCGGTTCCGGCCGTGGCTCAGCGCGGCGCCGACGATCGTGGTGTCCCACACCGGCACGTCCACACCGACGGTCAGCGCGTTCTGGCGGTAGTCGGCCGAGGCGTAACCGGTGCGCTGGGTATTGCCGTCGGTCGAGCTGGCGGTGACCCACGCGGTCGGGGCGAACGTTTCGGCCAGGTAGGGCAGGCGGTCAGCCGTGGCGCGGGCATCGTTGAGCGCCGTCTGGACGCTCAGGTTGCGTTCGACGCCGTGGATCTGGCCGGTCAGCGACGCCAGCGCCGCGGCGACCGAGGCGTTGTCGCTGGCCATCAGGCTGGCGGTCGCGGCGATCAGGCCGTCCACGCCGCCGGTGTCGCCACCCTTGACCCGCTCATCCAGCGCGCCGATCAGGGCGTCGGCCTGGGCCGCGCCGTCCTGCACGGCGACCGACTGGCCGCCAGCGACCGCTGCGGCCTGCGCCGAAGCGCGGGTCAGCGAGGCAGTCACGCTGTCGGCGTTGTAGGCCAGCGCGGCGGTGTAGAAGAAGTCGTTGGCGTACTTGACCTCGTCGAACGTGCCGACCACCGAACCCGCCTGCAGCAGCTTTTCGCTGGCCGCGATGGTGTAGCTGTCTGCGGCCGGCTTGAGCAGCAGGTCACCATCCAGCGAGGCCTTGCCGCCGACTTCCAGCGCCTTGCCGATGGTGACTTCCACCGTGGTCTGGTCGCCGGTCCGCAGGCTGCCGCCGATCTTGCCGCCCATGGCGTCCAGCTTGCCGGTTGCGCTCAGGACCACATCGCCGCCCAGGGTGCCCTTGACGCCCAGCGTGCCCGCTTCGACGACCGTGCCGCCGCTGTAGGTGTTGTTGCCGGCCAGGATCAGCTTGCCGTTGCCGCCGACCTTCAGCCCGCCCGCGCCGGTGATGTCGTTGTAGAACGTGGACGACCCTTCCGTCCCGGCATCGAACGTGCCGACGAACTGGCCCGGACCCTTCACCGCCTTCTCGGCGTTGACCATGCCCCAGCCGAACACGGCGTCGACGCCGGCATCGCCGAGGTCGGTCGCGGTGGTCAGAACGGTCTGCTGCAGGTTCTGCGCGGTGAACCACCGGTAGGCTTCCTTCACCAGCGCGGCCACGCCAGTCACGACAGCCGTGCTGAACGAGGTGCCGGCGATGCGACCGGTGTACTCCGTGCCCGCCACAGCCGGCGCGGTCAGCAGACCCGGCGCCACCAGGCACCAGTTCGCCGCCCAGCCACAGGCGTTGGCGTAGCTGGACTTCGTGGTCGGCTTGCCATCCTTGTCCAGGTCGACCGAGGACACGGCCAGGAACTGGCCCTGCAGCTCGGCGTGGGTGACCGGCACGGAGGCGGTCGTGCCGGCATTGTCCTTGGCTTCGTTGCCGGTGGCGACGACGATCAGGCCGCCCCTGTCGAGGAACGGGGCGAAACCGTAGGCCCATGCGTCATAGGCCGACTTGCGAGCAGCTTCGTCCTCGACGAAGCCGCCGATCGAGAAGTTCAGGATGTCGTCGTTGCCGGCGTCGGCGTAATACTGCAGGGCAGTGCGCGTCGTCAGGTTGCTGCACGAGTCGTTGTAGCAGACGCGGCCGTACCAGACTTCCGCATCGGGGGCGACGCCACCGTTGAAGCCTTCCGACGGGGCACCAGCGATCACGGCGGTGGCGGTGTCGCCGTGGCCGCGCTTGGTGTTGGTGGTCGGCTCATCACGGCCAGCCGGCGAAGTCCAGTCGGTGTAGAGGGTCACCACGTCCTTGATGGGGGCGTAGCCGTCGTAGTGCTGGTCGTCCAGGACGATCACCTTCACGCCGTCACCGGTAAAGCCCGCTTCGTGGGCCTTGTCGGCGTTGGTCGGGACCAGCAGGTTGTTCCCCTCGCCGGTGTAGCGGAACGTGCAGGGCAGGGGGGCGCCGATGTTGTCGGCCTTCGGATCCTCACAGGTCGCCGGCGGCGGCGGCGGGGAGGTCGGCGGCGGCGGGGAAGTCGGCGGCGGATCGGACTTCACGTTGCCACCGCCACCACCGCACGCGGTGAGCAGGATGGCCGACAGGATGGCGGTGGTCAGAAGGGTGTGCTTCATGCGTATGGAACTCCTAAAAGCTTTCGGTGCTTGTGTGTGGTCCGGCGGCGACAGCCTGGGAAGGCGCCATGCGAAGACACGGCGCGCACGGATCCGGGGTGTGGCATGAATGAGTGGACCTCGTCGACACCAATCACGCGCCGGCTCGGATTCCTGTAAAGAAAGGCCGCCTGTGCTACGGAGCCAGCGGCTTGCCCTCGGCGCGCAGCTTGGCGACCTCGGCCACGGCGGCCTGCAGGTTGCTCAGGCGGTCCTCGGCGGTCGGGCGCAGGCTCAGCCAGTTAGCGAAGTCCACGTTGGAACCGGCCCGCTCGTAGAAGCGGCTCCAGAAGGCCGGAAGCTGCTCGACGTCGCTGCCGATGCTGGCCAGCAGGAACACGCTCGTGCGGTCGGCCTTGAGGGACAGTTCCTTGCTGGTGCCCAGGCTGTGTGCCAAGGTGCCCGCCGAGCCGGCAGCGCCCACGAGGCTATTTCCGGTAAACGCGCCCAGCAGCTGGGAGCTGACATTGAGGAACTTGCCCATGCGGCGGTTGGCGGCCACGGCCTTGGTCAGGGCGAAGCTCATTTCCGAAGCAAGGTAGGCCTGCCGCTCGAACTCACTCTCGGTCACGTCGAACATCATCTCGGTGACCACCACGTAGCCGGACTCGGCTGTGTTGAGCGAGCCCTGGCTCGGCAGGTACTGCAGCTTGAGGTCGCACAGCAGCACCGGGGTCACCTCGATCTCCAGCGGCTGGCCGTCGCGGACCAGGGAGAACGTGACCGCTTCATCGGACTCGGCAGCTTCGTCCAGCAGCTCGGTGACCCGCTCGTCGGAATTGCCGCCGAACCGCTTGCCGACCGAGTCGCCATTGACGGCCGTCAGGGTGTCCTTGCGCTTGATGCCGGCCAGATCCGCCGGCGACCCCTTGGCGACGCCCACGACTTCCACGCGGTCCTTGCCGGTGGTCAGGTCCGGCCGGGACCGGGCGTCGATGCCCGTGCGATAGGCGGTATCGACGTTGCAGTAGTCGGTGCCGGCCACCAGCAGCGGCCAGCCGGCCGACTGGACGGCAGCGATTCGATCGAGCAGCTGGTCGACCTTGGCGTTCGCCGCTGCTGCGTCCTCCGCGGAGACGGTGGTGGCGGCCAGTGCCGGACCGGCGATGGCGACGAAGGCCAGCGCGACGCTGAATAACGGCAGCCGGGAACTACGCAGGAAATTCATTGGATCCCCTTGATCGGATATGGATGGAGCGCGAACGGGTCCCTTGAGTGGGTCCATCGCAGGGCTATCGGCAGTTCGGTGGCTTTCTTGAGCCTCCCTTGAAAGCCGGCTAGATTCCCGTGGCATCGGGACGCAAGGATGGATTCCCTGTGCTGGCGCGCGCGTCGACGCCGGAGCAGTTGGCCCACGTCGGCGCGCAGACGGGAGGGCGGGTGTTCCTGTTCCTCTACACCGACGACTTCTGGCGCGACTACGAGGCCTATCGCGCCAGGGGCGTGGTCTTCGTGCGCGAGCCGAAGGAAGAGCCCTACGGCACGGTCGCCGTGTTCCTGGACCTGTACGGCAACATGTGGGACCTGCTGCAACCGAAACCCTGAGCGGAGATACGGATGACACACGCCGAGAAGCTGCAACGCATGTACGGACACATGGCCGCGCTGGGCGTGTCGCCCAACACGGCCGCACCGCCGGCCTGGCGGCTGCTGTGGCGGCTGGGCTTCGACGTGCCGCCGCCGCTGTTCCTGGGTTTCTGGCCGTTGGCGATCTCGATGGGCACGGTGTTCGGCGTGCTGTGGGGAGTGTCGATGTGGCTGCTGATGTGGGCGCGCCAAGGTGTGCCGGTTTCGCTGGCGCTGGGCGTTGCCGCAGGCGCCGGTGCGATGTTCGGCCTGCTCATGGCGGCCTGGCTTCGCCGCGCCGCGCGCAGCTACGCACTGCCGCTGTGGGCGGACTACAGCGGCCAGCCTTCGTGAGGGGCGACATGGCGACGAAGCAGCCGGGAACCGGAACAGCCGGCCTGGCGGTTCTGCTCGCGTTGTCGCTGTCGGCCTGCGCGGCAACGGCCGGATCGTACCGGCCCGGCGAGATAGCGCACCGTGCCGACGCCGCACCGGTCGTCGCGGCCGGGGTGGTCGATACCCGCTCATGCGAGGCGAAGCAGCTGGCGCCGGCGGTGTCGGCCTATGGCGCACCGGAGCACTGGAGGGCCGGCGACGCGTTGCCGGACGCATTGAAGGACCAGGTCGGCGAGCGCCTGAACGACACCGGCCACGTCGCCGATGGCTACGTGCATGAACTCATCGTCGATCGCGACACCGGGCTCGGCTACGTGGTGCAGACCGGCGGTTTCGCCGGCACGCGCAAGGTGTTCGGCCCGTTCGTGATCCGCGGCTGTGCAGCCGGCGGCCAGGCGCAACCCTGACCTCCGGCGCGGCCGCCCCTTTTACTTGCGCGGCACCGCCAGCACCGCGTCCAGCGCCGGCTTGGGCTGGTACTGGCGGTCGAACAGCAGCGGGTAGTTGGTGCGGTGGGGAATGGGGTAGTCGTTCTTCCACGACATCGGGTCGTGCACGCCCCAGACGCTGACCCGATGGATCTCGTCGCGATGGCGGTGGAAGATGCCGAACAGTTCGGCGTAGCGCGTGGCCAGCTGCTGCTGGACGTCGGCCGGCAGGCCGGCCTGGTACGGATCGAGGAAGCGCTTGAACTCCGGCAGCTGGAACTGCGGATGGGCCATGCCCTGGCCGATGATCTGGCCTTCCTTGGTCAGCGGCAGCACGTCCACGTCCAGCTCGGTGATCATCACCTTGACCCCGAGTGCGGCGTAGGCGTCGATCGCCGCCTCGATGTCGGCGGTGGACGGATAGTCCAGGCCCCAGTGGCCCTGGATGCCGATGCCGTCGATGCGGATGCCGGCGGCCTGCAGCATCTTGACCATGCGCA
>JAGHZW010000122.1:72765-80295 GCA_017745195.1 Pseudoxanthomonas sp. | reverse complement strand
ACTGCAGCATCTTGACCATGCGCACGATGCCGTCGCGCTTTTCCGGGCGCCAGGCGTTGAAGTCGTTGTAGTACAGCTGCGCGTCCGGCGCGTACTGGTGGGCGAAGGTGAAGGCCAGTTTCACCAGCTCGTCGCCGCTGCCGATGCCCTGGACCCAGGTTGTCGGCCGGTACTGGCCGTCCTCGCCCATCACCTCGTTGACCACGTCCCAGGCATCCACGCGTCCGGCGTAGCGGCCGGCGACCTTCTCGATGTACTGGCGCATGCGCTCGACCAGCGCGTCGTGGCCGACTGGCGTGCCGTCGGGCTTGTGGAAGAACCAGTCCGGGGTCTGGTTGTGCCAGACCAGGGTGTGGCCGACGATGAACATGTCGTGCTTCTCGCCGAAATCGACGAAGGCGTCGGCGGCGGCGAAGTCGTAGACGCCGGGCTTCGGGTTGACTACCTCGGCCTTCATCACGTTCTCGGCGGTGATCGCGTTGAAGTGCAGCGGCACCAGTACCTGCGCGCGCGCGTCGCGGCCGGAGACGATGTCGTCGTTGACCGCGGTGCCGAGCAGGAAGTCGTCGGCGAAGGCCTGCTTGAGCGTGGGCCCGGTGGGACGGACCTGCGATTCGCCGCGGCCGGCGGGGACGACACCGGCCAGCAGCGCCAGCAGGGCCAGGGTCATGGGATAGCGCTTGCTCATGGGATTCCTCCTGGTGGCGCGCGGCCATCGCCGCGCGGTCGCGGACTCAGTCGCAGCCGTGCGTGCGTGCCTCGGCCGCCCAACCCAGCGCGCCGTCGATCATCGCCAGGTGCAGCGGCTCGGCATAGGTCTCGGCCTTGTGCCCGAGCGCGGAATAGAACACGCGGCCCTTGCCGATGCAGCGCGTCCACACGATCGGATGGTCGCCCATGCGCTGCCTGGGGTCCGGTTCGTAGCTGGATTCGTCCAGGCGCGCCAGGATCCGGGTGCCATGGCCGCTCGGCACGCGGTCGAAGGCGTACCACTCCTCCTCGCGCTGCCAGCGCGCCGGCAGCGGGCGCATCGCCGGATGGCCGGGCTCGGCCACCTCGATCACGCCCTGCTGGAACTGCTTCGGCTGCGAGGTATGGCCGATGAATTGCGCGCCGAGCACGGTGTCCACGTACCAGCGCCAGTCGTAGTGGTGGTCGCCGCCGGCGCCGTGCAGGGCGACCAGGCCGCCGCCCTGTTCCAGCCAGTGGCGGAAGGCGTCGCGCTGGGTCGGCAGGAACGTGTCGCCGCTGGTGCTGTCGAGCACGACCACGTCGAAGCGGGACAGCGCCTCCGGGTTGAAGACCGCCGCGTTCTCGGTGACGAACACGTCCCAGCCGCGCGCCTGGCCCAGCGTGCGCAGGGCGGCGTTGCCGGCCTGGATCTGCGCGTCGTCACGGAAGCCGTTGGTCTTGGAGAACACCAGCATCGCGTGTTCGTGTTCGAACGCGGGCAACGTCGGCGGCACCGTGTCCATCACCGGCGTCGGCCAGTTGCGCGGGTTCTTGGCGTACGACGGGCCGCCGAGCTGGATCGTGGCGCTGGCGCCCTGCAGTCCGGCGGATTCGGCATGCAGGGTCAGCGTGCCCTGTTGCCCCGGCTGGCCGGCCACGATCGCCAGCGCCATGCCGCTGAAGGCATTGCGTTCGGGCGAGGGAAACGGGGTCATGTCGGTGGAATCGCCATTGTCGGTGGCCACGACCCGGCCCGGGCCATCGACGCGGAAGCGGATCCGGTCATTGGCGGTCGGCACCGGGTTGCCGTTGGCGTCGATGAAGCGGACCGTGGCGAAGGCCAGGTCGCGGCCGTCGCCGGCGATGCGGTCGCGGTCCAGCGACAGCTCCAGCCGCACCGGCGCGCCAGCGGTGCGCACGCTGTCGCTCGCCCACGGCTTGCCGTCGCGATACGCCTGCACGCGCACTTCGCCGGGCTGGTAGACGACATCGTCCCAGCGCAGGCGGTACTCGTACGGGCCCTTCTTCTTCCGTCCCTGCGAGACGCCGTTGACGAACAGTTCGGCCTCGTCGCCGGAGGTGAACACGTGCACCGGCGTGACCTGGCCTTCGCGGCCCGGCCAGGTCCAGTGCGGCAGCAGGTGCGCCATCGGCAGGTCCGGGCGCCAGCGCGACTGGTACAGCCAGTAGCGGTCCTTGGGGAAACCGGCCAGGTCGACGATGCCGCTGTAGGAGCTGCGCGCGTCGTAATAGGGCGTGGGTTCGCCGAGGTAATCGAAGCCGTTCCAGACGAACTCGCCGGCCACGTACGGGTGTTTGTCGAGGGTGGCGAACACCTTGTCGGCGCTGGAGCCGAAGTCCACCGCGTGCAGCTCGTAGCTGCTGACCTGGTGGTGCTTCGAGTCGCCGCCGCGGCCATCGCGGGTGGGAGCGCTGACCAGCGGCGAGACCGGGAACAGGTAGATGCCGCGGCTGCTGAAGGCCGAGGCGGTCTCGCTGCCGAAGATCAGCTTGTCCGGGAACGCGGCGTGGAAGGCCGGGTACTGCGGTGGCGTGCGGATCCGGTCGGTGCCTTCGAACTCGGGCTCCTGGCGGATGCCCTCGCCCTGGTAGTTGACGCTGATGGTGTCGAACGCGGTGGCGAACGGCATGTCCGGCCTGGCGTAGTTCATCGACGCGGCGGTGGGCCGGGTCGGGTCTTCCTCATGCGCGATCGCGGTGAGCTTGCGGCCGATCACCGCGCCTTCCTCGCCGGTGTACTGCTCGCCGACCTCGTTGCCGACGCTCCACATGATCACCGAGGGATGGTTGCGGTCGCGGCGCAGCATCGCGCGCAGGTCGGCCTCGTGCCAGTCGGGGAAGACCAGGTGGAAGTCGAGCGGGGTCTTCTTCCGCTCCCAGGAATCGAACACCTCGTCGACTACCAGGAAGCCCATGCGGTCGGTCAGCTCGAGCAGCTGCGGATCGGGCGGGTTATGCGCCAGTCGGATCGCGTTGACGCCCATGCCGCGCAGGATCTCGAGCTGGCGCTCGGCAGCGCGCACGTTGAATGCCGAACCCAGCGCGCCGAGGTCGTGGTGCTGGTTCACGCCCTGCAGGCGCACCGGCTGGCCGTTGACGAAGACGCCGCGCTCCGGATCGAAGCGCACGTCGCGGATGCCGAAGCGGGTCTCGTAGCGGTCGACGACGCGGTTGTCGCGGGTGA
Source organism: Pseudoxanthomonas sp. (assembly GCA_017745195.1). Classification (GTDB taxonomy): domain Bacteria; phylum Pseudomonadota; class Gammaproteobacteria; order Xanthomonadales; family Xanthomonadaceae; genus Pseudoxanthomonas. Next base: position 77,138 of record JAGHZW010000122.1, on the reverse strand, counting down.
GGGTGGTGACGGCGACGTAGCGGTGCGGCTGCTGCGCCGGCGGCGGGCCCCACAGGCGCGGCTGGTCGATCCGCGTGGCGGTGTCCACGCGCACGCCCTGGCGGCCGGCGGGGATGTCTAGGCGCGCGCGCTTGATCCGCGCGACCGGCTTGCCGGTGATGGCGCCGGTGTCATCGAGGGCGAAGATCTCGGTATCGACGTACACGCGCGCGTCGGCGTCGCCGTCGTTGTCCGCCGTGACCCGCAGGTTCACCGTCGCCGCGTCGCTGGATACCCCGGTCGTGGTGAGCTGCGTGCCCCACTGCGCCACATGCACCGGATCGGTGACGGTCAGCCACACGTCGCGGTACAGGCCGCCGCCGGGATACCAGCGCGCCGACTCGGGCGGGTTGTCCAGGCGGATGGCGAGCTGGTTGTGGCCGCCGAAATCGACGTACGGGGTGAGGTCCACGCGCCAGGAGTTGTAGCCGTAGGGCCAGCCACCGACCAGCCGGCCGTTGAGCCACACCGTGGCATAGGACATCGCGCCACCGATATCCAGGAACACGCGGCGGCCAGCCGCGCTGGCCGGAAGGTCGAGCGCGCGGCGGTACCAGCCCACGCCCCAGCTGGGCAGGCGGCCCATGCCGCCGTACGGACCGTCGACCAGGAACGGACCGGCGATGGCCCAGTCGTGCGGCAGGGTCACCGACCGCCAGGCGCTGTCGTCGAAGTCACGCTGCAGGAAAGCGACGTCGCTGCCTGGTGGCGTGCCAGCCGGGCGCGCGTGGCGCTGCGCCGGATCGGCGATGAAGGCATTGGCCGTGGGCAGGATCCACGGCTTGAGTACCGGCCGCTTCGCCTCGATCTTTTCGGCCGCATCGGGCCGCGCATCGGCGACCTTGCCGTCGGCGCTCTGTCCGACCTGCGGACGCTCGTCGTAGTCGAGGCGGCCATCCACGCCCGGTGGATCGCCGGGGTGGAAGCGCCAGCCGCTGTCGAGGCGGACCTGCTCGCGCGCCTCGGCAGTGGCCGGTGTGGCGGCGCGTGCCGGCGGCGGCGCCATGGTGCCGGCCAGGCCGAGCAGCAGAAGGACACCGGCGACGGCAGCGCGCCTGGTGGAGCGGGAAAACGCGGGCGGCGCCGCCGGGATCTTCTGCATCGTTACGGGCTTCCAGTCGGTCGGCGGTTTACAGCCGGTAGGCGCGCTTGGGCAGGTGGTAGGCCAGGTCGATGACCACGTCGGCGGCCTCGTCCTCGTCGATGCGGTGCTCGGCGACCAGCTTGGCCAGCACCGCGCAGTCGACGCGGCGGGCCACGTCGTGCCGCGCCGGGATCGACGGGAACGCGCGGGTGTCGTCGATGAAGCCGACCGTGTTGTAGAAGCCGGCGGTGCTCAGGGTCTGCTCGCGGAAGCGCCACATGCCTTCCGGCGCGTCATGGAACCACCAGGCCGGGCCGAGCGACAGCGACGGATAGTGGCCGGCCATCGGGCCGAGTTCGCGCGAATAGGTGCTTTCGTCGAGGGTGAACAGGATGAACTTGAAGGCCGGCTCGTTGCCGAAGCGGTCCAGCAGCGGCTTGAGCGCGTGCACGTACTCGGTGGCCAGCGGCAGGTCGGCGCCGACGTTGCGGCCGTGGCGATGGAACAGGCACGGGTTGTGGTTGCGGCAGCAGCCCGGGTGCAGCTGCATCACCAGGCCGTCGTCCAGGCTCATCGCGGCCATTTCGGTCAGCACCTGGCCGCGGAACAGGTCCGCTTCCTGCGCGCTGAAGCCGCCACGCAGGATCTTCGCGAACAGGTCGCGCGCGGCGGCCGGCGACAGGTCCGCGGTCAGTGCGGACTCGTGGCCGTGGTCGGTCGAGGTCGCGCCGTGCTGGATGAAGAAGTCGCGGCGGTTGCGGTGCGCGCGCAGGTAGCCGTCCCAGCTGTAGACGTCTTCGCCGGTGATCTCGCCGAAACGCTTCAGCGCGCCGCTGAAGGCTTCGTGTTCCGGATCGACCACCTCGTCCGGGCGATAGGCGGTGATGACCCGGCCGTTCCAACCGCTTTCCCGAATTGCCCGGTGGTGCTCGAGCGTGTCCAGCGGGCCTTCGGTGGTGGCGATCACCTCGATGTTGAAGCGGTCGAACAGCGCGCGCGGGCGGAACGCGTCGGTCTGCAGCGCGGCGGTGATGGTGTCGTAGTAGAAATCCGAGGTGCCGGCATCCAGGCGCACGCGCAGGCCGAACACTTCGTGGAAGACGTGGTTGAGCCACATCGACGAGGGCGTGCCGCGGAACAGGTGGAAGTGCGAGGCGAACACGCGCCAGGCCTCGCGCGGCGCGACCGGCGCACGGGTGCCGTCCTTGTGCGGGATGCCCAGCGCGTCCAGCGAAATGCCCTGGCTGTAGAGCATGCGGAACACGTAGTGGTCCGGGGTCAGCAGCAGCTCGCTGGCGTCGGTGAACGGCGCGTTGCCGGCCCACCATGACGGATCGGTATGGCCGTGCGGGCTGATGATCGGCAGGGCGGACACCTGCGCGTAAAGGCGGCGGGCGATCGCACGCTGGGTCGGATCGGAGGAGAACAGGCGGTCTTCGTGCAGGTGCAGCGGCTGGCCGGGGGCAGTCATGGCGTCGGTTCGGAGTCGGAGGCGGTGGAGGGCGTGGACGGCAATCAGCGACGGACGCTTTCGACCGGGCCAAGCGTGGTGGGCGGCAGCGGCCGGCGCACGACTTCGATGCGCTGGAACACCAGGCCCGGGTCGACCAGCCACAGCTTGAGCGTGTTGGCGCCGGCGCGCACGCGGTGGCGCGACACGGAGGCGTGCGAGTTGTCGATCACCGCCGCTTCCCAGGCGCTGAAATCGCGGTCGCCAGGAGTCGGATCCAGGCGCATGGTCACGGTCTGCGGGGCTTCGTCGCCGAGGGAGACAGCGTAGCGCAGGCCGCCGCGGTTACGGATGTCCAGGGTTGGCGCCATCACCACGCGCACTTCGACTTCACCGTCGCTGTCCATCACCAGCGGGTATTCCAGTCGCGCGCCATCGCCGCCCGGGGTGGCCGCCGCGCCGGTCGCCGGCCACGCGGTGACGCCGGACAGGGTGCGGCCGAGGTTGGGGATCACCTGCCACTGGCCGCCGGCCGGTGCCACGGCGCGGCTGTAGTGCTGCGCTTCGACCGTGACCACGCCGTTGCCTTCGACGAAACCGCGCGCGCCGCGGTGCATCGGCGGCTTGTGCACCGGCACGGCGATGCCGACTTCGGTCCAGTCCTTGCCGCGAATCGAGATGCGGCCGACGTGGTCGCCCTCGGGCAGCGCGTTCCAGTCCACGGTGATCGACAGCGGCTGGGCATCATCGATTTCGCCCGAGGCGGGCGAGACCTTCAGCCACGGCGTCTTCGTGCCGGCGGTGAAGCCGATCTTCTGGCGGCCGCCGTTGAACAGGGTGACCTCGCGGGTCGGCGCGGCGACCGGGTCGAGCACCGGCAGCGTGGCGCTGTGCAACTGCACCGGCCAGCGCCGCTCGTCGCCCTCGATCGCCACGCCGAGCACGCCCTTGTCCGGCACGTCGACGCTGGACAGGTACGGCAGGATGTTGCGCTCCGGCGACTGCCAGTGGGTGTAGCCGACGCGCGGCTGCGACATCATGCTCGCCCACTTGCCGCCGGCGATGTCGTGCTCGTACACGCGCTGCAGTTCGGCATCGCGTGCGAACAATGCACGCGCCTTCTCGCCCCAGGCATTGGCGGAGGCGCGGCCCTGCGCGGCGTACAGGCGGTTGCGGGCTACGGCCACGTGCAGCTGGTTGAGGTTGGCGCTGGCCAGCACCGGGTATTCGACCAGCTGGTACCAGGCGTCGCGGTGGTCGGCCGGGATCTTCCTGCCGAGGGCGAGCGTGCGTTCGACCAGCGCGTCCCATTCGCCGATCACGCGCTCGGCTTCGCGTTCGTGGACCAGGCTCCAGGTGTCGGGCGAGATCAGCTCCGGCTTGCGGCGCGCGTTGAACTGCGTGTAGCGGCTGAGGATCTCGCCGATTTCCTGCGCATGCTCGGCGCCGAACTGCTCGGTGGCCCAGGCGGCCGGATAGCGGCTGATCCAGGCCAGGTCGGCGGTGTCGGGATTCCAGGCCTGGTCGAGGAAGGCGCTGATCGGCAGCTCCATCGGCTTGATGTCGCCGACGTTGACCACCCACAGCCGTTCGACGCCATGGTCCCAGGCCAGACGCATCTGCTCCCAGGCGCGCTCGACCTGGGTCGAGTTGACCCACTTGTAGTTGCGCGGGCCGCCGACGTAGTCGAAGTGGTAGTACACGCCGTAGCCGCCGGCGCGCTTGCTGGCCGGGTCGGGCAGGCGGCGGATGTTGCCCCAGTTGTCGTCGGCATCGGCAGCTTCGCCGGCACCTTCGGCG
>JAGHZW010000122.1:56519-72723 GCA_017745195.1 Pseudoxanthomonas sp. | reverse complement strand
CGCGGCCCTGCAGGCGCTCGATGCCGCCGCGCCAGAACTGCTGCAGGTTCGCGGCATTCTTCGTGTAGTCCCACGGACCCTTGCCGTAGCGGTTCCACTCGTCGTGGGCGCGGGCCATGGGCTCGTGGTGGGTAGTGGCGATGACGATGCCGTACTCGTCGGCAAGTTCCGCATTGCGCGCGTCGTCGTCGTAGAACGCGCGCGGGATCCACATCGCCGGCCACAGGTAGTTGGCCTTGTGCCGCAGCAGCAGCTGGAACACGCGCTCGTAGAAGCGGTGGTCGGCAACGCCGCCGTAGTTGGCCTTGAGCCAGCCGCCGAGCGCCGGGTCTTCGTCGTTGATGAAGATGCCGCGGTACTTCACCTTCGGCGCGTCGACGAAGCGGCCGGGTGCGACGTACAGGCTGGCGTGTTTCGGCGGCGGCACGTCGGCCCACCAGGTCCACGGCGACACGCCGATCCGGCGCGAGAGCTCGTACAGGCCGAAGGCGGTGCCGCGGCGGTCGGCGCCGACCAACAGCAGGGCGCGGTCGATGCCCGGCTCGGGCTTGTCGACCACCTGCAGCAGGTAGGCCTCCCAGGCGCCGGCCACGCCGGTGGTGTCGATCGATTTCCCGCGCACGATCCGGTCGATGCGTGCGCTATGGCCGAGGGTGCCGGCGATGACCGCGATGCGCGGCGCCTTCGCGTCGGCGGCGGGCGTGCCGGCGACGGCGGCCAGGTCACCGCGCAGCGCTTCGGCGGCGTGGTGCACGGCGGCGAAGTCGCCGTCGTCCACCAGCACCGGCAGCGGCGTGCCGCGCTCGACCAGGGTCAGGCTGCCGCTGCTACGGGATTCGCACACCGCGGCGGGCGCGCGGCAATCCGCCGCGGTGCCGGTGCCGGCATGCGCCTGCGGCAGGACGAGGAAGCACAGCAGCGCTGCAAGGAAGGATCGGGTCATCGTGGGTTCCCTCGGAACATCGGGGCCGCGATGTCCCTGGGGAAACCACGGCCGGGGATTGTCTGTGCGCGCCCGTGCCGGGCGTACAAAGTCAGGCGAGCGGCGGCTCCTGCGCGGCGGTTCCCAGCTTGGCCGGCTCCAGCTTCGGCGCGAGCAGGTGCACGACCAGCAGCGCGATCAGGTAGGCGCAGCCGGCGAACAGGAACACCCGCGCGTAGCTGCCGGTGGCCTGCAGCTGCGCACCGGTGAACAGCGACATGAGGATGCCGCCGAAGGTGCCGGCGAAGCTGCCGATGCCGACCACCGAGGCCACCGTCTGGCGCGGGAACATGTCCGAAGGCAGGGTCAGCACGTTCGCCGACCAGCCCTGGTGTCCGGCCATGGCCAGGCCGATCAGGAACACCGCCAGCCACAGGCTCTCGACCTGGGTGACGAAGACCATCGGTGCCACGCACAGCCCGCAGGCCAGCATCGCGCCCTTGCGCGCGCGGTTGGCGTCCCAGCCCATCCGGACCAGGCGCCCGGCCAGCCAGCCGCCGCCGATGCTGCCGACGTCGGCCATCACATACACCGTGATCATCGGCAGGCCGACCTGGCTGAGGCTGAGGTGGAACTTGGCGGCGAGGAACTTGCCCAGCCAGAACAGGAACAGGAACCACACCGGGTCGGTGATGAACTTGGCCGCGACGAACGACCAGGTCTGCCGGTGGCGCAGCAGCTGCAGCCAGCGCACCTTTATCGCCGGTTCCGGCGGATCGCTGCGGATGTGGGCCAACTCGGCGGCGCTCAGCTTCGGCTGCTGGTCGGGCGTGCGATAGGTCAGCAGCCACACCACCAGCCAGGTGGCGCTGAGCACGCCGGTGAACAGGAATGCCGGTTGCCAGCCCCAGCGCGCCGCGATCAGCGGCACGATCAGCGGCGCCAGCACCGCGCCGATGTTGGAGCCGGCATTGAAGATGCCGACCGCAAGGGAACGTTCGCGGCGCGGGAACCACTCGGCCACCGTCTTCACCGCGGCGGGGAAGTTGCCCGCTTCGCCCAGGCCCAGCGCGAAGCGCGCGGCGGCGAATCCGACCGCGCTGCCGGCCAGCGAATGCGCCATCGCCGCCAGCGACCATACGCCGATGGCGATGGCGTAGCCGATCCGGGTGCCGAGTCGGTCGATGATCGCGCCGGCGCAGAGCAGGCCGATCGCGTAGGCGGCCTGGAACGAGGTGACGATGTAGCCGTACTCGATCTCGTTCCAGCCGATGTCCTGCTGCAGGAACGGTGCCAGCACGCCGAGCACCTGGCGGTCGACGTAGTTGATGGTGGTGGCGAACAACAGCATCGCGCAGACGCGCCAGCGGTAGCGTCCCAGCCGCGGGCTGGCCGGCGCGGCGACGGTCGGGCTGGCACTCATGCCGCAGCTCCGGCCGGACGCCGGTCGTTACTCCATTGACGCATGCAACGCCCCTCCCAGGGCTCGGCACGAAGCCGGAATTTCTGATAGCGCTATCATAATCACACCGGGAACCAATCGCCCCGCCTGTTCACCCGACTTGGCTGAATACGGCCAATTTCAGCGGCGAAACGTGGTGCATCGCATCATCCACGGGCCCCTTGCGTGACCCGCAAACCGCCATGCTGCTATGCAGCGTGCGCGTTAAGAAATGGTAGCGCTACCATCTTGGCCATCGTCCGGAGGACCCGCTTTAGGCGCTTTTCGCCACCGGGCCGCAATCGGGACGACGTCGCCGCTCCCTGACGGGAGCGGTCAATTATTAGAAAGTTTGGGAGGGGTTGTACCTCGTGCAAAAGCAACTGAACAAGACCGTCCTGGCGAGTGCGCTGGGCGTGGCGATCTTCGGCATGGCCACCTCGGCCGCCATCGCCCAGGAACAGCCTGCCGCGCAGGCGCAGGCCGAAGCACCGGCCGCGACCGGCGAGCAGGTCACCGACCTGGACAGCGTCGTCGTCAAGGGTTTCCGCCGCAGCCTGCAGTACTCGACCGAAGCCAAGCGTGATGCGACCGGCTTCGTCGACGCCATCTTCGCCGAGGACATCGGCAAGTTCCCGGACACCAACATCGCCGAATCGCTGGCCCGCATTCCGGGCATCCAGCTCAATCGCGATGTCAACGGCGAGGGCCTGAGCATCGCCATTCGCGGCCTGGGTCCGAACTTCACCAAGACCACGATCAACGGCAACACGGTCGCCACCGCTTCGATCGGCCTTGACGCACAGAGCCAGAACCGCGAAGTCGACCTGAACATCTTCCCGACCGAGTTCTTCAACAAGCTCACCGTGAACAAGTCGCCGAAGGCCAGCCTGCCGGAAGGTGGCGCTGCCGGCCTGGTCGACATGAGCAACTCGCGTGCCTTCGACAATCCGGGCACGCACGTCGTCTATTCGCTGCAGGGCTCGAACAACTCCGTGTCCGGCGGCATCGCGCCGCAGGGCTCGCTGATCGGGAGCTGGACCAACGATGCCGGCACCTTCGGCGTCCTCGGCGGCCTGGCTTCGGTTCGCGGCAAGATGGGCGTGGAAGGCTGGGAAGCCGGCGGCGGCGGCTGGATCGATCCCGGTCTGACCCCGGCGCAGTGCGGCACCACCGGTTGCGGTCGCAATCCGTCCTCCAACCGCTGGCGCATTCCCGATTTCGTGCCGAACAACTCGGCCACCATCGGCGCCGGCCTCACCCCGGGCCAGGCCATCAACGCTGATTGGCTGCTTGCGAACAACCCGGGCCTGACCACCGCCCAGATCGGCGACGCGCTGGTCCCGTACCTGCCGCGCCCGGTGCACATGTCCGGCGACCGCGACCGCGATGCCTTCCTGGGCTCGCTGGAATGGCGTCCGACCGACAACGCCCACCTGTGGCTGGATACCCTGTATTCGAAGGCGCGCCGTACCAACGACCGCATCGACATGAACCTGGTGGCGCGCAACAACAACGCCAACGGCATGATCCCGCTGGACATGCAGGTCGACGGCAACGGCGTGGTCACCGACGCCACCCTCACCAACGCGCAGTTCTTCCTGGAAGCCCGTCCGTACCACGAGGAAGTGGACTACTGGCAGGTCAATCCGGGCGGCACCTTCTGGTTCGGCGAAGGCGGCAACATCAAGCTGGACGTGCAGGGCGGCATCAGCCGCAGCTGGCTGCGTCGCGACTCGCCGACCATCCTGGTGAACTCGCCTTTCACCACGGTCCAGTACAGCAACCACAACGGTCGTCCGGTTGTCACCGCCGGTGGCATCGATCTGAACGATCCGAACGCGGGCTGGTTCTTCACCGATCCGACCGGCAACGGCCGCGTCAACGTGCAAAATGAGAAGCGCCTGACCAAGACCGCCAACCTGCGCGCCGACCTGCAGTTCGGCGACGACAGCAGCAACGTCAAGGTCGGTGTGGCGTACGACAGCAATTACCGCCGCATCCAGGGCTTCGACAACAGCGCGGCCTGGCAGGCCAACGTGTTCGCGGAAGTTCCGAACTCGGAGCTGGCGCAGTTCCTGCGTCCGGGTCCGGCCGGCTTCATCACCGTCGACTTCGACGCGTTCAAGGCGGCGACCGACTATGCCACCTACCGCGACAACGCACCGGAAGGCGGCTCGACCAACAACACCGCGCAGACCGGCAGCTTCGACGAGTCGAACAAGGCGGCGTACCTCGAGGTCAACCAGACGAGCGACGTCTGGAACCGCGAGCTGCGCATCAACGCCGGCGTGCGTTACGCGACCACCGACCAGGTCATCAGCGGCCCGGTCACCCTGGGTGGCGTGCGCCAGTGGCAGGATCTCGACGGCACTTACAGCGAGTGGCTGCCGTCGTTCAGCGCAGCCTGGGATGTTGCCGACGATGTCGTCCTGCGCATGTCCGGCTCGAAGACCATGTCCCGTCCGAACCCGGGCGCGATGCTGCCGGCGACCACCTTCACCGGCATCGGTGCGGATTCGGCCCGCCAGGGCAACCCGGATCTGTCCCCGTACATCTCGACCAACTTCGACCTGGGCGGCGAGTGGTACACCGGCGACGAAGGCTTCGTGGGGCTGACGTTCTTCAACAAGCGCGTGCAGGGCTACACCTTCAACGGCACGACGCAGAAGACGCTGGCGGAGATGGGCATCCCCTTCGACTCGCTGAGCGACGTGCAGCAGAGTCAGGTGAACGCCTTCCCGGGCGGCTACGACAAGTTCCTGGTCAACGTGACCCAGCAGGTCAACGCCAACGCGGCGTTGAACGTCCGTGGCTGGGAAGCCATCTGGGTGCAGCCGCTGGACGTCGTGTTTGACGGCCTGGGCTTCATGGCCAACTACACCAAGATCGACCTGAGCACGGTCGGCCACGACGCTTCGGCGCTCGCCGGCAACATCTATGGTGTGGCGCCGACGGCCTGGAACGCCACCGCGTACTGGGAGAACGACGTCGCTTCGGTCCGCCTGTCGTACAACTGGCAGGAAGGCGCGGCCGGTTCGGGCACCAACCAGAACAGCATCCCGTGGGCGTACTACTACGGCGATGATCGTGGCCAGCTCGACCTGTCCGCCAGCTACACGCTGGAGAACCTGCCGACCAAGCCGCAGATCACGCTGAACGTGCAGAACATCACCAACGAGCCGATCGTCTCGTACTTCGGTGTGGACAACGCCGTCAACAACTACTACGAATCCGGCCGGACCATCATGCTGGGTGTTCGCGGTTCGTTCTGATGCGATAGATGTGAACGCGCGGCCCACCCCGGCGCTTCGGCGCCGGTGTGGGCCTCGCTGTATATAGAGCGTAGCGGCTCCGTCCCGCTACCCCTTTCCTCATCAATGGCCAACGGGAATGTCCGACTACGGCATGCAAAAGCTCTCGATCGGCGAAAAGATCGGCTACAGCCTGGGCGACCTGGCGGCCAACCTGATCTTCCAGACGCTGATCACGTTCCTGGCCTTCTTCTACACCGACGTGTTCGGCATCCCCGCCGGCACGGCGGCGACGATCATCTTCATCGTCGGCCTGCTGGGTGCGTTCGTGTTCACCCCGCTGGTCGCGCTGCTGGCCGACCGTACCAATACCCGCTGGGGCAAGTTCCGGCCGTGGGTCCTGTGGACCGCGGTTCCGTTCGGCGTCCTCGCGCTGCTGGCCTTCAGCACCCCTGACCTGGGCCCGCACGGCAAGGTCTTCTACGCGGCCACCACCTACACCCTGCTGGTCCTGGTCTATGCGGCCAGCAACCTGCCGTATGCCGCGCTCAGCGGCGTGCTGACCGGCAGCATGGCCGAACGCAACAGCGTGTCGGCGTACCGCTTCGTTGCGGTGATGATCGCCCAGCTGATGGTGCAGTCGCTGCTGCTGCCGCTGGTGCTGATCCTGGGCGGCGGCGACAAGGTCCAGGGCTTCCACAACGCGATGCTGCTGTTCGCGGTGGTCGGTACGATCTTCCTGCTGATCACCTTCTTCACCACGCGCGAGCGCATCGTCCCGGCGCCGGAGCAGAAGTCCAGCATCACCCAGGACCTGCGCGACCTGGCCGGCAACCGCCCGTGGGTGGTCATGCTGCTGCTGACCATCCTGGTGTTCACCACCCTGGCGCTGAAGGGCGGCACCTACGTCTACTACTTCGAGTACTACCTCGACGAGGCGGCGCTGGCGGCGTTCCTGCAGAACATCGGCTTCAACGGCTTCATCGACGGTCTCAATTCGCTGCTCACCGGCATCGGCCTGACCGAGTTCAAGTGGCCGGAAGACCCGGCGACCTCGGCCTTCAGCCTGTTCAACGCCGGCGGCATCATCTTCATGATCGTCGGCATCGGCTTCTCCAAGAGGCTGGCCGACCGCTTCGGCAAGCGCGACGTGTTCGGCGCGGCGCTGTTCGTCTCCACGCTGTTCCTGCTCGCGTTCCTGGTCTACCCGCCGGACCGGATCGGCGTGGTGTTCGTCTCGCAGATCCTGCACGGGTTCTTCTACGGCATCACCATCCCGCTGCTGTGGGCGATGATCGCCGACGTGGCCGACTACTCGGAGTGGAAGAACAACCGCCGGGCCACCGCGATCATCTTCTCGGCGATGCTGTGCGGCCTGAAGCTGGGCCTGAGCATCGGCGGCGCCCTGGTCGCCGGCATCCTCGCCCACTACGGCTACCAGGCCGGAGCGCCGGCCCAGGCCGCCGCGACGGTGGACGGCATCCGCATGTCGGTCAGCCTCTACGCCTCGCTGCCGTTCCTGGCCTGCGTCGTGCTGCTGTTCTTCTACGAAATCAACAAAACCATGGAATCGCGCATCGAGCGCGAACTTGGCGAGCGCCGCGCCCGCGGCGGTTCCGCGCCGTGACCTACGGAGAATAACGATGGCCAAGACGTCCCCCGCCGACCTGGCGCCGATGAGCGAAGAGCTGCCGAAGCTCGCCGCCAAGGCCATTTCCCAGCCGCTGGTCACGCACATCTACACCGCCGATCCGTCGGCGCACGTGTTCGACGGCAAGCTGTACATCTACTGCTCGCACGACATCGAAGGCGGCGTGCCGTTCGGCGACGACGGCGCCCACTTCTGCATGGAGGACTACCACGTCATCGCGCTGGACTCGCCGCAGGGTCCGGCCACCGACTGCGGCCTGGGCCTCCACGTGAGCGAAGTGCCGTGGGCCGAGCGCCAGATGTGGGCGCCGGATGCGGCGCAGAAGGACGGCCGCTACTACCTGTATTTCCCGGCCAAGGCGCCTGACGGCCTGTTCCGGATCGGCGTGGCGGTGGGCGACCACCCGGCTGGTCCGTTCAAGCCGGAACCCGAGCCGATCGCCGGCACCTATTCGATCGATCCGGCTGTTTTCGCAGATGACAGCGCTGAACATTACCTGCTGTTCGGTGGCATCTGGGGCGGGCAGCTGCAGAAGTACCGCGACAACGCGTACGACGCCGCGCATGAGGAACCGATCGGCGATGTGCCGGCGCTGGGCCCGCGCATCGCGCGCCTGGACGCGGACATGAAGCAGCTGGCCGAGCCGACCCGCGAGATCGTGATCCTCGACGAACACGGCCAGCCGCTGCGCGCCGACGACCACGAGCGCCGTTACTTCGAAGGCCCGTGGATGCACAAGTTCCAGGGCCGCTACTACCTGTCGTACTCCACCGGCGACACGCACCTGCTGTGCTATGCGGTGTCCGACAACCCGTACGGGCCGTTCACCTACCAGGGGCCGATCCTGAGCCCGGTGGTGGGCTGGACCACGCATCATTCGATCTGCGAGGTCGACGGTCGCTGGTACCTGTTCTACCACGACTCCCTGCTGTCGGGCGGCGTCACCCACCTGCGCTCGATCAAGTCGACCGAACTCCACCACGACGCCCAGGGCCGGATCACGCCGATCGATCCCTATGGCGCCTGATTCGCCGTCCGGGTTGCACGCTGCAGATCCGCACGCGCCGCTGGCGCCCGGTCCGTTGCTGCTCATCGGCGACGGTGAACTGCAGGTCGAGGTCGCGGCGCAGGCCGGCGGGCGCATCGCCCAGATCCGCTATCGCGGCGTCGAGCAGCTGGTCGGCCCGGAGGACGGTTTCCCGGGAGCGATCGCCTGGGGCAGCTATCCGATGCTGCCCTGGGTCGGGCGCATCCGCCACGGCCGCTTCGAGTTCGCCGGGCGCGCCTGGCAGCTGCCGGTCAACATGGGCGCGCATGCGATCCATGGCGTGTCGATGTGGTTGCCGTGGGACGTGGAAAACCACCAAGCGAACGCGATCGAGCTGTCGCTGCGCCTTCCGCAGGACCAGCGCTGGCCGTTCGGCGGCACCGCGCGGCAGCGCATCGAAGTCCGCGCCGGACAGGTGTCGATGACGCTGTCGGTAAGCGCCGACGCGCAGGCGATGCCGGTGGCGCTGGGCTGGCACCCGTGGTTCCGCAAGCCCGACCGGATCGAGTTCGACCCCGCCGCGATCTATCCGCGCGATGGCGAGGGCATCGGCGTCAAGCCGACGGTGGCGCCCACGCCGGGTCCGTGGGACGACTGCTTCGTCAACACGCACGAGGTGGTGGTCCATCGCGGCGGGCAGCAGCTGCGGCTGGCCTCGGACTGCGACCACTGGGTCGTGTACGACGAGACCGCGCATTCGACCTGCATCGAGCCGCAGACCGGCCCGGCGGACGCGTTCAACCTGGCGCCGCGCGTGCTGGAACCGGGCCAGTCGTTGCAGGCCTGGTTCCGGATGGAGTGGGACTGACGCCGCGCGGCTGATCAGCCGCTGCAACCGCCGCAGCACACCGACGGCACGATGCTGATGTCGGCGATCTGGACCGGATGCCCGGCCGCGGACAGGACCGAGGCCACCTCGTCGCGCTCGGCGCAGGTCGACACGCGCAGGTGCCCGGTCGCCGGGTCGAGGTCGACCACGCCGGCCGGGTCGCTGTCCAGCAGCAACCGCTCGATGCGCGCGATGTCGACGGGCGGCTGCGGGGGAAGGCGGATATCGAGTTCCATTGATGCTTCGCCGTGGATGCTCCGCGACCTTGCGGTCCCGGGAATGGAGAGGATCCGTGCCGCCACCGACCGGGAAGCGGCACGGGAGTAACCACCGGGGAGGGTGGTTTACTTGGTGACGACCAGCTTGCCCTTCATCATGGTCGAGTGGCCGGGGAAGCTGCAGAAGAAGCTGTAGTCGCCGCCGGCGGTGAGCGCCTTGCCCGGGAAGGTGATCTTGGTCGTCTCGCCGCCACCGATGATCTTGGTGTGGGCGATGACGCGGGCGTCGCCGTCGGGGATGTAGTTCTTGGCGGCACCGGCCTTGATCGCGTCCTTGGTGATGCCGGCCATGTCCGGGGTCTTGGAGATCACCACGTTGTGGCCCATCGCAGCGGCCGGCAGCTTGCCGACGTGGGCCAGCTCGACGGTGATGGTGGCGCAGCCGGCCGACACCGTGGCTTCCTTCTGGTCGAACTTCATTGCGTCATCGCCCTTGAGCGAGATAGTGCAGTTGCCCGCGGCGTGGGCCATGCCGGCGGCGCCGAGCAGGGCGATGGCGACGAGGGTGCGGGTGACGTTCATGGATCGTGTTCCTTGTGTGGTGGGGCGTGGGGGGTGGGCTAAGGATCGCACTCAGCGCGTGGCGATGGCGTTACGCACCTGCTGGACGAAGGCCGGGTCCGCGGCGGCGCTCTCGATTTCCGAGCGGGCCAGGACGCGGCCCTGCGCATCGAGCAGGACCAGTGCGCTGGTGTGGTTGATGCTGCCGTCCTCGCGGAAGCGGTAGCGGATGTCGAGCACGCTGGCCAAGGCGCGGACGTCGTCGGCGGCCGGCTGCAGGAAGCGCCAGGCGTCCGGCACGCGGTGGCGTTGCGCCACCTCGGCCAGCACGGCCGGGGTATCGCGCGCCGGGTCCAGGGTGAGCATGGCTACGCCGAGCTGGTCGCGCAGCGCCTCCGGCAGCTGTTTCTGCACGGACTTGGCGTTCTCCAGGATCAGCGGGCACATCACGTGGCAGTTGCCGTAGAACATCGACACCAGCTGCGGGCGGCCCTGCAGGTCGCGCCATTGCAGCGCCTGGCCGTGCTGGTCGGTGAGGCCGGCCTGCAGGTGGTACAGCGACTCGCCCGGCAGCGCCTGCGCGGCAGTCGTGGCGCCGGTGTCGGCGGCCTGTGCCGCGCTGGCGACGCCCGTGCCCAGCGACAACGCCAGGGCGAGCATCAGGGGACGGACGTGGTTGTTCATGGCTGGCTCCTGGCACAGCGGAATCCGAGGTTGCCCAGCGTGGCGGCGGGCTGCAGCGCCGACAGCAGGACGAAGCGCTTGACCACGCCGTAGTCACCGGGGTCGTTGAAGGCGAGCGCGGTGGCACCGCAGTAGCGGCCGGCTTCGCCGTCGTCCTGGCCGCGGCGGTCGCCATCGCCCAGCAGCGAGGAGAAGTCCGCGCTCCATTCCCAGTGCGAGCCGTGCAGGCCGTGCACGCCATAGGCGTTGGCCGGTGCGTCCGGCGCCGCATCCATCGCGCGGGCGGTGCCGTCGTTGACCAGGCGCATGCGCCGGTGCGGATCGGAACGGGCGTCGCGCCGGGTGGCGTCGGCCGCGGCGGCGTACTCCCATTCGACGAAGGTCGGCAGGCGCGCGCCCTGCTCGCGGCAGTAGGCGTCGGCGGCGTACCAGTTCACGTGCACGACCGGCGCGTTGGCGTCGATGCCCGCGCCCGGTGCGTCCGGCTGCGCCCAGTGGCCGAGGTAGCCGGGGCTGGCGAACACCGCGGGCACGCGGTCGCGGCGCCACTGCGGCTGGCGCGCCAGGAAGGCGGCGAACTGCGCGTTGCTGACCGGGCGTGCCATCAATTCATAGGACGCCACCGGCACGATGCGGGTGGCGTCCTCGAAGCGGACCGAAGAGTGGAACTCCCCGCCGGGAATCGCCTGCCAGGCGTTCCCGTCGCCGTCCGTGCGGGCACCGGCGGCGAGCGCCGGGGCCAGGACCAGGATGAGCGCGAGGGGGAGTGTCCGTTTCATGCCGCTGACTCTCTGTTGCCTGTTGCCGGTTACTTGCTGCCCGCAGGTGCAGCTTCCGGGTACTCGATGTCGTGCTGCTGGCTGCTGTAGATCTCCGGCTTCTTCTCGCCTTCGACCTTGAGGATGCCCAGCGCACCCTTGTGGAAGGCGCGGAAGATGCTGTGGTCGACCAGCACGAAGTTGCCCGGGACGTCGGCCTTGAACTCGACGACCGCCGAGCCGCCGGCCGGGATCAGCGTGGTCTGCACGTTCTCCTGGTACTTGCTGCCGCCCTCGGTGTAGACCTTGTCGAAGATCTCGCCGATGACGTGGAAGCTGGAGACCAGGTTCGGGCCGCCGTTGCCGACGAACATACGGATCTTCTCGCCCGCCTTCGCCTTCAGCGCGTTGTCGCCGGTCAGGGCGCCGACCGAACCGTTGAACACCACGTAGTCCGGATGCTCGGCGATGCCCTTTTCGAGGCTGAACGGCTGCAGGCCCGGCTCGCCGTTGGCGCCTTCGGTGTAGAAGTCGCCCTGCATGACGTAGAACTCCTTGTCGACCGGCGCCAGGCCTTCCTCCGGCTCGACCAGGATCAGGCCGTACATGCCGTTGGCGACGTGCATCGCGACCGGCGCCATCGCGCAGTGGTAGACGTACAGGCCGGGGTTGAGCGCCTTGAACGTGAACTGCGTTTCGTGGCCGGGCAGGGTGAACGTGGCTTCGGCGCCACCGCCCTGGCCGGTGACGGCGTGCAGGTCGATGTTGTGCGACATGTGCGAGCTGTGGGCGTTCTTCAGCTTGAACTCGACGGTATCGCCCTGGCGCACGCGGATGAAGCTGCCCGGCACCGTGCCGCCGAACGTCCAGAAGTTG
Organism: Pseudoxanthomonas sp.; assembly: GCA_017745195.1. Lineage (GTDB taxonomy): Bacteria > Pseudomonadota > Gammaproteobacteria > Xanthomonadales > Xanthomonadaceae > Pseudoxanthomonas. The sequence goes on along the minus strand of JAGHZW010000122.1, from coordinate 60,481 downwards.
TAGGTCACGCCGTCGGCCAGGCGCATGTCCTTCTCGACCATCTCCAGCTCGACCAGGACCTTGGCCGGCGTCTTGCGCGTGATCGGCGCCGGCACTTCCGGCGGCGAGGTCAGGACGGCATTGATGACCGGCAGCGTGTCGGCGGCCGCGGGCTTGGCGGCGATGGCCTGGCCGGCGAAGACGGAAGAGATCGCGAGGGCCAGGGCGCCGGCGAACAGGCTGCGGTGGATCCGGTGGGAGTGACGGACTTTCATGGGACTCTCTCTCTGGGTGTTCGTTGGTTGACGGGGCTAGGTTGCGACTGCCCTGTCCGGGCCTCCTTGATTTGCATCAATCCGCAGGGGTACGTCGGTCGTTTCGGTGCGCGGCTTGACTAATGTCAAGCGTGCGTTTGCGCCGGGCAAAGGTTTGACCCTGATCAAGGCATCGCGGTCGGCGCGGGCAAAACATGGCGGCGTCGAGAAGAGAGCGAACCGAGAAAACAGGAATGAACAGAACCATGCTGTCCCGCGCGCTGGCCGTCGCCGTGATCGGTGCCGCCGTATCCACACCCGCCCTTGCCGAACCCGACCACGTGCACGCCGCCGCCGAAGCAGTGGCGGTCACCAACCTCGATGGCGTGGTCGTGCTGGGCGTGGCCCCGATCGCCGCCTCCACCTTCGTCACCGATCCGAAGCTGCCGCGCCAGCCGGTGCCGGCCAGCGACGGCGCCGACTACCTCAAGACCATTCCCGGCTTCTCCACCCTGCGCAGCGGCGGCACCAACGGTGATCCGGTGCTGCGCGGCATGTTCGGTTCGCGCATCGCGCTGCTGACCAATGACGGCGCGCTCAGCGGCGCCTGCCCCTCGCGCATGGACAACGCGATGTCCTACATCGCCCCGGAAACCTACGACCGGCTGACCGTGATCAAGGGCCCGCAGACGGTGCTGTGGGGCGGCGGCGCCTCGGCCGGCACGGTGCGCTTCGAGCGCGAGATCCCGTACTTCGACCGCCCTGGCGTGCAGGCGCAGGGCAGCCTGCTGGCCGGCAGCAACAACCGCAACGACCAGGTCGCCGACGTCAGCGCCGGCACCCAGACCGGCTACGCGCGCGTGTCGGCCAACCGCTCCGAGGCCGACGACTACCAGGACGGCAACGGCGACGAGGTGCCCTCGGCCTGGCGCAAGTGGAACGTGGACGCGGCGCTGGGCTGGACCCCCGACCCGGACACGGTGCTGGAACTCAACGCCGGCACCGGCGACGCGCAGGCGCGCTACGCCGGCCGCGGCATGGACGGCGCGCAGTTCCGTCGCGACGGCGTCGGCCTGCGCTTCGAGAAGAAGAACATCGACGGCGTGCTCGACGCGGTGGCGGCCAATGTCTACCGCAACGAAATCGACCACGTGATGGACAACTACACGCTGCGCGACCCCGACCCGAACAGCAGCATGCCGATGCCGATGGCGAGCAATGTCGGCGACACCACCGAAGGCGGGCGCGTCGCCCTGACCTGGCAGCAGGACAACTGGGAAGTGACCGCCGGCGTCGACGGCCGCCAGAGCGAGCACCGCAAGCGCAGCGCGATGGGCCGCGGCACGTACAAGAACCAGCCATGGACCGAGGACGCGCAGTTCCGCACCGTCGGCGTGTTCGCCGAATCGCACTGGCACCTGAGCGAGGTGCATCACCTGATGTCCGGCGTGCGCATCGATCGGGCGCAGGTCGAGGACCGGCGCGCCACCACCGGCAGCGGGATGATGGCGATGCCCAACCCGACCGCCGGCCAGAAGCGCAGCGAGACCTTGCCGGGCGGCTTCGTCCGCTACGAGCACGACATGAGCGGTCCGCTCGGCTGGTACGCCGGCCTGGGCCACGCCGAGCGCATGCCCGACTACTGGGAGCTGTTCTCGCCGAACCGCGGCCCGGCCGGTGCGCCGAACGCGTTCGCCGGAGTGAAGCCCGAGGCGACCACCCAGCTGGACGTGGGCATGGAATACCGCCACGGCAATGTCGAAGCCTGGGCCTCGGCCTACGCCGGGCGCATCGACGACTACATCCTGTTCGACTACATGAGCGGAGGGATGATGGGCTCGACCACGCGCGCGCGGAACATCGATGCCGACATCGCCGGCGGCGAGGCGGGCGTGGACTGGAAGGTCGCCGACGGACTGAAGCTGTCGGGCGTGCTCGCCTATGCGTGGGGCCGCACCGACGAAGGCCCGTTGCCGCAGATGCCGCCGCTGGAGGCGCGCCTGTCGGCCAGCGGCGAGCACGGCGCCTGGTCGTGGGGCACGCTGCTGCGGATCGCCGCCGCGCAGAACCGGGTCAACACCGACCAGGGCAACGTGGTCGGCCGCGATCTCGGCCCGAGCGCCGGCTTCGCGGTGTTCTCGCTCAACGGCGGCTACCGCTTTAGCGAGCACGTGCAGCTGACCGCCGGCATCGACAACCTGTTCGACCGTGCCTACGCCGAACACCTCAACCTGGCCGGCAACAGCTCGTTCGGCTACCCGGCCGATCCGGAGCGGATCAACGAGCCGGGCCGCACCGCCTGGCTGAAGCTCAACTTCAAGTACTGATCCACCGGGATTGATCGCAACGGGCCGCCCGCAGTCGATGCGGGCGGCCCGTGTCGTTCCGGCACGGGGTGGCGGATGCGTCGCGGCTAGCGGCCGTGCACCGCCCACGTCCGGGTGGAGCCGTCGTGTTCGATGCGCTCCACGGTGTACGCCTGCACGTGGCCGTCGGGCACTTCCATGCCCGGCGATCCTGCCGGCATGCCCGGCAGCGCCAGCCCGCGCACGTTGGGATGTTCGGCCAGCAGGCGCTGGATATCGGCCGCCGGCACATGGCCTTCGATCACGTAGCCGTCGACCATCGCGGTGTGGCACGAACCCTTGCCGTAGGGTATGCCGAGCTGCTTGCGCAGCGGCTCCAGTGCATCGGTCTCGTGCACCCGCACCGGGAAGCCCGCCTGGCGCAGGTGATCGACCCAGCCGCTGCAGCAGCCGCAGCTGGGCGACTTGAACACCTCGACCTGCGGCAGCGCGCTCGTTGCTGTGGTGGCCTGCGCCGATGTCGTGGCGCGCGCGTCGGCCACGGCAGCGGGGGCGGATGCGGGCGCGCAGGCGGACACCAGCGCGGCCATGGCCACGACCAGGGTGGCGGCGGGAACATTTCGATGGCGCATGGGCGTCTCCGGCAGCGGGATGGCCGCATTCTGGCCAGCATGGCCGGCGGCAACGTTGATCCCGGTCAAGCCACGGCAGGCCACGACAGGTCCGGGCAAGGTGGCCGTGCAGGCGCCGGCTTGACCTGCGTCATCGCTGCGCCCGCACGCGGCCACTAGCGTGCAGGACCGTACCCGACACCGCCGACCGCCATGCACGACCTGCGCGCCTTCCTGCAGCACCTGTCCCGCCACCAGCAGCTGCTGGAGATCGACGCGCCAGTCGATCCGGAACTGGAGAGCACCACGCTGAGCCTGCGTGCGCTGCGCGAAGGCGGTCCGGCGCTGCTGATGCACAACGCCACCGGCTCGATGCATCCGCTGCTGGGCAACCTGTTCGGCCATCGTCGCCGGATCGAGTTGGCCCTCGGCGACCGTCCGCTCGCCTCGCTGCGTGAACTCGGCGAACTGCTGGCCTCGCTGAAGGAACCGCGCTGGCCGGCCTCGCTGCGCGACGCGCTCGACAGCTGGCCGGAGCTGGCCCAGCTGGCCAACGTCGCGCCCAGGCATGTCGACGATCCCGCCTTCAACGAACAGGTGATCGAGGGCGGCGACGTCGACCTGTCCACGCTGCCGATCCAGCGCTGCTGGCCGGAGGATGCCGGCCGCCTGATCACCTTCGGCCTGGTCGTGACCCGCGGCGTGCACCAGCCGCGGCAGAACGTGGCGATCTACCGCCAGCAGCTGATCGGCCGCAACCGGGTGATCATGCGCTGGCTGCCGCATCGCAGCTGCGCGAGGACAACGCCGAC
>JAGHZW010000122.1:55976-56458 GCA_017745195.1 Pseudoxanthomonas sp. | reverse complement strand
CGGCGCGCAGGACTACGCCTCCTGGCAGCACGCCTGGCCGGACAAGCCCTTTCCGGTGCTGGTGGCGATCGGCGCCGATCCGGCCACGCTGCTGGCGGCGGTGGCGCCGGTGCCGGACACGCTGTCCGAATACGAATTCGCCGGCCTGCTGCGCGGCTCACGCAGCCGGGTCTGGCGCAGCGAGCTGACCGGACTGGATGCGCCGGCCGGCGCGGAAATCCTGCTGGAGGGCTTCATCCATCCCGGCGAAACCGCGCTGGAAGGCCCGTTCGGCGACCACACCGGCTACTACAACGCGCAGGGCACCTTCCCGGTGCTGACCGTGGAGCGGATGCGCCTGCGCGGCGGCGCGATCTACCACGGCAGCTATATGGGCCGCTCGCCGCACGACGAGCCGTCGGTGCTGTCGATGGCGCTCAACGACATCTTCGTGCCGATCCTGCGCAAGGTGTTCCCGGAGATCGTCGACTTCTACCTGCCGC
>JAGHZW010000122.1:14865-55936 GCA_017745195.1 Pseudoxanthomonas sp. | reverse complement strand
GCCGAGGCTTCGTCGTTTTCGCCCCGTCCCGGGCCACGCGCGGCGGATCATGATGGCGATCTGGTCCTACCTGCGCCAGTTCACCTACACCAAGTTCGTGATCGTCACCGACGAGGACGTCGACGTGCGCGACTGGAGCCAGGTGATCTGGGCGCTCTCCACCCGGGTCGATCCGGCGCGCGACAGCATGCTGGTGGAGAACACCCCGATCGATTACCTCGATTTCGCCACGCCGGTATCGGGACTGGGCTCCAAGCTCGGCCTGGACGCGACCCGCAAGTGGCCCGCCGAATCGGCGCGCGAGTGGGGCCGGCCGATCGCGCTGGATCCCGCGGTCGAAAAGCGCATGGACACGCTGTGGTCCTCGCTACTGCGCACGCCGGAACCCGAATGAGCCGGCCCGGCGACCGTGAGCCGGTGACCTGAACCCCGGCGACCTGACATGGATCAATGAGCGCCACGACGACGGCGCCTAGCATGGCCGCTCACTTCGACGAGGAGACGCCCATGCAACTGGTCTGTCCGGCCGGCAACCTGCCGGCATTGCGCGCCGCGATCGATGCCGGCGCCGACGCGGTCTATACCGGCTTCCGCGACCAGACCAATGCGCGCGCGTTCCCCGGGCTGAACTTCGACGAGCGTGAACTGCGCCAGGGCATCGCCTACGCGCACGCGATGGACCGGCAGGTCTACGTCGCACTGAACACCTACCCCGACAGCGTGCGCCTGCCGCACTGGCAGGCCGCGGTCGACCGTGCCGCCGAACTGGGCGTGGACGCGATCATCGCCGCCGAGATGGCCGTGCTCGACTACGCCTGCAAGGCCCATCCGCAGATGGCCCGGCACCTGTCGGTGCAGGGCTCGGCGACCACCGCGCCGGCGCTGAAGTACGCATTCGAGCGCTTCGGCATCGCCCGCGCGGTGCTGCCGCGGGTGCTGTCGGTGCAGCAGGTCGAACGCCTGTGCGAAGCCTCGCCGGTGCCGCTGGAAGTGTTCGCCTTCGGCAGCCTGTGCATCATGGTCGAGGGCCGTTGCCAGCTGTCGAGCTATGTCACCGGCCAGTCGCCCAACCGGCACGGCGTGTGCTCGCCGGCCAGCTTCGTGCGCTGGGACGAGCACGACGACCAGAGCCGCAGCGTGCGCGTCAACGGCATGCTGATCGACCGCTTCGCCGAGGGCGAGCCGGCCGGCTACCCGACCGTGTGCAAGGGCCGTTACGACGTGCGCGGCGAGATCTTCCACGCGCTGGAGGAGCCGACCAGCCTCAACACGATCGAACTGCTGCCGCGGCTGGCCCAGGCCGGCGTGACTGCGCTGAAGATCGAAGGCCGCCAGCGCGGCGTGGCCTACGTGCGCGCGGTGGCCTCCACCTGGCGCCAGGCGCTCGACCGCTACCGCGACGACCCGCAGCGCTGGAGCACCGACGCCGAATGGCAACGCGCGCTGTCGGCCCATGCCGAAGGCCAGCAGACCACGCTCGGCCCGTACCACCGCGCCTGGCATTGAGGACCCGCTCATGAGGAGCCTGCCGATGCAGAACACGATGAAACTGAGCCTGGGGCCGCTGCAGTACTTCTGGCCGCGCGCGACCACGCTGGCGTTCTACCGCGCCGTCGCCGACTGGCCGGTCGACATCGTCTACCTGGGCGAGACGGTGTGCAGCAAGCGCCGCGAGCTGGGCTTCCGCGACTGGCTGGCGCTGGCCGAGGAACTGTCCGCCGCCGGCAAGGACGTGGTGCTCTCGACTCTCGCCCTGGTCGAGGCCGAATCCGAACTGGGCGTGGTCCGGCGCCAGGTCGAGCAGGGGGCGTACATGGTCGAGGCCAACGACCTGTCGGCGGTGCAGCTGTGCCGCGAGCGCGGCCTGCCGTTCGTCGGCGGGCCCACGCTCAACGTCTACAACCACCGCGCGCTGGCCATGCTGGTCGAGGACGGCCTGCGCCGCTGGGTGCCGGGCACCGAGATCGGCCGCGTGCTGCTGGAGGAACTGCGCGCCGCGCTCGAGGCCGATGGTGGCCACATGCCGGAAATGGAGATGCTGGCCTGGGGCCGGCTGCCGCTGGCGTATTCGGCGCGCTGCTTCACCGCGCGCGCCCTCGACCTGCCCAAGGACCAGTGCGGCTTCCGCTGCATCGAGCATCCCGATGGCCTGCCGCTGGCCACGCGCGAGGGCGAGCCGTTCCTCACCATCAACGGGATCCAGGTGCAGGGCACCGAGGTGGTCGACATGGCGCCGGAGCGCGATGCGCTGGCTGCCTGCGGCGTGGGGGTGATGCGGATCTCGCCGCAGGCCGAGGGCACCGCCGAGGTGGTCGCCCGCTTCCGCCGCGTCCTGGATGTGCCGGGAACTCCGGAACGGCTGGGCGCGCGCAACGGCTACTGGCACGGACAACCGGGCAAGGCCTCGCTGGCGACCGCGCCGGAACCGGTCGGCGCCGGCTGAGCCACGCGGCCGGAGTCAGTTGGCGCCGGTTGGTGCCGGCTGAGCCGCGCACCGCGCACCGTGGACCGTGGACCGTCGCGGCAGGAGCAATGCATCGCCGCGCGAGCCGGCGCCGGCGTGAGCGTCGCTACGATCCCGACGCGTCGCTGCGGTAGTGCGCACCGAGGCTGGCGCCGCGCGCCAGTGCCGCGTCGAGCAGCTGCATGGCCAGGCGCCCGTGCCAGCCGTAGGCCGCGGCGTCGTCGTGCAGGTGCTGCCGCGCGGCGCGCAGGTCGCGACCGTTGCGGACCGGGCCGAGCGCGCTCCACAGCAGCGTGCGCAGCCGTTGCCGGGCGTGGCCGTCGGCCGCAGGGCCGAGGCTGGTCCAGGCATGCGCACCGCGGCTCGCGCGCGGCAGCGAACGGGTGGCCATGCGCCGGCCCAGCCGATGGCCGTACACGAGTCCTTCCAGCAGCGAATTGCTGGCCAGCCGGTTGGCACCGTGCACGCCGTTGCAGGCGACCTCGCCGACCGCATGCAGGCCGTGCACGCCGGTGCGGCCATCGCGGTCGGTGGCCAGCCCGCCCATGTGGAAATGCGCGGCCGGCGTCACCGGGATCGGTTCGCGCGCCGGGTCGATGCCGTGTGCGCGGCAGGCCGCATGCACGGTGGGGAAGTGTGTCGGCCACGCATCGCCCAGGTGGGTCGCGTCCAGCCAGACCCGGTCGCCCTGCTGCAGCACCTGCCATACCCGGCGTGCGACCAGGTCGCGCGGTGCCAGGTCGCCCAATGGATGCAGGCCGGCCATCAGCGGCCGGCCCTGGCCGTCGAGCAGGCGCGCGCCGGCGCCGCGCAGGGCTTCGGTGACCAGCGGCAGCGGGCCGGCGTCGTTCGCACGATCCAGCGCCAGCGCGGTCGGATGGAACTGCATGAATTCCAGGTCGCGTCCACGCGCACCGGCCGCCAGGCCCAAGGCCAGGCCGCTGCCAGTGGCGCCGGCCGGATTGGTGCTGGCCGCGAACAGCCCGCCGATCCCGCCCGTGGCGAGGACCACGTTGGCCGCTTCGACCAGCGCCGCATCGCCCCGCCCGTCGCGCACGCGCACGCCGGCGACGCCGCTGCCGCGCAACAGCAGCGCATCGACCGCCACCCCGCTGCGGACCTCGACATGGCCGGCATCGCGCACCGCTTTGGCCAGCGCCGCGACCAGCCGCGCGCCGCTGGCGTCGCCGCCGGCGTGGACGATGCGGTCGGCGTGGTGGCCGCCTTCGCGACCCAGGCGCAGGCGGCCGCCGTCGTGGTCGAACTGCAGGCCCAGTGCCTGCAGGCGGGCGATCGCGCGCGGCGCCTGCGTGGCCAGGTAGCGTACGGCGAAGGTCTCGTTGTGGCCGGCTCCAGCGACGATGGTGTCGCGTACGTGCGCCGCCGCCGTGTCGCCCGCGCCGACCGCGGCGGCGATCCCGCCCTGGGCCAGCGCACTGGCGCTGCCCTCGCCATCGGCACCGCGGGCCAGCAGCAGGACCGGTCGCGGCGCCGCGGCCAACGCCACCGAAAGCCCGGCCACGCCGCCGCCGACCACCACCAGGGGGGTGCGGCCGGCGCTCACGCGCGGTCGTGCCGCCCCACCGCCAGCATCCGCTCAAGCGCGGTGCGCGCGCGTGCGGCGATCGCCTCCGGCACCACCACTTCGTGGCGCAGTTCCTGCAGGCAGGCGTGGATGTTCGGCAAGGTGATCCGCTGCATGTGCGGGCACAGGTTGCAGGGCTTGATGAACTCCACCCGCGGGAAGCGCGCGCGCAGGTTGTCGGCCATCGAGCATTCGGTGATCAGCGCCACGCGCTGCGGCTTTTCGCGTTCGAGCCATGCGCCCATCGCGGTGGTCGAGCCGACGAAGTCGGCTTCCTCCTGCACTTCGGGCGGACATTCGGGATGGGCGACCAGGCGCGCGTCGAAGCGTTCGCGGGCATGCCGCGCCTGCTGCGCGGTGAACTGTTCGTGGACCTCGCAGCGGCCGTCCCACAGCACCAGTTCGATGCCGGTGTGCTGGGCGACGTGGTGGCCGAGGAAGCGGTCGGGCAGGAAGATCACCTTGCTGGAGGCGAATTCGGTGGCCATCGCCTCGACCACCTGCACGGCATTGGCCGAGGTGCAGCAGGCGTCCGATTCGGCTTTCACCTCGGCGCTGGTGTTGACGTAGCTGACCACCGGCACGCCCGGATGCAACGCACGCAGCGCGCGCACGTCGGCGGCGGTGATCGAGGAGGCCAGCGAGCAGCCGGCTTCCAGGTCCGGGATCAGCACGGTCTTGTCCGGGGCCAGGATCTTGGCGCTCTCGGCCATGAAGTGGACGCCGGCCAGCACGATCAGCTGCGCGTGGCAGTCGGCGGCGGCACGGGCCAGCGCCAGCGAGTCGCCGGTCACGTCGGCCACGCCGTGGAAGATCTCCGGCGACTGGTAGCTGTGGGCCATGATCACCGCGCCACGCTCGCGCTTGAGCGTGCGGATCGCGTCGATCCACGGCAGGTGCAGCGGCCATTCCAGGCACGGCAGCAGCGGTTCGAGGGTCGCGCCCAGTTCGGCGTAGCGCTCTTCGAGCGCCGGATCCCAGCGCGGCCGGGCCGCGGATACGGCGCCGCTCACGAGGCGCGGTTCGCGTGCGCGTCGCGCGCCGCGCGCAGCAGCTGGCTGCCGCGGCGCAGGACGATGCGCAGCCCCAGCGGCAGGTCTTCCCACGGCAGGCGGTCGAGCAGGTTGCGCACGGTCAGGCCGAGTTCGACGTCGCCGGTCAGGACCAGGCGGCGCTGGAAGAACAGGGTGTCGGCATCCTCCTGGCGGCTGGCCAGGCCGAGCAGGTCGGTGGCGCTGCCGCGCACGGTCGACTCGGCCGGCGCGTCGCACGCGCGCAGCTGCTGGCCGTCCCAGGCGAACACCCAGGCCAGGCCCAGGTCCTGCACCTCGATGCCGAGCCGGCGTCCGCGCACGATGTCGAGCGTGCCCGGATCGATCCGGCGCACCGCGCGCGCCAGCACGCGTTCGGCCAGGGGCGTGTGCACGGCGCGCGGCAGGCGGCGCAGCAGCGGTTTCAACCGCCGCGGCGGCGGCAGCAGGCGCAGCAGCCGGTGGTTTGCATCCGGGGACAGGGGTGAGGGCGGGAACGAAGGCATGGCGATCGTGAATGGAGGGCCGGCATCGCCGGCCTGGGCCTGCTGCCGGCAGGCATCGGACATCAGCACGCGCATCAGCGCGTCGGCGGTGTCACCGGGTACTGCCACGCGCGCAGCCACCCGCCGCGCGCGTGACAGCACCCCCGCCTCGCGCTCGCCATCGCGGACCGGCATGCCGGCCAGGCGCTTGCTCCGGTGGACCGCGCCGACAAGTCGGCGGCGCAGCCCGGCCAGGGCCACGACCGCATCGTCGACCCGATCGATCGCGTGGCGTGCGCCGGCCAGCGTCCCGGCGGCGATACGGCGCGCCGCTCCCTCCCGGGACACGGACGACGGCGGCAAACCTCGAAGCGTGTGCATGCGGATCCGCGGCAAGTGGCGAGCGCCGTCGATGCTAGCGACGGCACATGCTGCTGCTCCTGATCCAGATCAAGTGCGCGCCGATCGGCCGCGGCGCCACGGTGCCGGCTCAGCCGGACTGTGGATCGTCTTCGTCCTCGGCTTCCGCTTCGACGACGGTCGCCGCGCCGGCCACGCCCAGCGCCAGGGCCGCCGGCAGCACGGCTTCGCGATACACCGCCTGTGCCTGCGCCTGGTCGAAATCAGCGTGCTTGCGCTTGCGCACGCCGTGGTCCGACAGGGTCAGGTGCGCATCGGGTTGCACGCCCGCGCGCTCCAGGCAGGCGCGCACGCAATGCAGCACGCAGCCGTCCAGGGCCAGGATCGGCCGGCCCGACTGCGCCGTGCGTACCAGTCCGGCCACGCCGCCACCGACGCCGGCAATGCACGACATCTCCGCCGCACCGGCGCGGTCCAGCCACAGCGCCATCTGGTTGGCCATCTGCGCGGCGCTGGAGCAGCCCGAGCAGCTGTAGACGAGTGGCGGCCTGGCGCTCATGCGGTGGCTCCCTGCGGGTGTCCGTGTTCGAGGCGGAAGTCGCGCGCGCGCTGCAGGCAGCGCAGCAGGCAACCGCCGCTGGTGGCATAGGCGAGCGCCAGCGCGATGCCCGCCAGGCGCGCGAGTACCGGCCAGGCGAGCGCAGCCAGCAGCAGCGCGGCGGCCGCCAGGTGCGCGCACAGCGCCGCGTGCTTCTCCGCGTCGGTGACCAGCCTGCCGACCGCGGGAATCCGCACGCCGCGCGGGCACTGGCCGCGCAGCGCGATCCAGGTGATGAAGGCGACGATCTCCAGCAGCATGCCGTTGACCAGCAGCGGCACGCCGATGCCGAGCGCCAGCACGCCGGCGAGGATCGCCCCCGGCGCGCCCAGCGCGGCGGCGGTCGCGGCGATGCCGGCGAGGGCGAGGGCGAGGCTGCCGGCGCGCCAGAAGCGGACCAGCGACGGATTGCGCTGGTGCGGCGCATGCCGGTGCAGCCACCACAGCGCGCCGGCGAAGGCGAGCGCCGGCAACGCCAGCGCCAGTGCCGGGACCAGCGCCGGCGCACCGAGCAGGCGCGCGCCGGCGGCGATAAACGGCAGCGGCAGGGCGCAGGCCAACCACGTGGCGAGCGCGCGCGGCGGGATTGCCGAGGTGCCCTGGAACATCGGCACGGTCACGCTGCCGACCGCGGCGAGCAGGCCCAGCATCCAGCCACCGAGGCCGAGCGTGGCGTGCGCATCGACCAGCCGGTCCAGCGGCAGGACCACGCGTCCGCCGAGCACCGCGGCGGCGAGCAGGCCCAGCAGCACCGTGCCCAGCAGCGCCGCCAGCGCGGCGCCGATGCCGCCGCGCAGCAGGCGCAGCGCACCGCTGCGCAGCAGTCCCGGCAACGGCGGCAGGACCACGCACAGCAGCGCCAAGACCAGCAGGCACGAGGCATGCAGCAGCAGCGCGTGGTCGCGGTACAGCGCCACCACGAACAGGCCCAGGCCGAGGTTGAGCGCGGCATGCGCCAGCGGCGCCAGGCGCATGTCCGGGACGGGCGTGCGCGCGGCCACCGGCAGGAACTGCAGCAGGCTGCCGAGCATCGCGTTGCCGAGCACGCCCAAGGTGAACACGTGCACCAGCGCCACCGCGGGCGGCGCCCAGCGTCCGCTGGCGAGCGCATCGGGAGAGGCGGCCAGCAGCAGGCCGGCGACTACGCCCCACAACGGCACGGTCAGCAGGAAGCGCAACGGCCGCGGCGCGGGCGGCGCGTGGGCGAGCGCCAGTCCGGTCATCGCGTCATCCCCTCAGGATCGCGGCGGCTCGGCCGGCAGCACCGCGGCGTCCTGCAGCCAGCACACGGCGATGCGCGCGCCGCCTTCGTCCAGGTCGTCCAGCCGCCAGGCGTAACCCTGCTGTTCGAGCATGGGCAGCAGCGGTCCGGGGCGGTGCGGGGTCAGCGCGTGCAGGCACGCGCCTGGCGGCAGTTCATCAAGCGCATCGAGGATGCGCTGCATCGGTTCGGGCGGTGGCAGGTGGCGCAGGTCGAGCAAGGCGTGCATGGCTTCGACTGGAAGGTCGCGATGGCACCACCTTCGCAATCGCGACACGCACGCGCCTTGACCTGCATCAGGTCGGAGCGGCTTTGGTCCGCCCGGGGCGGCCGGATTGATTTCGATCATGGAGGGGGCGATGGCCGCGGTCCTACGTTGCGCGCACTTCACCCGCAGGAAAAAACCACGATGTCACGTCACGCCGTACGTTCGACCCTGGCCACTTTCGTCCTCCTCTCGCTCGGTGCCGGCAGCGCGTTCGCCGCCGACACCGGCACGCCGATCCTCGACCTGCGCTACCGCCACGAAACCGTCGACCAGGACGGGTTCGCGAACAACGCCAACGCCGACACGCTGCGCGTGCGCGCCGGCTATGTCACATCCGCCTGGCACGGCTGGTCGGCGCTGGCCGAGGCCGACGGGGTGCTCGGCCTGGGCGAAGGCCGCTACAACGACACCCGCAACGGCGAGCGCCAGTACCCGGTGATCGCCGACCGCGCCGGCGCGGAGATCAACCAGGCGCTGCTGCGCTACACGTCCGGGAAAAACTCGGCCACGCTCGGCCGGCAGCGGATCAACCTGGGCAACCAGCGCTTCGTCGGCGGCAGCGCCTGGCGCCAGAACGAGCAGACCTACGACGGCGTGCGCCTGCAGTTCGCGCCGGTCGAGCAGTTGGCCATCGACTACAGCTTCATCGACAACATCAATACCGTGTTCGGCCCGGACGACAGTGCCGCGACTACCGCCGCCAATCCGTCGGACATCGGCGGCCACAGCCATCTGCTCAACATCGGCTGGAAGATCGCGCCGGCGCTGGCCGCCAGCGCGTACTACTACGAGCTCGACCTCGACCGGATCGCGGTGACCGCGACCGCGCCGCTCGGCACGCTGTCCAGCCGCACCACCGGCTTGCGCCTGGAAGGCGCGCAGGGCGCATGGAGCTACGCCGCCGAGTACGCACGCCAGCACGAGCTGGACAGCAACCCGTGGCAGCTGGACAGCCGCTACCTGCTGGCCGAGTTCGGTTACAAGGTCCACGGCGTCGCGCTGAAGGCCGGCTACGAGTCGCTCGGCGGCGGCGAAGGCAGCGGCAACCGCGCGTTCCAGACCCCGCTGGCGACCAAGCACATCTTCCAGGGCTGGGCCGACGTGTTCCTGACCACGCCGGCGCAGGGCATCGACGACGCCTACGTCGGCGCCACCGTGCCGCTGGCCGGCGGCAGCCTGCAGGCCTGGTACCACGACTTCTCGCCCGAGCGCGGCGGCGGCAGCTACGGCGACGAGATCGACATGTCCTACGCCCACCCGATCCCCGGGGTGAAGGGCCTGGCCGGCCTGCTCAAGCTGGCCCGCTACCGCAGCGACGACCCGGCCCGCACCGTCGATACCGACAAGGTCTGGGTGCAGCTGCAGTACACCTACTGAGGTCGCGCAGAGCGGCGGGGCCATCGCGTTTGAGGAGCGGCCGCACGCTGGGCTGCCCCGCGGAAAGCAGGGCGGCGGGACGCATGGTCGCGGCGGTGTGGTGCGATGCCCGCTGCCGTCCATGTCCTCCGGCTGCGGCCTGCGGCCGCAGCCTCCTCCTTTACTTCCCGTCAGCAGGCATCGCACCACACCGCCGCACGGTCCTCGGCGCCGCGCCGAAGCTCAAGCGAAGGCCAAGACGCTAGATGCTGTTCCGACACGCGGATCGGGCTGCCCGTGAAGCCGCCCGCTACGTCTGGAGCGCTATGGCGTGTGGCCTGCTGCCGGGAGGTAAAGGAGGAGGTCCTGGCCTGGCCTAGCGGGTCAGGACCGGGGGACACGGACGGCAGCAGGCCATACGCCATAGCGCCGCCGCAGCGCATCCGGCCGCCCCGGCTCCTGCCTCCCGCTGCTCCTGGGTGAGGAACATTCTGTTTCAACGACTTGGAGCAACTCCATCGCCGTGATACGCCGGGGATCAGCGCATCCGGACCGGGAGTCCAGCCCCGCCCGGGTGTCCCGGGCCAATCATGTAAAATCGCCGTCTTTTGAGCGGCATCGTGGCAAAAGCGCACCAGCGGACACCGGTCCCGGGGCCGGCGTTCATCCGCCTGCTGGCCCGCGTCACCGGCGTCGACGTCTCCGCCCCAGGCCAGCCCGTATCGGCGCGGCTGGGCCAATGGATCGACTGGAACCGGGCCGTCGCCCTGTCGGCGGCGCTGGACGGCCGTCTGCCCGCGCCTGTTGACGACACTCCGTTCTTCGACGAAACCGACACCGGCGCGGCCTGCGCCCACGCCCGCCGCACCCTGGAAGAGGCGATCGCCGAACGCGGTCCCGGCGCCCGCGCGCCGGCCGCCGACGTGGCGTCCGACTACGCCCCCTACCGGCAGCAGTACCTCAACCTGCAGCGCTCGATGCAGGCCAGCACCGGCCAGCTGCGCGGCCGCCTGCGCGACATGCTCGCCCGCCATTCGCCCGCGGCCGCGCGCCTGGCCGAGGTCGACGCGGTGATGGAGCAGGCGTTGAGCCCACGCGAACAGGCCCTGCTGGGGGGCGTGCCGGCCCTGCTCGGCGAGCACTTCGAGCGCCTGCGCGCCGCCGCCGAAAGCTCACCCGACAGCGTGCGCGGCGACTGGCTGCCGCGCTTCCACCACGACATCCAGAGCGTGCTGCGCGCCGAGCTCGGCGTGCGCTTCCACCCGATCGACGGCCTGCTCGCGGCCCTTCGCACTGATTCCGGAACACCATGACCCGACATCCCTTCCACTCCCTCCTGTTCCTCGCCGGCCTCGCAGTGATCTGCTGGATCGGCGCCGGTTACGTCGGCAGCAATGCGATCGGCGTGGTCGTGACCCTGGTGATCGGCGCCTGTTACGTCACCGGCGGGCTCGAACTGCGGCGCTACCGGCAGGCCACGGCCACGCTGGCGCGCGCGCTCGATGACACGGATGCGGACGACGGACTTGCCGGCTGGCTCGAACGCCTGCACCCGTGCCTGCGCGAGGCGGTGCGCCTGCGCGTGGAAGGCGAGCGCGTCGCCCTGCCGGCTCCGGCGCTGACCCCGTACCTGGTCGGCCTGCTGGTGCTGCTGGGCATGCTCGGCACGCTGCTGGGCATGATGGCCACGCTGCGCGGCACCGGCCTGGCGATGGAAGGTGCGGCCGACCTCGACGCGATCCGCGGCTCGCTCGCCGCGCCGGTCAAGGGCCTCGCCTTCGCCTTCGGCACCTCGATCGCCGGCGTGGCCAGTTCGGCGATGCTCGGCCTGCTCTCGGCGCTGTGCCGGCGCGAGCGGATGCAGGCGGTGCAGCGGCTGGATGCGGCGATCGCCACTTCGCTGCGCGTGCATTCGCGCGCGCACCAGCGCGAGGAATCCTTCCGCCTGCTGCAGCAGCAGGCCGGGCTGATGCCGGCGCTGGTCGACCGCCTGCAGGCGATGATGGCCGCGCTCGAGCAGCGCGATGTCGCCAACGGCGAGCGCCAGTTGGCCAGCATCGAGGCCTCGCATGCACGCACCGAGGCGGCCTACGCGAAGCTGGCCGCCTCGCTCGATCAGTCGTTGCAGGCGGGCGTGGCCGCCAGCGCGCGTGCGGTTGGCGATGCGCTGCAGCCGGCGATGGAAGCCACGCTGGCCGGCCTGGCGCGCAATGCCACCCGCCTGCAGGACAGCGTGGCCCAGGCAGTGCGCGACCAGCTCGACGGCCTGTCGAACGGTTTCGCCGGCGCCAGCGCCGCGGCGGCCGAGCGCTGGGATGCGGCGCTGGCCGCGCAACGCGAGGCCAATACCCAGCTGGCCGGCGACCTGCACGGTGCGCTGGAGCGTTTCGCCAGCACCTTCGAACAGCGCTCGGCCACGCTGCTCGATGGCGTGTCCGCGCGCCTGGACGGCGACGCGGCGCGCATTGCGCAGGCCTGGGAACAGGCGCAGGCGCGCCAGGAAGCCGCAAGCGCCGTGCTTGCCGAACGCAGCGCGCAGGCGCTGGCCGCGGTGACATCCGGCTTCGAACAGCAGGCTGCCTCGCTGGTCGAGGCGGCGGACCGCTCGCACGCGCAGCTGCAGCAGCAGTTGGCCGCGCAGGACGCGCAACGGCTGGAAGCGTGGTCCGGACAGCTCGCCGCTACCGGCGCCGCGCTGCGTGAGGACTGGGAGCGCGCCGGCACGCATACCGCCGCGCGCCAGCAGGACATCTGCGACGCGCTCGCCGCCAGTGCGCAGGCGATCACCACCCAGGCGCAGGCGCACGCGCGCGAGACCATCGCCGCGATCGGGCAGCTGGTGCAGGCCGCCTCCGAAGCGCCGAAGGCCGCCGCCGAGGTCATCGCCGAGCTGCGCCAGAAGCTGTCCGACAGCATGGTCCGAGACACAGCCCTGCTGGAGGAGCGCAACCAGATGATGGCCACGCTCGACACCCTGCTGGTCGCGGTCAACCACGCCTCCACCGAGCAGCGCGCCGCGATCGATGCGCTGGTCGCCACCTCGGCCGACCTGCTCGACCGGGTCGGTACGCGTTTTGGCGAACAGGTCGCCGGCGAGACCGGCAAGATCGAGGCGGTGGCCGCGCAGGTGGCCGTGGCGGCGACCGAAGTGGCGAGCCTGGGCGAGGCCTTCGCCTCGGCCGTGCAGCTGTTCGGCCAGGGCAATGCCGAGCTGCTCGATCGCCTGCAGGCGATCGAGGGCGCGCTGGACCGCTCGCTGGCGCGCAGCGACGAGCAGCTGGCCTATTACGTGGCGCAGGCGCGCGAAGTGGTCGACCTGAGCATGCTCGCGCAGCGGCAGATCATGGCCGACCTGCAGCAGCTCGGCGGCGCGCGCGCGGCCGTGGCCGAAGAGGCCGCATGAGCCTGGAATCCGACGCCGACGACACCGGCGGGGCCGACCTCGGCACGCCGGTCTGGGCCAGCTTCGCCGACCTGATGTCGGTGCTGCTGGGTGCGTTCGTGCTGGTCCTGGTCGGCGTGATCGCGGTGCAGGCGCAGCTGGCCGACCGGCTCGACAAGGAAATGCGCCGCAGCCAGGCCGAGGCACAGCAGCGCCAGGCGCTGGAGCAGGCGCTGGCGGTGCCGCTGGCTACCGGCCGGGTGACCCTGGTCGACGGCCGCATCGGCATCCGCGGCAACGTGCTGTTCGCGCTCAATTCCGACCAGCTGCAGCCGGAAGGGCGCGAGCTGCTGAAGAGCCTGGCCGCGCCGCTGGCCGGCTACCTGCACGCGCGCGACGAGATCCTGATGGTCAGTGGCTTCACCGACGACCGCCAGGTGCGCGACGGCAACGCGCGCTTTGACGACAACTGGGAACTGTCCGCGCAGCGCGCGCTGACCGTGACCCGCACCCTGGTCGCCGAGGGCGTGCCGTCCGCATCCGTGTTCGCCGCCGCGTTCGGTTCGAACCAGCCGGTCAGCCCGAACTCCGACGAGGAAGGCCGTGCCCGCAACCGCCGCGTCGAGATCGCGCCGATGCCGCGGCCGCGGGCCGCACAGGCGAACGATGGCCGCTGACGCCGTCCACGCGCAGCTGCAGGCGTGGCGCGCCGCGGGCGCCGACCGCTTCGATCCGTTGCGCTTCGGTTTCCTCGAAGCACTGGCCACGCGCGTGCCGCGGCACGCGGGCCAGGCGCGCGAGCTGCTGGAACAGCGCCTGGCGGTGCTGCTGCAGGCCTATGCGAAGGACCTGGTGCGCACGCCGGCCAGGGAGCCGATGGTTCGCGCCGCGGTTGCGGCCGGTCCGCTGGGCGAGCTGCTCGCCGGCATGGGGCGACCGCTCACCGGCACCTCCTCCGTTGCCGCGGTCGCGGCTGGCAATGATGCCGATGGAACCGGCGTCGACGTGGCCGCCGGAGCGCAGGCCGTGCCGGCGCCGGCGTTCGCGCCGCTGCCGGTGCTGGACGAACTGCGCACGGTCTGGTCGCGCATGCGCAATGACCGCCAGCTGCGCGAGTCGCTGGACCAGGTGCCGGCCGATGCCGGCCCGCTCAACTCGGACATGCTGGTGCACCGCGCGCTCCAGCTGATGCAGGCGACCGCGCCCGGTTACCTGCAGCATTTCATCGCCTACGCCGATGCGCTGTCCTCGCTGCAGCAGCTGCGCGAAGGCGGTGCGGGCGAGGCGGCCGCGGCGCCGGCCGGGCGCAAGCCGGCACGCACGCGCACGCGCAAGCGCGCCGGCTGAGCGCCGCTGGCCGCACTCCATCGCGGCACGGTCCTGTCGTATCGTGGGGTCACCGGTGTATAGCGCACGCGGCAGCCGTCCCCGCGCCTGCGTGGTCGCTTCCGTTCCTGGAGATCGAGCGATGAGTCGAGCGTTGCGGACGTACGCGGGCAGCTGCCATTGCGGCGAGGTGCGGTTCGAGATCGAAACCGACTTTCCCGAGCTGACCACCTGCGACTGCTCGATCTGCCTGCGCAAGAACGCGCTGATGGTGAAGGTGCACGAGAACGCCTTCCGCCTGCTGTCCGGCGCGCAGGCGCTGACCGAGTACCGGTTCCACACCGGTACCGCGCGGCACTTCTTCTGCAAGGTCTGCGGGATCTATCCGTTCCACCGCAAGCGGGTCACCCCCGACTACCTGGGCATCAATGTCTTCTGCCTGGAAGGATTCGACCCGGACGGGATTCCGGTCCGGCGCACGGTCGGTGCGGGGATGCCCTGACGCGACGCGTCTGGCTGACCGCGGTCAGTCGAAGCCGGAGGAGTCGGCTGCTGCTCCGTGCGCATCGCCGGTGCCGGTCGAGATTCCTGCCGCTTCCCACGATTCCTGCAGCAGCGGGCAGGCCGGCATGCCGGGTTCGGGAAGTTCCAGTTCGCTTAGGTCCATGACGTCGCTCCGGCGGCTCAGCCCATCAGGAGATAGAACGCACCCAGCGGATGGTGGGCGCGGGCGATGCAGTACACCTGCAGGAAGCACAACCCGGCGGCCACCACCAGCGCGGCGCGCGCGGCGGTGCGCCGCTGCGGGCGGAAGGCGAGGATGCCGAGCACCACGTAGCTGGTGACGAAGCACAGCTTCACCAGCAGCCAGCCGTTGGCGTACATGCCCTTCGGCAGGATGGTCAGCAGCATGAAGGCCGCGGTCAGCAACACCGTGTCGATGGTGTAGCTGAAGTAGCGCACCGGCGCCCAGCGCGGCCAGCCCATGCCGGCCAGCAGGGCCAGCGCACGCAGCGCGAAGAACGCGCCGCTGCCGAGCGCGGCGCTCATGTGGACCAGCTTGATGTCGGGATAGAAGGTGATCATGGCGATGGACGCTCAGCCGGGACGTCCGTCGCGGCGCGGGGTCAGGTAGATGTGGCCGATCCGCGCCACCCACGGCGACAGCGCCAGCAACCAGCCGACCGCGGCCAGCGCCTGCCACAGGCCCGGGTCGGGCAGCACGTCGGCGAGGATGCGCAGCGTGGCCACGAGCTGGATCGCGACGAAGGCGAACCAGGCGATCGGATACATCTGCAGCGGCCGGCCCGAGTGGCCCTGGGTGACGCGGGTGACCATCGCCACCAGCAGGCTGCCGAAGAAGCCGATGAACAGCGCATGCATCGGCGCGCGGCCGAGGATGAACTCACCGGTGGTCGCGTAGGCCAGGCTCTGGGTGGCAAACAGGGCGAAGGTCACCGGCAGCCACGCGGTGCCGATGAACAGCACCGCCAGCAGCCCCGGCATGCGGCCACGCGGCCACCAGCGCCATACCGCGAGGCAGGCCAGCACCAGCAGCGGCAGGTCGGCCAGCCACAGCCAGGCCTGGCCATGGACAAGTTCCAGGCCGACGTGCACCACGCCCAGCGCCCACACCGCGGCCAGCCACCACAGCGGGCGCCACGCCTTGTAGCCCGGCACCGCATTGCCGGCGAAGAACGGGAACATGCGATGGGCCACGGTCACGTACACCGGCAACAACAGGCCGAAGCCGCCGAGCTTGATGCTCGCGTAGGCCCAGCCCGCCGGTGCGCCGAGGACGAAGGCCAGGAACATCGCCACCCCCAGCCAGCCCAGCACCAGCCCGGCGAAGCATGAGCGTGCATGCCAGGTCTTGCCCTTCTCGTCGGCCAGCAGCCGGCCGAGGATGCACAGCGCCGCGGTCCAGCCGGCCAGCGCCATCCACAGGCCCACGGTCAGGCCGACTTCCCAGCCGGCGGCGCCGAGCAGGATCGCCAGCTGCCCGCCCATCACCCCCAGGCCGACCGGTACGTAATGCCAGCGCTGCAGGTCGGGCAGGCCCATCCAGCGCGGGAACACGGTCAGCAGGAAGCCGAACACGAAGCTGGGCAGGACCAGGTACTGCATCAGGAACGCGTGCAGCCAGCCCGGCGGGATCGCCATCGCCGGCAGGGTCCACAGGCCGAAGCGCACCGACAGCAGCCACAGCGCCCACCACAGCATCGCCAGCAGCACGTTGGACGCACCGATGAAGAACATCAGCCGGTGCGGGGCGTGCGCCAGCCAGCGCGGCGAGGCGGACGGGCGCCGGGCGGACGGCAGCGGAGCGAGTTCTATCTGCATGGGCCGCAGTCTGCGGCGGTGCCGGTGGCGGCGCCTTGATCCACGTCAGACCGGCCGCGATCGGGTCGTTGCCAGCGGCTTGACCGCGGTCAAGGCCGGCCGCCGCGCGGCTGCCTACAGTCCTTCCCGCGCCTTTGCCGCGTGCGCACCGTCTTCCCGACCCCAAGAGAACGCCATGTCCATTGCCCCGGTCTCCCTGCCCGATTCCACTGCCGAGCTGTCGCGCCTGGCGACCATCCAGGTCGCGTTGCGCGAACACGATCCCGATGCGCAGGTCGCGCTGGATCCGGACGGCGGGAAGATGCGGGTGCTGACCGTGCTGCCGCCGGAAGAGGTGGTGCGGTTGATGCAGGCACTGGGCGAGGCGGTGGAGCTCTCCGCCGAGGAGGCCGAGGCGGCCCCGGCGGGCGGCTGTGGCTGCGGCTGCAGCAGCAACCGGCGCTGAGGCGACTCCGCGGTTTCCGCAGATGACGGCCGGGTGACGGCACGGGCCGCGCGATCCGCGCATACAGCGGACCTGGGTCACAATTTTGCGGAATCCTTCCGTTCCGTTGACGCGATCACAACGGCTCGGACAGCACGGTCGATCCAGGACCGCGCGACGAGGGAACCGTGATGAAGCGAATCGTCTATTCGATCGTCAGGCGCCGGAAGGTCTGGCACGTCTGCGCCGAAGGACGCCTGGAGCCGCTGGCCATCTACGTGCGTCGTGACGATGCGATGCGCTATGCGCTGGAAGCGGTCCGGCAGCGCAACGAGATCTACGACGATCACGCGGAGATAGGCGCATCGGCGCACGCATCGGACGACGCGCCGCGGCGCATCGGCCGGCCGCACCTGGAGATCGTGCAGTAGCGCCCGCGCGGCGGGTATCCGCCGCTCAGCGTCCGCGCTTGCCGGGTGATCCCGCCTGCGCGTCCGGATAGTCGCGCTCGGGATCGGGACGGCCGCCGCGGGGTTCGTCGGGCTGGTCGTGGTCCTTCCAGCGGGCGTGGTCGTTGCGCAGCGTATCGGCGGTACGTGCCTTGGCCTCGTCGCTGTGCCGGTTGGGTCGGGTGCGGGGCGGATTGTTCATGGCCTGGCCCTTGCTCTGGTCCGTGGATGGGATGCCGTCGCCGCCGCCCTCGTGTCGACCTGCCATCAACGGTCGGCGGCGCGCGGCGGAATCCCGGTGGGGCAGGGCTCGCCTTCGGTTTCGCCGGGCACCAGCCCCGCGGCGGCGAGCATGCAGTTGATGCGCCGGGCGATGTAGGCCTCGTGTTCGGCCGGCGCGTGCGCATTGAGCGACTCGGCCTCGGCGGCGAAGGCCTTGAGTACATCTTCCGTGGGCAGTTCGGCGACCAGTCCGGGCAACAGCGATTCCAGGCGACCGAGTTCGGCATCGATGTCGGTTTTGTCCTGCATGGCCGCATCGTCCTCCGCTGGCCGTCACGATGGTGTCAGCGACTGAACTTGCGCATGCATCCACCGATGCCGCCGCCGCGCTGCTTCACCCGATGCCGACGCGCCGGCGCGAACCCTCTGCGGATCGCCCCCCATCCTCCGAACGACATGCGTCGCCCGAACGCCACCGCGCTCCTGGTCCTGGACATGGTCAACCTGTTCGACTTCGAGGGCGGGCGGCGCCTGGCGCGCGATGCCGCCCGGATCACGCCGGCGATCGCCGCGCTGCGTGCGCGCTTCGACCGGGCCGGGGCGCCGGTGGTGTACGTCAACGACAACTTCACCCGCTGGCAGGGCGAGTTCCACGACCTGGTCGAACGCTGCATCGCCGCTGGTGGCGTGCCGGCGGCGATCGCGGCGCGCCTGCGTCCGGCGCAGCAGCACTACTACATCCTCAAGCCCAAGCATTCGGCGTTCCTGGCCACCGCGCTGCCGGTGCTGCTGGCCAAGCTCGGTGTCGGCCGACTGGTCCTCACCGGCCTGGCGGCCGATTCCTGCATCCTCGCCACCGCGCTGGACGCCAACATGCGCGAGTACGAGGTGTGGGTGCCGGGCGACTGCGTGGCTGCACAGACCGCCGCGCGCAGGAGCGGCAGCCTGGCCCTGCTGCGGACCTCGGCGAACGCACGGACCGGCGCGAGCACGCGCGTCGCCGCGCTGTTCCCGGACTAGCGCGGGCAGGCCACATCCGATGGCGCGCAGGTTGCTGAAGCTGGCCACGTTCAACGTCAACGGCATCGCCGCACGCCTGCCGCACCTGCTGGCATGGCTGGCGGAGGAGAAGCCCGACGTCGTCGCCCTGCAGGAGCTCAAGGCGCTGGATGCCGCATTCCCCGCCGGACCCCTGGAGGCGGCCGGTTACGGCGCGCTCTGGCACGGCCAGCGCTCCTGGAACGGCGTGGCCCTGCTCGGGCGCGACGTGGTGCCGGTCGAAAGCCGGCGCGGATTGCCCGGCGATCCCGGCGATACGCAGAGCCGCTATCTCGAAGCGGCCGTGCACGGCGTGCTGGTCGCCGCGATCTACGCGCCCAACGGCAACCCGCAGCCCGGCCCGAAATTCGACTACAAGCTGCGCTGGATGCAGCGCCTGGCGCGACGCGCGAAGATCCTGGTCGCGCAGCCGCATCCGGTGGCGATCATCGGCGACTTCAACGTGGTGCCCACCGACGGCGACATCTACGATCCGAAGGGCTGGCGCCGCGACGCCCTGCTGCAGCCGCAGGCACGCGATGCATACGGCGACCTGCTCGCCCAGGGCTGGACCGATGCGCTGCGCCAGGTGCACGGACAAGCGCGGATCTACACGTTCTGGGATTACTTCCGCCAGCATGCCGAACGCGACCGTGGCCTGCGCATCGACCATCTGCTGCTCAATCCGGTGCTCGCGGGCAGCTTGAGGGACGCCGGCGTCGACCGCTGGGTCCGCCTGCAGGACAAGGCGAGCGATCACGCGCCGGCCTGGGTGAAGGTGCAGGCGCCGCCTGCACGCTGAAGAAGCATGCGCGTGCGCGCGCGGTCGCGTGCCGGTTCACGTCCGTTCGACGTTGTCGGGGCCAAGGTTGGGACCAGGACGGCAGGCCCTGTCCGGCGCATTGCGATCTGCGCGGATGGAAGGCCGGGTCGTCGACGTTCCGCTTCTCCCTCGGGCCGGATCGATGTCCTCTGCTACCTACTCGTTCTGGAAACGCAATGGCCTGTCGCTGGTGCTGACCGGCCTGTTCCTGGTGTTCCTGCTTGGCCAGGTGCTGACCGGCTGGTCGGTGGACAACGAGGAACGGCTGCGGGCCGGGCACGCGCCGCTGGCGCTGGCCGCCTACCTGCATTCGGGGCACTTCCTTTCGGCCACCTTCGAGAACTGGGAAAGCGAGTTCCTGCAGATGGGCATGTACGTGCTGCTCACGGTCTGGCTGCGGCAGCTCGGCTCGGCCGAGTCGCGGCCGCTGGACCCTGCGCAGGAGGAGGAGAAGATCGAGCCGGGGCCGACACCGTGGCCGGTGCGCGCCGGCGGCGTGGCGCGCCGGCTGTACGCGCATTCGCTCGCGCTGGCGTTCATGCTGCTGTTCCTGGGTTCGTTCGCGCTGCACGCGCGCGGCAGCTGGATGCACGAGAACGAGACCCGCGCCGACGACGGCGAACCGCCGGTGACCCTGGTCGAGCACATGCGCGGGCCGCAGTTCTGGTTCGAATCGTTCCAGAACTGGCAGAGCGAATTCGTCGCGGTGCTGTCGATCGTGGTCCTGTCGATCTGGCTGCGCCAGGACAAGTCGCCGGAGTCCAAGCCCGTCGCGGCGCCGCACCGCCAGACCGGTGGCTGACGGGCGCGTGATGCAGGCTCCGCATCGATTCCGTCCGGTCCAGTGGCTGCAGGGCCGCAGTGGCGCGGCGTGAAGCGCACGTCGTGCCGGCGGTAGGCGGCGCGGCGCCATGCCTGCACCGTCGCACCGGCGTACGTCGCGGCCGCAGCATCGCGACGGGGGATGGCGATGCGCGCGCTCAGATCCTGCGCGCACGCAGGACCGCCTGGTACTCGACCAGCCAAGGCAGCACGCACAACGGCAATGCAGGAAGCAGCAGGGCCAGCCATGCTGCCGCGGGCGCGGCCTGCCAGGCGAGCGTCCAGCCGGCGCTGCGCGCCTGCGCGCCGTCGGTGACGACCACGAAACACAGCGCGGCCCACGGCGCCATGTCGAGGATGCTGTGCAGGTGCTGTTCGCGTGGATCGATGGGACGCCGGCCATAGGCCGAGCGTGTGTCGGCGTAGCCGGCGAACGCATGCGCGATCACCAGCGCGAGCAGCAGCGCACCGAGCAGCAGGCTGGGCGCCAGCGCCAGCCAGGCCAGCACTCCGCCGCCGAGCAGCCCCAGCTGCACGCCGTGCAGCCGCGATTCGGCCAGCCCCGACGTATGCGCCAGGTCGGTGCGCCGGTGGCGGGCGAAATCCAGGCAGCCGGCCAGCAGCCAGACCAGGTAGCCGGCGTAGGCCCAACCTTCGGCCGTGTTCATCCGTCGTCCCGCAGTTCGAACGGCGCCAGCGGTTCGCTGGTCGGGCCGTTGAGGATCGCGCCGGTGCGCGCTTCGAAGCGCGAGCCGTGGCAGGGGCAGTCCCACGATTTCTCCTCGCGGCTCCAGCGCACCACGCAGCCCAGGTGCGGACAGCGCGCGTTGTGCGCATGCAGCGTGCCGTCGCCGGCGCGATAGACCGCGACCCGGTGCATGCCACGGCGCAGTACCGCGCCGGTGCCCGGCGCGATCTCCGCCGCGTCCTTCACCTCCGCCGGCTTGATCCATTCGCGGAACTGCAGCGCGGCATTGGCGTTCTCGCGCAGCCATTGCCCGCCGGCGCGCAGCGGCTTGCGCGCCGGGTCGTAGAGTTCGCGCCAGGGATTGTCGCGGCCCTGGACCAGGTCGGTGACCAGCAGCGCGCCCAGCGTGCCGTGGGTCAGGCCATTGCCGGAATCGCCGGTGACCAGCCACACGTTCTCGTTGTCCGGGTCGGCGCCGATGTAGCCCAGGCCGTCGACCGGCTCGATCACCTGGCCGGACCACGCCTCGCGGAAGTCCCCGACCATCGGCAGGTGTTCGCGGGTCCACGCCTGCAGCCGCACGTAGGCTTCCGGATCGTCGTCCTGGCCGGTCTTGTGGTCTTCGCCGCCGACCAGCACCTGCATCCGCGCCGGGTCGGTGGTCTCGCGCAGGCGCACGTAGTGGTAGGGATCGCCGTCGTCCCAGAACAGGGCGTCGGGCAGCGCGCCGGTCGCGATCGTGCCGGCGACCACGTAGGTCCGGTACGGCGCCTGTTTCATGTAGGTCGCGCCGGTTTCGTGGAATGGCACGTTGCCGGCGGCGACCACGGTGCGCGCCTGCAGCGTCGTGCCGTCGACCAGGTCGAGTCGCGGTTTGGCGCCGCCTTTGATCTCCGCAACCCCGGCGCGCAGGAAGCGGCCGCCGGCGTCGCGCACTTCGCGCGCCAGCGCCAGCAGGTAGCCGCCGATCTCGATGCGGGCCTGCGCGGCGAAGCGCAACGCAGGGCCGGCACTGGCCGGAAAGCCCCAGGTGCCTGCCTCGGCCCATGCCACCTCCAGGCCCGCGTCGGCGGCCGCCTGCAGCTCGCGCTCGATGCAGGCCGTGTCGCCGTCGTGCGGGAACAGGTAGCCGGGCAGGCGGCGGAACCCGCAATCGGCCGCACCCGCGGCCAGGTCCTCGATCCAGTCGATGGCCGCGGCATGGCTGGCCGCGGCCAGCCGCGCACCGTCATCGCCATGCATGCGGGCGAGGAGGGCGAAGCGGTCGTCGAGCGCGGAGGCCAGGTGCGCCGAGGTGCGCATGGTCTCGCCGGCGCCGATGCCGGCCTTGTCCACCACGAGCACGTCGCGGCCTTCGCGCAGCAGGCACAGGGCGGTGCTCAGGCCGGCGATACCGGCGCCCACGACCACGACGTCCTGGTCGCCGTGCGGTGCGCCCACGTCGAACCACTCGCGGGTGCTGTCGTCGATGGGGGGCCAGACCGGAATGGTGCGCGCGGTGCTCATGGACGCTGTCCTGGTGGTGGCGGCGTTGCATGCGCTTGCGGCCGGGTCCCGGAGTCGTGGTCGTCCTGTGCCGCATGCCGCCGCGGAAGCGAGGCGCGATGCATGATCGCGCGCCGCCAGCCTCCGCCCGCGGGCGTGAATCCCCCGTGCCAGCGGCGTCGAAGCGACGTGGAAGCAACGCCTTCACCCACGTTCCACGGATCGCGGACGACGCTGTCGCCGCCCGCTCCAGCCCGGCTCCCCGCCATGAAAAACCGGTCGATCTTCAACGTCATCGCCAGGAAGGCCGCGCACGCGGCCGGTACGCCCTGGGTGTTCTGCATCGCCCTCGGCGCGGTGATCCTGTGGGCGTTCACCGGCCCGCTGTTCGGCTTCAATGACAGCTGGCAGCTGGTCATCAACACCAGCACCACCATCGTCACCTTCCTGATGGTGTTCCTGATCCAGCACACGCAGAACGCGGACACCATCGCGCTGCACCTGAAGCTGGACGAACTGATCCGCGCCACCCGCGAGGCGGACAACCAGTTGCTCAACATGGAGGAGCTGGACGAAATCGAACTGGAAGCCTTGCGCCGCCGCTACGAAGAGCTGGCCGACCGCGCGGCCCGGCACAAGGCCGACGCGGCTTCCAGGAGCGGTGGGAAGAGGAAATAGCGCGGCACCGCGCGCGGCGTGCGGCCTCGCCTCAGGGAATCGGACGGCCGGCCTGCGGATCGGGGACGCTGGCCCCTTCGTCGTGCACCTCCGTGCCGGTCGACGCCTGCGCCGGATCGATGAGGACGAGCAGCCGGCGGCACTCCTCGCACGCGGCCTGTGCGTCATCCAGGCACACCGATGCGTGCTGGCGGTCGTCCATTCCCAGCGCGTGCCTGGCCGCGGTCAGCGAGAGCAGCGTCGAACCCAGCGCGTTGCGCAGCTCGTGGATCCCTGCGCGTGGCGGGTCGGGTACCTGGATGGATCGTCCGCTGCGGGATGGTTCGGGCACGTCACGTCTCACCGGTGCGGTCGGCGCGACCGCGTTCCGTCGTATACCCGCCCGGCGATCTAGGGACCGTGACCGCATCCGGCGGATGGACCGTCTGAATCATTCACTCCGCCGACGTCCGCGGCGATCGCCGATGCAGCCGATGCGCTGCGCTTGCTTCGTCCTTAACGTCTGCGCGCCTACGGTCGTCGTGTTCGGAGGGCGTGTGGAGACGATGATGGCGGGAGAGCTGGCGGGCCAACGGGTCCTGGTGGTGGAAGACAACTACATCCTCGCCACCGCGCTGGCCGAGTGCCTGGAGAACGCCGGTGCCGAGGTGATCGGTCCGTGCCCGTCGGTGGCCACCACGCTGGCACTGCTGGAAAACGCGGGACGGGTAGACGCGGCCGTGCTCGACGTGCGGCTGGAGTGCGAAACCTCCGAGCCGATCGCGGCCAGGGTGCGGGAGGACGGGATCCCGGTGCTCCTGATGACCGGCTTCGACGAAGGGATGCTGCCGGCTTCGCTGCAGGGACTGCCCCGCTGCACCAAGCCGTTCGATACCAGGACGCTGGTGGACGCGTTGCAGGGCATCCCGCAGGGAGAGCATGCCGACGCGACCGGCCGGGCGGGTTCGTCCGGGTGAGGAGGATGCGCGCGTGAACCAGGCCACCGTCCTGATCCTGGACGACGATCCCGTGTTCGCCCGTGCGGCCGGCAAACTGGCGTTCCAGGAGGGCTGCAAGGTCGAGTTCGCGCATACCCTGCGCGAGGCGCGCGCGTTCACCCGAGCGCATCGCACCGACCTGATCCTGCTCGATCTCAACCTGCCTGACGGCAGCGGCCTGGACCTGATGGACGACCTGGATCCGGCCTGCCACGGCCAGGTCGCGGTGGTCACCGGCGATCCGACGGTCGATACCGCCGTGCGGGCGCTGGGCTGGCCGGCTGTCGATTACCTGGTCAAACCGTTCCGCTCCGAGCGCCTGCAGCGCCTGCTGCGGCGTGCGATGCGCCTGTATGGCCCCGACGATGCCGACGGTCGCGGCGATGCGGACGTGGTCGACCGCTACCTGCCGGGCAACTCGCCGGCCGTCGGCGCTTTGCGCGATTCGATCCTGCGCGTGGCCGCGAACGACGTGCCGGTGCTGTTGCTCGGCGAGACCGGCACCGGCAAGCGCAGCGTGGCCCGGGCGATCCACGAGACCGGCGCGCGCGACGGCCCGTTCATCGTGCTGGACGCCGCGGCGATGGCGGAGCACGAGCAGTCATCGCGATTGTTCGGGGGCGATGACGGGAGCGCAGGCACCCTCGGCCGCGCCGGCGACGGCACGCTGCTTCTGCAGCAGGTGTCGGCGCTGCATCCGCGGGTCCAGGCGCGGTTGTGCGCCGTGCTCGAGGCGCGTCGCGAGGGCGACGGCATGCACGGCCCGCGCCTGCTGTTCTCGCTGCGTGAGGACCCGGCCACCGCCATCGCCGATGGCCGCCTGTGCACGGCGCTGTACTACGCCATCAGCGGCCTGTCGCTGCCGGTGCCACCGCTGCGCGACCGCGGCGAAGACGTGGTCCTGCTGGCCGAACTGTTCATCGACCAGCTCAACGCACGCCACCACCAGCGGCGGCGGCTGGCCCCGGGCGCCGACCGCGAACTGCTGCGCCATGCCTGGCCAGGCAACCTGCGCGAACTGCGCGGCGCGGTCGAGCGGGCCTATGCCATGCAGCGCAGCGACCAGCTGCGGGTGGTTCCGCTGGTGGCGCGCCCGGCGCCGGATCCCGGGCACGAAGGCGCGATCAGCTTCGCCGTCGGCACGCCGCTGGCCGAACTCGAGCAGCGCGCGGTCAGGGCCACGCTCAGCCATTACGGCAACGACAAGCCGGCGGCGGCCCGCGCCCTGGGCATCAGCGTGCGCACGATCTACAACCACATCGCCCGCGGCGACGCCGGTGGCGATGACGGTTCTAGCGGCACGCGCGAAACCGCGGCCTGAAACGCGCAGCGCCTGCGTCCGCGAGCGGACTTCGTTCCGGCATCCACGCATCGGCAGCGAGGGCGACGGCATCGCGCCAGGACTGCGTGCGAAAGATGTGCACGGATTGAAAGTATTGAAGCCGGCCTTTCACGGCTCCGGCCCGACGGGCTCGCAAGCATGGCCACACGCCACGGCGGATTCGATCCCGCGGCGTGACGCACCGTCCTCGCCCACCGTCACATCCACCCGCCGGAGCCGCCATGCGTGATGACCCGAGCACCGGAATCGCCGAGCTGAAGGCCTGGGCGCGCGAGCTGTTCCGGCCACATCCGGAGGGC
The DNA here is from genome assembly GCA_017745195.1 of Pseudoxanthomonas sp. Lineage (GTDB taxonomy): Bacteria > Pseudomonadota > Gammaproteobacteria > Xanthomonadales > Xanthomonadaceae > Pseudoxanthomonas. The sequence goes on along the minus strand of JAGHZW010000122.1, from coordinate 30,230 downwards.
CGTGCGTCACGACGGGACCCGAACTCCAGGAGTAACGACATGAGCTATCGCAGCGAAAGCGAACGCAACGGAACCCGCGCCCCGCGCGGCAACCGCGAGCAGGGCCGCCATCCCGCAGGCACGAGCGGCCGCGACTGGGACGAGGAGCGCCAGGACTTCGGTGGACGCGGATCCGAGGAGCGCGGCGGATACGGCACGTCCACCGCGTGGAACATGCAGCAGGGATACGGCGCGCGTTCCAGCGAGGACGGCGGCAGCTACCGCGGCGATTCCGGCGACGACTACCGGCAGGGCCGTGGCGGTTACGCGCGGCAAGGTTTCGGCGACGGGGACGCGACCTCCGCGGAATCGCGCGGCCATCGCCCGCCGCAGTTCGGCTACGGCCGCGGAGGCCCCGAGCGCGACGAGTACGGCGACGCCGGTTATGCGCGCGGCGAGTACGCGGCCGACGAGCAGCGCTGGACCGGGCAGGGCGGAGCCGAAGGCGACTACGGGCTCGACAGCGGCGACTACGGACGCGGCCAGCGCTACATGCGCGGCGACCTGCGCCGCGCCGCGCCGCGCTACGGTGGCCAGGATGCCGGCTGGCGCGGTCAGCGCGACTACGACCGCGGTCGCGAATACGGAGGGAGTTACGGCAGCCACCGCGACATGGGCCAGGATATCGGCGCTGGCGGCGGCAGCTACGGCGCGGCGCGCGAGGCCTACGCCCAGGACGCGCGCGGTACCGGCGGCGGCGAGCGACAGGGTGCGTCCTTCCGTGGCCACGGCCCGAGGAACTACACCCGTTCCGACGCGCGCATCACCGAGGACCTCAACGAACGCCTCACCGACGACCCGTCGTTCGATGCCGGCGGGATCGAGGTGTCGGTGAAGGACGGCGTGGCCACCCTCAGCGGCAGCGTCGACAGCCGCTGGATGAAGCACCGCGCCGAAGACATCGCCGAAGCCTGCAGCGGGGTCAAGGACGTCGACAACAGGATCCGGGTTTCTTCTTCCGGCGGTGGGGCGGGCCTGTGGGGCTCGTCAGGCCGGGGCACCGGCACGAACGTCGGCGACGGCGGAGCCGCCGGCACCACCGATACCGACACCGCGCGCACCGTCGGCCCGCAAGGCCGCACGGCCTGATGGCGATGAGGTCTCTGCGCACACTGGTTTCCCGCGCACCGGCTGCCGCATCGTTTTCTCCGATCGCGGCACCGGGCCCTGCGCCGCACCCGGTCGCGCAGGCGCAGGCCAGACCGGGCCAGCCCGTGCCCATCCGGGCCACGGCTGGCCCGGCGCTGGCGTTCCCTCCGCTGGTGCTCACCGTGTTATGCGCGGACGTGCGCGGCAGCGCCGGCCAGCCGGCCGACGAACGTGGCATGCCGGACGCACGACCCGCCCCCGCTTCGGGCCCGGCCGCGCCGCCGCCTCCAGCACCCGGGACCGGGTGCGAGCGGACGCGGCCAGGTCCACCCGCGGCGCCGACCACGACATCGCCCGGCCGGCATTCATGGCCAGGGGCCACGGATCGATTGAACCCGATCACGTGCGCGCCGCCGTGTTGCCTGCGACCCGGTCACGGGCCGGGCTGGCATTCCCTGCGCCAGCGCGCGCGGGCGATCGGTGCCGCACGGCAGCCGGCCGGCCCCGAGCCGGGCCGCGTTGCGTCGCCGCAGGCGACGTCCCCACGGGGCCTGGACCCCGTCCCACCAGGAGCAGCAGTCATGCCCAGCAACAATCCCGAAGGCCACAACCAGCACACCACCAAGAAGCGCAGCCCGTCTTCCGGTTCGCACAAGTCCAACGGCAGCAGCAGCGCCAGCAAGAGCGCATCCGGGCGCAACACGGGCGGCAGCCACGGCAAGTCCGGCAGCAGCGGCCGTTCCGGCCGGTCCTGAGCGGCGCGCCACGTCCTGCCGGCTGCGCACCGGCGTCATCGTGGAGCGGAGGATGCGTCCGTCATGGGCGCTTCCCTCCGCGGCACGGATCAGATCCCCGGGAGCATCCGATGCGGGCACTCACCTACCACGGCTCCGGCGACGTCCGGGTCGAAACCGTTCCGGATCCGTCGCTGGTCGCGGCCGACGACATCCTGCTTCGGGTCACCGCGACCGCGATCTGCGGTTCGGACCTGCACATCTACCGCGGCAAGATCCCGGCAATGGAGCACGGCGACATCCTCGGCCACGAGTTCATGGGCGTGGTGGAAGATGCCGGCCCCGAGGTGACCCGGGTCAAGGTCGGCGACCGGGTGGTGATCCCGTTCGTGATCGCCTGCGGCAAGTGCTTCCATTGCCTGCTGGAGGAATTCGCCGCCTGCGAGACCACCAACACCGGTCGCGGCGCGATCCTCAACGCGAAGAAGATCCGGCCGCCGGCGGCGCTGTTCGGCTACAGCCACCTGTATGGCGGCGTCCCCGGCGGACAGGCCGAACTGGTGCGCGTGCCCAACGCCAACGTCGGCCCGTTGCCGGTGCCCGACGTGCTGGCCGACGAACAGGTGCTGTTCCTGTCCGACATCCTGCCGACCGGCTACCAGGCGGTGCTCAATGCCGGGGTCGGCGAGGGCTCGACGCTGGCGATCTTCGGCGCCGGCCCGGTCGGATGCATGGCCGCGGCCTGTGCTCGCATGCTCGGCGTGGAGACGATCTTCATGATCGACCACAACGACTACCGCCTGGCGTTCGCCAGGCGCGCCTACCAGGTCGTGCCGATCAACTTCGACGAGCAGGACGACCCGGCCGGCGCGATCGTCGAGGCCACCGCCGGCCGCGGCGTGGACGCGGCGATCGAGGCGGTCGGGTTCGAGGCCAAGGGCAGCACCACCGAGACCATGCTGACCACGCTCAAGCTCGAGGGCTCCAGCGGCCACGCGCTGCGCCAGTGCATCGCCGCCACCCGGCGCGGCGGCACGGTCAGCGTGCCGGGCGTGTATGCCGGCTTCATCCACGGTTTCCTGTTCGGCGACGCCTTCGACAAGGGCCTGACCTTCAGGATGGGCCAGACCCACGTCCAGGCCTTCATGCCGGAACTGCTGGAGGCGATCGGCGACGGCCGCCTGGCACCGGAGGCGATCATCTCCCATCGCATGAAGCTGGCCGATGCCGCACGCGGCTATGCGATGTTCAATGCGCGCGAGGACGAATGCCGCAAGGTGGTGCTGACGCCGTAGCCGGCGCGGGCGGCCGTCGCGCCGCCGGGAAAAGGACGGCCGCACAGGTGCCGTCGTGCCAGAAAGAAAGGGCCGCGCAGGGCGGCCGTCGTACCGATAAAAAAAAAGGGCCGCGCAAGGCCGCCGTCGAACCAACAAAAAAAAAGGGGCCGCGCAAGGCGGCCCCAAGGTACTGCAGTTGCAGGTCGATCAGTGCTTGGCGGTGATCGCCGCGGCCGCGACCGCGGTGGCCGAGGGCACCGGGTTCTCGCGCTTGGGCGCGACCCACAGGCGGAACACGAACCAGGCCAGGGTCAGCGCGCCGACCGCGAACAGCGTGTCGGCCGGGACGCGCATCCACACCAGCAGGTCGATCAGCGGCTGCTGCATGAACTCGGCCGAGCGCGCATACCAGTAGCCGTGCTCGATCGCGGCCTTGAGCTGGAGGATGCCCAGCGGCAGCAGGGTGAACGCGGCCATGCCGGTCAGGCCGATGTTGAGCGCCCAGAACGCGGTGCCCAGCAGCTTGTCGCTCCACTTCAGGTCGGGCTTGAGGCCGCGCAGGCAGAACAGCATCAGGCCGATGCCGAGCATGCCGTACACGCCGAACAGCGCGGTGTGGCCGTGGGTCGCGGTCAGGTTCAGGCCCTGCATGTAGTACAGCGACAGCGGCGGGTTGACCAGGAAGCCGAACAGGCCGGCGCCCACCAGGTTCCAGAACGAGACCGCCAGGAAGAACATGATCGGCCACTTGTACTTGACCATCCACGGCGTGGCCCTGCCCAGCTTGTAGTTGTGGTAGGCCTCGAAGCCGACGTAGGCCAGCGGCACCACTTCCAGCGCCGAGAAGCTCGCGCCCAGGGCGACCACCGCCGTCGGCGTGCCGGTGAAGTACAGGTGGTGCAGGGTGCCGAGCACGCCGCCAGCCATGAACACGATGGTGGCGAACAACACCGCGATGGTCGCACTGCGGGTCTGCAGCAGGCCCAGGCGGGTGAACAGGAAGGCGATCACCGCCACCGCGAACACCTCGAAGAAGCCTTCGACCCACAGGTGCACGACCCACCAGCGCCAGTACTCGACCATCGACAGCGAGGTGTGCTCGCCCCACATCAGGCCGGCCGCGTAGAACACGCCGATCGCGACCACCGACATGAACAGCAGGCTGACGATCGACTTGGACTCGCCGCCGTTGCGGATCGCCGGCCACAGCGCGCGGCCGACCAGGGTCAGCCACAGGACCAGGCCGACGAACAGGAACCACTGCCAGAAGCGGCCGAGGTCGACGTATTCCCAACCCTGGTGGCCGAACCAGAAGTTCTTGTCCAGGCCGAGCTTCTGCATCACCGCGAACCACTGCCCGGCAAAGGCGCCGATTACGATGATCAACAGGCAGACCCAGAGGAAGTTGACCCCCAGCCGCTGGAACTTCGGCTCATGCCCGGAGATCGCCGGGGCGATGTACAGGCCCATGCCCAGCCATGCGGTGGCGATCCACAGCACCGCCAGCTGGGTGTGCCAGGTGCGGGTCAGTGCATACGGCAGGACGTCGGACAGGGCGAAGCCGTAGGCCTGCTGGCCTTCGACCTGGTAGTGCGCGGTCATCGCGCCGAGCAGGATCTGGGTCAGGAACAGCGCGATCACCACCCAGAAGTACTTGGCGGTGGCGCGCATCGACGGGGTGACCTTGATCGCGGCCAGCGGGTCGCTCTTGGGCAGTACCGGCGCCATTTCCTCGCCGTGGCTGACCGCGTAGTGCCAGCCGAGCAGGCCGATGCCGGCGATCAGGAACAGCACGCTGAACACCGTCCAGATCAGCAGGTTCGACGGCGGCGTGTTGCCGACCAGTTCGTCGTGCGGCCAGTTGGCGGTGTAGGTGATCTTCGCGCCGGGACGCTCGGTGACCGAGGACCAGGCGGCCCACCAGTAGAACGCGGTCAGCTCGCGGCGGTGTTCGGCATCGGGCACGGTGTCGTTGCGCATGGCATAGGCCTCGCGCAGGTCGGCGGTGGCCGGGTCGTTGCTGAACAGGCTTTCGTAGTGCGCGGCGACCGCCTGGATCGCGCTGGCGCGGTCGGCGTCGATGCGGATCGTGCCGGTGGCCGCGTCATACGTGTTCGGGCGCAGCAGGTCGCGCACGCGCTGGCCGTAGGCGGCCTGGGTGGCGGCATCGAGCTGCTTGTAGCCGTCGACGCCGTGTTCGCGCTTGGCCCACAGGTCGAGGATGGCTTCGGCCTCGCGGTGCAGCCAGTCCGCGCCCCAGTCCGGGGCGACGTAGCCGCCGTGGCCCCAGATCGAGCCCAGCTGCTGGCCGCCGATCGACTGCCAGACCTGGCGTCCGGTCTCGATGTCCTGGCGGGTATAGACCACGGTGCCGTCGGTGCTGACCACCTGTTCGGGCATCGGTGGCGCCTGGCGGTTGATCTCGCCGCCGACCCATAGCAGGACGGCGAACGAGGCGATGAGCAGGACCGCCAGGCCTGCCCAAAGCTTGCGGGTGGAATTCATGGCTCGGACTCTCTCCTGGGGGAACCGGAGGGAATCTTGGTTGCGCGCGTCCGGTGCCTCCATGACGCAGGTCAAGCGGTGGCGGATCGATCCGGTTTCCCCGGTCCGGGCCGTGGCCGGCGCGCTACAGCCGGAACATCGGCAGGGGCCGCCACGGCCGCCGCCAGCCGAGCTGGACGCCCAGGGCCAGCAGCCGGCGGTGGAAGCCGTGGGCCGGGAAGTGGCCCAGGATCTGGCGGTAGCGCGCCGCCGGCACGCCGCCCCGGCGCAGCCCGAGGCTGACGTCGCACCAGTCGGCGCGGCGGAAGTTCTCGACCCGCGGGTCGGTGCCGGCCGGGCAGGGCAGCAGCTTGTGGTGGTTTTCGATCATGGCGCGCACGAGCGGGACGAGCGCGGCCTGTCCCGCTTCGCGCAGCCACTGTTCGGCGGCGGCGACCGAAGGTGGGAGGTAGTCCCAGGTGCCCGCGGTCCACAGGCCGATGTCGTGGAACACGGCCGCGGTGGCGACGGCCGGGTATTCGTTGGCTCCGATCGGCGCCATCGCGTCCATCAGGTTGATGAGGCGGTAGACGTGGTTGCGGTAGGCGGGCAGGTCGGCAGCGATGCGTTCGGCATGGCGTTCGAGCACCGAATCGACCACCGGCAGGTCGACGATCATGGGGGCGTCCCGGGCAGGTGGATTCGCTGGAACCTGATTAGCACGGACCCGCGCCGGTCGAATCCTCCGGATGGGGGAGCGCTGCGGCGGCGGTAGCGCACGCGCATCCAGGAGCGAGGCGACGCGACCGCGACAGCGCCGGCCGTCTTGCCACCGCATGGAGAAAGGCGATGCGCTGCAGGAGCTTCGGCAACACCGGCCTGCGCGTATCCGCGCTGGCGCTGGGCACCGGCAATTTCGGCGCCGGCGAGGAGGAGGAGTCGCCGGATCTGCGGCTACCGCGAGACCGGCGGCAACTCCATCCACACCGCCGGCCCGTACCAGTTCGGCCACTCCGAGGCGATGCTGGGCGGGTTCCCGCTTCGGCCGCGCGACGACATCGATGATGGATGGCCGCGCCGTGCCTGCCTGACAGCAGGCATCGTCGCAGCCGACGCGGCCTCAGCACGCCATTACCTGGCTGGAGGCGAGAAAGCCGGCGGTCATCGCCACCACCAGCAACGCACCCTGCCAGCGCGGTGGCGCCGGCAGCGGCAGGTCGAGCAGGCGGCAGCCGACGCCGATCAGCAGCGCGGTGGCCAGGCCGGCGAGGAACAGGATCATGCCGACCTCCGCCGGCTTTCGCCGCTCGGTCCTCCGCAGTGCGCGCGCTGGGCCGCTTCACGCCGGCTGTCGCGGCGCGCCAGCCAGGCGTCGGCGCCCTGGTAGCCCAGGGTCATCGCCACCACCAGCAGCGCGCCGGCCATCACCGGTGGCGATGGCGCGGGGATGCCGGTGAGCCCGCAGGCGAAACCGATGCCCAGTCCAAGGACGATGGCGCACAGCAACCGCCAGTTCATGCTTTCGACTCCATTGAGGCGGCACCGCCGGCGTGCAGCGACTCCGCTGCGGCGGCACCGCCGCCGACGCTCGATTCCGCTGCAGCGGCACTGCCGCCGATGAAATGCCGCACCCGCGGCAGGTCCTCGCCGCGATGCAGGCGCCGCAGGCGGTCCTGCAGCGCACGCTCCTCGCCGGTCACGCGCGCGTGCTGGTGCAGGTGCTCCAGCCACGAGGCAACGACGAAGTACTCCAGGTGCACGCCCGGCTGCGCGGCGTCTTCCATCACGCCCCACTGCAGCGCGCCGTCGCGCCGGCGGCTGCGGCCGAGCAGCTGCACGCATTCCTGGAACGCGTCGCGGTCGGCTTCGTCGATCCGGTATTCGACCGTGACCAGCACCGGGCCGCGGTCGACCGCGGGCGTGCCGGCCACCACCGGCTGCGGCCAGTGCGCCGACGGCATCAGGTCAAGCCGCTCGCCGGCGCCGATGCGGAAGCGCGTGGCCAGCAGCGTCGCCGCGACCAGGCACGACGCGGCCAGCGACAGCGCCGTCGCGGTGCCGCCATGCTGGGCGACCGCGCCCCAAAGCAGGCCGCCGCCGGCCATGCCAGAGGCGAACACCAGGATGTACAGCGACAGCGCGCGCGCACGGACCCAGGCCGGCACGGAGGTCTGCGCACCGACCTGCAGCGAGGACAGCACGCAGATCCAGGCCAAGCCATTGACCAGCATCACCGGCACCAGCGCGGCCACCTCGCGGATCCAGGCCAGCGCGAGCAGGGTCGCCGCACACAGCAGTGCGCCGCCCAGCACCAGCGCGTCCGCATCCAGGCGCGCGCGCAGCTTCGGCAGCAGCAGCGCGCCGGCGATCGCGCCGATGCCAATGCAGCCGAGCAGCAGGCCGAACGTGCCCGCGCCGCCGCCGACTTCGCTGCGCACCACGATCGGCAACAGCGCCGGCAGCGCGCCGGCGAAGACGAAGAAGCACGCCGCCTTGCCCAGCACCGCGCGGAACGCCGGTGCGTGCGCGGCATAGCGCACGCCTGCGCGCAAGCCGCCGAAGAAGTGCTCCGGCGGCAGCGCGGCGACCGCGGCCTGGCGTTTCCAGCGCAGCAGCACCAGGGCCACGCCGAGGAAGGTGACGGCATTGGCCGCGAATGCCCAGCCCGCGCCGAAGTGCGCCACCACCACGCCACCGAGCGCCGGGCCTAGCGAGCGGGCGATGTTCATGCCCAGCGAATTGAGCGCGACGGCCGGCGAAAGCATCGGCCGCGGCACCAGTTCGGGCACGATCGCCGCCTGCGCCGGCATCGCCATCGCCGTGCCGCAGCCCAGGGCGAAGGTCAGCGCCAGCAGCGCAGGCGGCGTCAGCTGGCCGCTGCCGGCCAGCAGCGCCAGCACGGTGGCCACCGCGAACATCCAGCATTGCGCCAGCAGCAGGTAGCGACGGCGGTCGACGATGTCGGCGAGGGTGCCGGCGACAAGCACCAGCAGCACCACCGGCAGTGTCGTCGCCGCCTGCACCGCCGACACCCACAGCGGCGAGGCGGTGCGTTCGGCCATTACCCAGGCCGCGGCGACGTCGTGCATCCAGGTGCCGATGTTGCCGACCAGGATCGCCAGCCACAGCCCGCGGAACACCGGCTGGCGCAATGGCGACCACGGGCCGGGGGGCAGCGTGGAAACGGAGTCGGTCGCAGCCATCTCAGAAGGCGAAGCAGCTGCAGCCCAGCGCGCCCCAGAAGGCGTGCGCGTCGGCGACCGGCGGTGTGGCCGGGGCGTGGCCGTGGCCGTGCGCGCGGCAGGCCGCGCCGTGGTGCGAATGCGCGTGCGCATGGGCGGGAACCGGAACGACCGTCGCGCGCACCAGGTTGGCCGGCGACCAGTCCGGCATCGCCTGCGGCAACGGCGGGGCGAGCCCGGCGAATCCGCCGCTGCCATGCACGATGCGGCCGCCGACCACGGTCAGCTCGCTGTGGATGTCGGCGATGTCCTCCTCGGCCACGGCGAAGTAGTCGGCCGACAGCACGGCGAAGTCCGCATGACGGCCGGGTTCCAGGCTGCCCTTGTCGGCCTCCTCGCCGGAGAACCAGGCGCTGCCGCCGGTCCACAGGCGCAGCGCCTGCTCGCGGCCGAGCACGTTGTCGTCGCCGTACATGTACAGGCCGCCGACCGTGCGGCCGCTGACCAGCCAGTGCAGCGCCACCCACGGGTTGTAGCTGGCCACGCGGGTGGCGTCGGTGCCGGCGCCGACCGGTACGCCGGCATCGAGCATGCGCCGCACCGGCGGCGTGTGCGCCAGCGCCTGCATGCCGTAGCGCTCGGCGAAATACTCGCCCTGGTAGGCCATCCGGTGCTGGATCGCGATGCCGCCGCCGAGCGCGCGCACGCGGTCGATGTTGCGCGGCGAGATGGTCTCGGCATGGTCGATGGTCCAGCGCAGGCCGTCGAACGGAATCTCGTGCGCGACCTTCTCGTACACGTCGAGGATGCGGCCGATGCTCTCGTCGTAGGTGGCGTGGATGCGGAACGGCCAGCGCTTCTCCAGCAGCAGGCGGACCACGCTTTCCAGCTCCGCTTCCATGCCCGGCGCCAGTTCCGGGCGCGGCTCGCGGAAGTCCTCGAAATCGGCCGCGGAGAACACCAGCATCTCGCCGGCGCCGTTGTGGCGCAGCAGGGCGTCGCCCTGGCGCGGCTGCAGCAGTGCGCTCCAGCGCTCGAAGTCGGCGCGCTCGCCGCCGCGGTTCTGGGTGAACAGGTTGTAGGCGATGCGCACGGTCAGCTGGTCGGCCGCGTGCAGCGCCTGGATGACCTCGTAGTCTTCCGGGTAGTTCTGGAAGCCGCCGCCGGCATCGATCACCGAGGTGATGCCGAGCCGGTTCAGTTCGCGCATGAACTGGCGGGTCGAGTTGAGCTGGTATTCCTCCGGCAGGCGCGGGCCCTTGGCCAGGGTCGCGTACAGGATCAGCGCGTTGGGCCGCGCCAGCAGCAGGCCGGTCGGGTTGCCGGCCTTGTCGCGCTCGATGCGGCCGCCGGGCGGGTCCGGCGTGTCGCGGTCGTAGCCGACCGCGCGCAACGCGGCGCGGTTGAGCAGGGCGCGGTCGTACAGGTGCAGCAGGAACACCGGCGTGTCCGGCGCGACCGCGTTGAGCTCGGCCAGGGTCGGCAGCCGCTTCTCGACGAACTGGTGTTCGCTGAAGCCGCCGACCACGCGCACCCATTGCGGCGCCGGGGTGCGGTCGACCTGCGCCTTGAGCATGGCCATCGCGTCGGCCAGGCTGCGCACGCCATCCCAGCGCAGTTCGAGGTTGTAGTTGAGGCCGCCGCGGATCAGGTGGGTGTGGCTGTCGTTGAGGCCGGGGACGAGGCGGCGTCCGCCGCCATCGATCACCCGCGTGTTCGGCCCGGCGTGGGCCATGACCGCGGCCTCGTCGCCGACCGCGAGCACGCGGCCGTCGCGCACGGCCAGCGCACGTGCCTGCGCGCGGGTCGCCGCGGAAGGCGCGGCGAGGGTGGTGATGCGTGCGTTGCGTACGATCAGGTCGGCGTCGGCCATCGAAGTGTTCCGGTTCCGGGCGAAGCCGGTGAAGGGCGCGGCCGCGGCGGCGGCCAGGCCCTGCACCACGCGCCGTCGTGCAGGGTCATGCATGGGGGGATTCCGCGCGGCGGGTGCGACGGGGAAGAGGGACCTGCGCGGCTGCCGCTGCTTCCACGTCGGGGAGGGAGCGACGGCGCGTGCGGCAGCCGGCAGGTCCGGACCGCACGCTCAGTGGCCTTCCTGCGCGCCGAACATCGACTTGGCGTACTGGATGCCGATGCCGTAGCCGCCGGCGTTGCTGCGGGCGATGCCGGTGACCATGTCGTAGGTGGCCCCGCGCGCCCAGTCGCGCTGCAGCTCGAGCAGGTACTGCAGGCTGGTCAGCGGCTGCGCGCCGGCCTGCAGCATGCGCTGCACCGCGCGCTCGTGCGCCTCGTCGCTGACGTCGCCGCAGGCATCGGTGATCACGTAGACCTGGAAGCCCTGTTCAAGCGCCGACAGCACCGGGCCGACGATGCACACGCTGGTCCACAGTCCGGCGATCACCAGCTTCTGCCTGCCGGCCTGGTTGACGCGCGCGATCACGTTGGCGTCTTCCCAGGCGTTCATCGTGGTGCGGTCGGTCACCTGCGCATCGGCGAACACCTCGGTGATCTCCGGGAACAACGGGCCGGAGAAGCTGGCCATCGCCACCGAAGTCAGCAGCGTCGGCACGGCGAAACCGGCGGCGGCCTTGCTGACCAGGCCGGTGTTGGTGCGCAGCAGGGCGACGTCGATCGAACGCACCGGGAACGCCATCTGCGACTGGTGGTCGATCAGGACCAGCAGGTGGTCGTCCGGGGTGAGCAGGCTCTTTGCAGCGGCGGCGATGGCCTTGGCCATGGTCGGGGGTTCCTTGGTTGGGAGTTGGACGGGAGTTGGAGTGGGTCAGCCGTGCAGGCGGATCGCGGTCTCGGCGACCACGCGGCCCTGGTAGCGGGCGCCCTGCAGTTCGTTGTCGGTGGGCTGGCGCGAGCCGTCGCCGCCGGCGATCGTGGTCGAGCCGTACGGCGAGCCGCCGGTGATCTCGTCCAAGGTCATCTGCCCGGCGTGGCCGTAGTCGAGGCCGACGATCACCATGCCGAAGTGCAGCAGGTTGGTGATGACCGAGAACAGCGTCGTTTCCTGGCCGCCGTGCTGGGTGGCGGTGGAGGTGAACGCCGAACCGACCTTGCCGTGCAGGGCGCCACGCGCCCACAGCCCGCCGGCCTGGTCGAGGAAGTTGGCCATCTGCGAGCCCATCCGGCCGAAGCGGGTGCCGGTGCCGACGACGATCGCGTCGTAGTCGGCCAGCTCGGCGACGGTGGCCACCGGCGCGGCCTGGTCGAGCTTGTAGTGCGAGGCCTTGGCCACCTCGGCCGGGACCAGCTCGGGCACGCGCTTGATGTCGACCTGCGCGCCGGCGCCGGCGGCGCCTTCGGCGATCGCGCGGGCCATGGTTTCGATGTGCCCGTAGGCGGAGTAGTACAGGACCAGGACCTTGGCCATGGTGGAATCCTCTGTCAGGGGTGGGCGTCGGGCAGCGGCTGCGGGTGGGCGATGGAGGCCGTCGCGCAGCGCGAACGGATCCGGAACACGCGCGGCGGGATGCCGTGGATGCGGCGGAACGTGCGGGTGAAGTGGCTCTGGTCGTAGAAGCCGAGCGCGGCGGCGGTATCGGCGATGCAGCCGTCCTCGCGGGCGAGCATTTCGCGGGCCCGTTCCAGGCGCAGGCGCATCACGTACGCCATCGGGCTGGAACCGGTGCGCGCGCGGAACAGGCGGGCGAAATGGAAGCGGCTGATGCAGGCGGCCGCGGCGATGTCGGCCAGGCACAGCGGTTCGCCGAGGTGGCTGGCGACGAAGGCGGTGGCCCGCGCGAACGCGCGCTCGTCCAGCATGGGTTGCCGCTTCTCCGGCGGCCGCGGCCGTGGCGATGCGGGGGAACAGGAAGACATGACACCGGCTCCGGGGGAGGGAGGAACTGCGAGCCGACAGGATCGGTTCGCGGTGGCCTCCGGCGTAACGCCATTCCGGGGAACGGGCCGATGCCCCATTCGGGGGAGCGCGGCCAGGCGCTGTCTTGCGTAGGCTGCGCGCCGCCGGCGCTTCCCTGCGTGGACCGAACGGTTATGCTCCCCGACCGCCGTGCGCACGAGCCGCGGTGGCCCCGGAATGCCTGGACCGGATGTCCTCCCAACGCTGGAATACGTGGATGACACCCCCCACCCCGACCGTGCCTGTGCCACCACCGCCCCCGGCGTCGCCGGCGACGTGGCGCCGCGTGCGCCGCGCGCTGGCGACGCTGGCCCTGCTGCTGGCGATTCCCGGCGCACGCGCGCTGGATCCGGCGCGCCACATCGCCCAGTTCCACCACACCGCCTGGACGGTCACCGAAGGCGCGCCCGGCGGCATCACCGCACTGGCGCAGAGCGCCGACGGCTACCTGTGGCTGGCCACCCAGGTCGGGCTGTTCCGATTCGACGGCGTGGAGTTCGAGCGCGCGGAGCCTGAAGCCGGGCAGGAATTCCCGGCCACGAACATTTCCACGCTCTACGCCCCGCCTGGGGGCGGCCTGTGGATCGGCTACCGCTACGGTTCGGCCTGCTTCCTCCGCGACGGGCACATGCAGCATTACGGCCAGGCCGAGGGCCTGCCGGTCAGCAGCGTCTACCGGATCGCGCAGGACCGCGACGACACCTTGTGGGCAGCGACCTTCTCCGGCCTGTTCCGGCTGGACCACGGGCACTGGCAGCCGGTGGCGGAGGAAGCGGGCCTGCCCGACGGCGTTGCGCGGACCGTGTTCGTGGACGCGGAAGGAACGTTGTGGGTGGCGAGCGACGATGCGGTGCACTTCCGGCGCCGGGGCAGCGACCGGTTCGAGACCGCGGCGACCCACGCCGGTCGCGTGGTGCAGATCGCGCAGGCCGCCGACGGCACCTTCTGGGTGGCGACCCTGGATGGCGGCGTGCATCCGCTGGTTACTTCCGCTGCCGGGCGGCGCGAACCGGTGCTGGGCGAATCCTCGGCCGGCCTGCTGTTCGATCGCGACGGCAGCCTGTGGGCGACCACGCTCGGCGATGGCCTGTTCCGGCTGCCGCATCCGCACGCGGCGCAGGCCAGCGTCGGCGAAGGCGCCGGCGACGGCGACCCGGTGCAGCACTTCGAGCAGTCGATGGGCCTGAGCTCGGAGAACCTGCTGCCGGTCATCGAGGATCGCGAGGGCAACGTCTGGGTCGGCGGCAGCCGCGGCCTGGACCGCTTCCGCCATTCCAACCTGGTGCCGGCGATGGTGCCCGACGGCGCGCAGGATTTCGCGCTGGTGCCGGGCACCGAAGGGCGCGTCCTCGCCGGCAGCCGCAACCATCCGCTGATGGCGTTGCGCGGGTCCGGGATCGACTGGCTGGAGGTGCCGCCGCCGATCAACGCCGCGTACCGCGACCGTACCGGCGTGGTCTGGCTCGGCGGGCCCGACGGACTGTGGCGCCTGCAGGACGGCGCCGTGTCGCGGGTGGCGCCGCTGCCGGTCGGACGCTGGTCGGGCGTGCAGGCCATCGCCATGGACCACGGCGGATCGCTGTGGGCGTCGCTCAACACGCCGGGGATCTACCGCCTTCGAGACGGCCACTGGCAGCACCTGGGCCCGGGCGACCTGCCCGGTTTCCGCGGCGACCTCTCGCCGCTGGTCCTGCTCCCGGCCGCGGACGGCACGCTGTGGATGGGCTTCGTCCGCGGCCGGATCCTGGTGGTCGGCGCCGGCGCGGACGCGGGGATAGTGCGCAGCATCGATGCGGCCGACGGCCTGCGGGTCGGCAACGTGACCGCGCTGTACGAGGACGCGGCCGGCATCTGGATCGGCGGCGAGCGCGGGATCGCGCTGGCGGCGCGCGACGGAATCCGCAGCCGGGTTGCGCCGGAAGGCAGCGCTTTGCGCGGTGTCTCCGGGATCGTGCGCGCCGCAGATGGCACGCTCTGGCTCAATGGCGCGCGCGGCGTGGTCCGGATCGCTGCCGGCGAGGTGGCGCGGCTGTTCGATGCCGGTGCCGGCGAGCCGGTCCACCGCCTGTTCGACCATCTCGACGGGCTGCCCGGCGTGGCCGCGCAGCTGCGCCCTATCCCCACTGCGGTACAGGCCGACGACGGTCGCCTGTGGTTCAGCACGACGAATGCCGTGGTCTCGGTGGATCCGGCTTCGATCCGGCGCAACCCGCTGCCGCCGCCGGTGCACATCCTGTCGCTGCAGGTCGGCGAACGACGCTACCGCGGGACCGAAGCGCCTCTGGAGTTGCCGCCGGGATCGTCCAACCTCAGCTTCGCCTACACCGCGCCGAGCCTGTCGATGCCGGAGCGGGTGCGCTTCCGCTACCGGCTCGACGGCCACGATTCGGCCTGGCAGGACGCGGGCACGCGGCGCGTGGCGTTCTACAACGACGTCGGCCCGGGTCGCTACGTGTTCCGCGTCGCCGCGGCCAACGAGGACGGGATCTGGAACGAGGCCGGCGCGACCCTGGCGTTCACGGTGATGCCGAAGTTCTACCAGACCTGGTGGTTCATGCTGCTGTGCGTGCTGGTCGTCGCCGGAAGCCTGTGGCTGGCCTACCTGATGCGCCTGCGCCAGCTTGGCCGGCACATCCGCGGTCGCCTGCAGGAGCGCCACGCCGAAACTCTCGCGCATCGACCACGCCCA
>JAGHZW010000122.1:13644-14820 GCA_017745195.1 Pseudoxanthomonas sp. | reverse complement strand
TCGCAGATGGCCAACTTCCTCGACCAGGCCGGCCGGGTCGGCGTGGAGATCAGCTACGGCGCGCGCGAGATGCGCTTGCGCATCGTCGATGACGGTCGCGGCATCGACGCCCAGACCCTGGAGCGCGGCGGCCGTGCCGGCCACTGGGGCCTGCACGGGATGCGCGAGCGTGCCGAGCGGGTCGGCGCGCAGCTGCGGATCTGGTCGCGTCCCGGTGCTGGCACCGAGGTCGAGCTGCGGATCCCCGCCGGCAACGCTTACCGTCCCTGCCTGCGGGCCTCGCGCTGGACGTGGCTGCGCGCTATCTTCCGCCGCAGCAGACTGGCCTGATCCCCCTTCCCCCCATGGCCTCCTTCAGCGCTCCTGACCCCAGCCACAGCGGCGAGCCGATCCGGGTACTCGTCGTCGACGACCATCCGCTGCTGCGCGAGGGCATCGCCGCCGTACTCGGCACGCAGCCGGACATGCGCGTGCAGGCCGAGGCCGCCGACGGCAGCGAGGCGGTGGAGCTCTACGACCGGCACCGGCCGGACGTGGTGCTGATGGACCTTCAGTTGCCGGGCATGGACGGGATCACCGCGATCCAGGCGATCCGCACCCGCCATCCGGCGGCGCGGATCGTGGTGCTGACCACCTACCAGGGCGACGTGCAGGCGGTGCGTGCGTTCCGCGCCGGCGCCCACGGCTACCTGCTCAAGAGCATGCTGCGGCGCGAACTGGTCGACACGATCCGCATGGTGCACGCCGGCGGACGCCGGATCCCGCCGGAGATCGCCGACAGCCTGGCCGCGCACATGGCCGAGGAAGCGCTCAGCAGCCGCGAGGTGGAAGTGCTGCGCGAAGTGGCCGCCGGCAACGCCAACAAGCGTGTCGCGCGCAACCTCGGCATCGCCGAGGAGACGGTCAAGGCGCACATGAAGAGCATCCTGTCCAAGCTCGGTGCCAACGACCGCACCCACGCGGTCACCATCGCGATCAAGCGCGGCATCTTCCAGCTCTGACGCGGCGCGGCGCGCCGCGCACGGATGTGCAAGCGGCTGCCGGGGCGAGGGCGCACCCTCAGCGCATCGCCACGGTGGCCGGAGCCAAAGCCCGACGATGCGCAATCCAGGACACGACACGATCGCCGACCCCCAGCGGCGCCGACTGGTCATTGCCGGCGCCGGCGAGATAGAC
>JAGHZW010000122.1:5460-13576 GCA_017745195.1 Pseudoxanthomonas sp. | reverse complement strand
CCACGCCTACATCGCCGCCGATCATGCTGCAGACCCCGGCCAATCCCGGCGGCTTGCCGCTGTCGGTGTTCGACGGCTTCCGCCAGGCCTACCTGGCCGACCGCGCACAGTTCTTCCTCGACGTGGCCAGCGGCCCGTTCTTCGGCTACAACCGTCCCGGTGCGAAGGTGTCCGAAGGCAACATCCGCGCGTGGTGGACGCAGGGCATGCAGACGGGCTTCAAGAACGCCTACGACTGCATCAAGGCCTTCTCCGAGACCGACTTCACCGAAGACCTGAAGAAGTTCGACGTGCCGACCCTGATCATCCATGGCGACGACGACCAGATCGTGCCGATCGGCGCGGCGGCGATGCTTTCGTCGAAGCTGGTCCCGGGGGCGACGCTGAAGATCTACAAGGGCGGTTCGCACTCGCTGGGCGACACCAGCCGTGAGCAGCTCAACGCCGACCTGCTCGCGTTCGCCCGCGCCTGACCGTCGATCCATCGATCCACCGGAGATCGATCGAGGGGCCATGGACGGCCCGCCCCGCCACCTGGAGAGCCGCCATGCTGGACACGCTCAACCTGTCGCAGTTCGGAACAGTGCATACCCTGGTCGCGCTGCTCGCCGTGGCGTGCGGGATCGTGGCCCTGGCCAGGCATGGCCGGATCGGCACCGCCAGCCGCTCCGGTCGCGGCTACGTGCTGTTGACCGCGCTCACCGCGGTCACCGGGCTTTTCATCTTCCGCCATGGCGGGTTCGGTCCGCCGCACGTGCTGGCGATCCTGACCCTGGTCGTGCTCGCCGTCGCCTTCGCCGCCGAATGCCTCGGGCATCCCGACCGCGGGCTGGCGCGCTACGTGGCCGTGCTCGGCTACTCGCTGACCCTGTTCTTCCACCTGATTCCCGGGCTGACCGAGACCGGTACGCGCCTGCCGCTCGGCGCGCCGCTGTTCAGCGGACCGGAGGACGCGACGCTGAAGATGCTGGTCGGCATCGGCTTCCTGGTCTATCTCGCCGGCGCCGGCTGGCAGGCGTTGCGGTTGTGGCGGGCGCCGCGCCGGCCGCAGCCGGTCGCCGCGCGCTGACCTCTGCACGCTGGCCGCGCGTCGGGGACCCATGCTCCCGCCGGCGGCCATTCCGTTCACGGATGTGCCCGCGGTGAAGCCGCGGCGGTGCCAGGGACGGCGCCCTTCCACGTCCGGCGCGGCGGATGGCAGTGGCAGGCCGCGCGAATGCCTGGCGGTGGTGCGGCTGCTGGCGATTGTGCTGGCGATTGTGCTGGCGGGATGCGCGACTGCTCCGCTGTCATCACCGTCATCACCGTCGGACGCATCGCCTTCGCTGGGACATGCCGAGGCCCTGGCCCGGCAGGCTGCGCGCCTGGCCGATTCGCCGCATCGCACGTCGCTGCTGCTGGACTGCGCGGCCAGCGCCCAGGCCGCCATGCGCGAGGCGGGCGCGCCGGTGGACGCGGGCATCGCCCTGGCCGGGCGCTGCTCCGACGAGGCGCTGCTGGCCGAATTCCACCGCCATCCGCAGGGCTGGTCACCGGGGTCGGCGCGCATCGCCGGGCGCGAGGTCGAGGTCAGGATCGAGGGCGCGAGCGCGATGTTCCGCGGCGCGCTCACGGTCATCCCCGCGCAGGACGTGGCTTTGCCGGCGGACTGGAATTTCCGCCAGCCCGGTTTCGGCCTGCCGGTCGTGCTGCGCACCGCGCGCTGCAGCGACGACCCGCGCTGCGCGCTGTATCCGGCCGAAGGCATCCACCAGTGGGCGACGGCGTGGATCGAACAGGACGCGGACGGGACGCTGCTGCTGCGCATCGTCGATCCGGCACGGATGCCACAGGCGCGGATCGGTGGCCGCGACGTGCCGCTCTATTTCGACGCGCTGTCGTTCTACGCGCTCGGCGCATCGGTCTCGCAACTGCCGCGCCAGGGCATCTACGGCCTGCTCGGCGGCCAGGGCATCGGCAGTCGCGCCGGCGTGTACCTGCTGCGCGACTACGATCCGCGCAAGGTGCCGGTGGTGATGATCCACGGACTCGGCAGCAACCCGATCATCTGGTCCGAACTGTCCGGTGCGATCTGGGCCGATCCGGAGCTGCGCGACGCCTACCAGGTAGTCCACATCGTGTTCCAGACCAACGCGCCGCTGCTGGTCTCGCGCCTGCGCGTGCGCGCCTACCTGGACCGGATGTGGGAGCTGCTCGATCCCGAAGGCGACGACCCGGCCCGGCAGAAGATGGTGCTGGTCGGGCACAGCCTGGGCGGCGTGGTGTCGCGGATGCTCACCGTCGACAGTGGCCGGGTGCTGTGGGACGCCGCGTTCACGGTGCCGCCGGAGCAGCTGCAGGGCGCGGCCACGGACGTGGACGGGATCCGCGCCACGTTCCTGCTCAAGCCCTACCCGGGCGCGTGTTCACTGGTGATGCTGGCCTCGCCGCACAAGGGCAGTCCGACCGCGTCGAGCCTGACCGGGCGGATCGCGCGGGTCCTGGTGGGACGCCGCGCGCCGGAGATCCAGGCGCTGCGGCGCCTGGCCGAAACGCACCCGGACGCAGTGAAGCCGGAGCTGCTGGAGAGCTATCGCTTCGCCCGGCTCAACAGCATCACCACGCTGCAGGCGATGCAGCCGGTGCGCCGCGCCGGCCAGTCGCTGCTGCCGGCCCCCGGCGTGCGCTACCACACCATCGCCGGCAACCTGCACGGGCAGGGCGGCGACGGCGTGGTGCCGCTGGAAAGCGCGCTGCTGCCGGGCGCCGCCTCGACCCTGGTGGTCGACTACGGGCATGCGCTTTACAAGGATCCGGAAGTGGTCGCCCAGATCGTCGGCATCCTCCGCGACGAAAGGCAGCGGTCGTGCGATCCGCCGCTGCCGGCGCAGGAAGTGGTGGACATCGCCCCGCCCGCGTCCGCGGACTAGGCGGTCACTCGCGCAGGACCGCCAGCGCCAGCGCTTCCAGGCGCTCCATGTCGACGATTTCCACGTCGCGCTGCTTGATGTGCAGCAGGCCTTCGGTCTCGAACCGGCGCAGCACGCGGCTGACCGTCTCCGGGGCCTGGCGCAGGTAGTTGGCGATGTCGGTGCGCGACATGGTCAGCTGGAAGCGGCGCGGCGAGAAGCCGCGCGCGGCCAGCCGGCGCGACAGGCCGAGCAGGAACGCGGCCATGCGCTCGTCGGCGGTGTTGTCGCGGGCGAACAGCGAGGCCACGCCGATGTCGCGGCTCATCAGCTTGAACAGGTGCGCCTGCAGGTTCGGCAGGCGCTGGGCCAGCAGCGCGATCTTCGGGAACGAGAACCGGCACAGCATCACCGTGTCCAGCGCCACCGCATTGCAGGGATAGCGGTCGCCGTGTATGCCGTTGAGCCCGATCACCTCGCCGGGCAGGTGGAAGCCCAGGACCTGTTCATGCCCGTTGCGGTCGATCTGGTAGGTCTTGACCGTGCCGGCGCGGACCGCGGCGATCGCGGTGAACGGGTCGCCCTCGCGGAACACGTGTTCGCCCGGATGCAGCGGGCCGACGTGCTCGACCAGCACGTGCAGGTCCAGCAGCGCGTGCTTGTCCATGCCCTCGGACAGGCAGGCCTGGGAGAAGGCGCAGGTGGAGCAGAAGGTCAGCGCATCGCCGTCATCGGCCATGACGCCGGGGCCGGTACGCGGGAAGACAACGCCGGGAAGACTCATGCGCAGGACCCCGTCAGCGTCAGACGGTGCGCGAGTACCGGGGTGTGGCCACGTCGGCGGCGGGCGTGAGATATCGGTCGAAGCACATGGCGATGATACGCAGCAGCAGCCGTCCGCGCGAGGTGGCATGCAGGCCGCGGGCGTCGAGTTCGACCAGGCCGTCGTCCTGCAGCGGCGCGATCCGCTCCAGCGCGCCGCGGAAATAGTCGCGGAAGTCGATCACGTGGCGCTTGCCGAGCGCGTCGAAATCCAGCTCGCCGTGGCACATCAGCGCCTGGATCACATCGGCGCGGATCACATCGTCCTCGTCCATGCGCATGCCGCGCCAGACCGGCAGGTGGCCGGCGTCGATGGCCTGCTCCCAGCTGCCGATGTCGCGCGGGTTCTGGCTGAAGCTGGCGCCGATGTGGCTGATCGCGCTGACCCCGAGGCCGACCAGGTCGCTCTCGGCGTGGGTGGTGTAGCCCATGAAGTTGCGGTGCAGGCCGCCATCGCGCTGGGCCCGGGCCAGCTCGTCCTCGGGCAGGGCGAAGTGGTCCATGCCGATGTACTCGTAGCCGGCCTGGCCGAGCTTGTCGATCGCCAGGCGCAGCAGGTCCAGCTTGGTCTCGGGCGAGGGCAGGTCGTCGGCGTTGATCCGCTGCTGCGGGCGGAACAGCTGCGGCATGTGCGCGTAGCCGTAGATCGCCAGCCGGTCCGGGCGCGCGGCCAGGGTGATGTCCAGGGTGCGCGAGAAACCTTCCAGGGTCTGCCTGGGCAGGCCGTAGATCAGGTCGACGTTGACCGAGCGGAAGCCGTGGGTACGGCAGGCCTCGATGATGCCCAGGGTCTGCTCGACGCCCTGCACGCGGTTGACCGCCTGCTGCACCACCGGGTCGAAGTCCTGCACGCCGAGGCTGGCGCGGTTGAAGCCGATCTGGGCCAGCTGGCCGATCTCGTCCGGGTCGACGAAGCGCGGGTCCAGCTCGATCGAGCAGTCCATCTTCGGGCCGCGGGCGAACGAGAAGTGCCGGCGCAGCACGTCCACGACCTCGGCGATCTGCGCCGGGTTGAGGAAGTTGGGCGTGCCGCCGCCGAAGTGGACCTGCTCGACGTCGCGGTCGCGGTCGAACAGCGAGGACGCCATCGCGATCTCGCGGTACAGCCGGGTCAGGTAGGCCTCGCCGCGGCTCTTGTCGCGGGTGATGATCCGGTTGCAGCCGCAGTAGAAGCACGGGCTGGTGCAGAACGGGATGTGCAGGTACAGCGAGATCGGCCGCGGGATCGGATCGCCGTTGCTGGCCGCCGCCACCTGGCGCAGTTCCGTCTCGCCGAAGCCGGGGGTGAACTGCGGCGCGGTCGGGTACGAGGTGTAGCGCGGCCCCGGCACGTCGTAGCGCTGGAGCAGCCGGGGATCGAAGAGGGAGGACAGGGTGGCCATGGGGACAGGCTATGGCCGGGGGCTGGGCGTGTCCTTGATGCAGGTCAATCCACGGCGGTTGCGGCGGATTCCTTCAGCAGGATGATGGTTTCATCATGGCCTGACCCGGATCAAGGCGATGCCGTACCGGGCGGTCCACGCTGGCGCCATGACCTACCTGTTGCTGCTGC
Organism: Pseudoxanthomonas sp.; assembly: GCA_017745195.1. GTDB lineage: Bacteria > Pseudomonadota > Gammaproteobacteria > Xanthomonadales > Xanthomonadaceae > Pseudoxanthomonas. Next base: position 8,314 of record JAGHZW010000122.1, on the reverse strand, counting down.
TCTGCCATCTCCTCGCCGCGATCGCCTTCATCGGCACCGTGCTGGTGGAGGTGCTGTTCCTGCCCGGCGTGCGCCGGCGCCTGCCTGCCGCCAGCGGTCGTCGCCTGGAAGCGGCCTTCGCCACCCAGGCACGCGCGGTGATGCCGTGGGTGCTGGCGCTGCTGTACCTGGCCGGGATCGGCCTGGCCTGGCACCACCGCGGCGCGCTGGCGCAACCGCTGGCGAGTACCTTCGGCCTGCTGCTGTCGATCAAGATCACGCTGGCGGCCAGTGTCTTCGGCCACTTCCTCACCGCCATGTACTGGCAGCGGCACGGGCGGCTGGACGGGCGCCGTTCGCGGCGCCTGCACCGCAGCGTGCTGCTGCACGTGCTGGCGATCGCGATGCTGGCCAAGGCCATGTTCCACCTGTAGCCGGCCGGCGCGGTGGCGAGCCGGCACCGCGGGACGCGCGGTGGCCGGCGCAAGCGCGGCCCGGCCGGCACGAGGGCTCGCCGCCGCTTCTTGTTGCATGGCAACATCGGAGGCGGATCCCCACGCACCCCGCCGCCCGATGCTTCGCGTCCTGCTGGTCAACGACACGGACAAACCCATCGCCGAACTGGAGCAGGCGCTCCGGGATGCCGGCCATGAGGTGCTGCCGCACGTGGCCGCTGCCACCGGGCTGCTCAAGGCCGTGCAGGACCGGCAGCCGGACGTGGTCATCCTCGACGTCGACTCGCCCTCGCGCGACACCCTGGAACAGCTGGCGATGATGCACCGGCACGCGCCGCGGCCGGTGGTGATGTTCTCGGCCGACGACGACGACGGCCTGATCCGCGATGCGATCGGCGCCGGCGTGGCCGCCTATGTCGTGGACGGGCTTTCGCCTGCGCGGCTGGCGCCGGTGCTGCGCGTGGCCATGGCCCGCTTCGAGCAGCAGTCGCACGTGCGCCACCGGCTGGACGAACTGGAACAGAAGCTGGGCGACCGCAAGGACATCGACCGGGCCAAGGCCCTGCTGATGGAGCGGCGCGGGATGGGTGAGGCCGAGGCCTATGCCGCGCTGCGCCAGCAGGCGATGAGGCAGGGTCTGAAGCTCGCCGACGTGGCCCGGCGGATCCTGTCGATGGCCGATCTGCTTGGATGAGGCGAGCGACCCGCATGAACCACCGGACGAACCCGCGATGACGACCCGTGCACCCGCCGATCCGCGTCCGCTCGACATCGGCTTCATGCCGCTGCTCGATGCCGCACCGTTGCACGTGGCGGTACGGCTGGGCCTGGACCGTGGCCACGGCCTGCAGCTGCGCCTGCACCGCCAGGCGTCCTGGGCCGGACTGCGCGACCGCCTGCTGTCCGGCGAGCTGGACGCGGCGCACGCGATGGAAGCGATGGTGCTCGGCGTGCAGACCGGGATCGGCGGACCGCGCGCGGACCTGGCGATCCTGCTCGGCCTGAACCGCAATGGCCAGGCGATCACCGTGTCGTCGGTGCTGGCCGATGCGCTGGCGGCCGGCCGTCCGCTGGCCGAGGTGCTGCGCACGCTGCCGCGGCGACCGGTATTCGCGCAGACCTTCCCGACCGGCACCCACGCACTGTGGCTGTACGACTGGCTGGCGCGGCAGGACGTGGACCCGATGCTCGACGTCGAGGCGGTGACCCTGCCGCCGCCGCAGATGCCGCAGGCGCTGGCGACCGGCGAACTCGACGGTTTCTGTGCCGGCGAGCCGTGGGGCGAACAGGCCGAAGCGACCGGCGCCGGCCGCCGCGTGCTGCGCAGCGGCCAGGCCTGGCCCGGCCATCCGGAAAAGGTGCTGGCCTGCCGCCGCGATTTCGCCGCGCTGCAGCCGGAACTGGCCACCGCCCTGACCGCCACGGTGCTCGATGCCTGCCGCTGGCTCGACGCCGATGTCGGCAACCGCGAGCAGGCCGCGCACTGGCTGGCCGCGCCCGAAGCGATCGGCCTGCCGGCCGAGCGCCTGGCCGCCGGCCTGCTGCCGCGCGCGGACGTGCCGGCGGACGAGGCGTTGCAGTTCCATGCCGGCGGTGCGGCGAACGTGCCGCGGGTGTCGAACGGACGCTGGTTCCTGCAGCAGTTCCGCCGCTGGCGCTGGCTGTCGCCGGCCGCCACCGACGACGGCGACGCGTGGCTGGCCGACGTGTACCGGCTCGACGGCTATCGCGAGGCCGCGGTGCGGGTGGGCGTGGAACTGCCGCTCGACGAAACCGGAACCGGCGCGGCATTCGCGTCTTCCTGATCGCATCGCCGCGGTCGCGTTCCTTTACCGCGTCATCCTGGGCGCCGTCGTCCCGGCGGCCGAACGGCTGACCCTGCGACTTCGCACAGCACGTGGGAAAGGCGATCCGGCAGGATCAGTCATCCAGCTGCCGTGGCGTGGTTCGCCGGATGCCGGACTGTTCCGCTCCTCGACCTGCGCACACGCTTCCACGCGATCGCTTGCGCGTCGCTGGTGCAAGACGCACTCGCGCAGTGCCAGCCTGCACCGGGCCGGTGCACGCATGCCGGCGGCGCCTCTCCGCGGCTCCGACTGCGACTGCGCTTGGGCGATGCAAGTCGATGAAACGGCTGGCTTTTTAATTGGATGTTGCACTGCGCCACAACTTGGCACGGCGGTTGCGTAGCCATGGATGCGGACACAACGGCGTGGCCGTCCACAACCTGACCTGGTAGCCCGGCCAACGGCGGCCCGGCCACCCGAGACAACGGCGTCTTCCGGTGCGAACCGGGAGGCGCTTTTTTTTCATCCACACCGCCGCTTCCCCCACGGGACGGCCAACCCGGAGATGGCGTGGCATGAACCGATCCTTCTGGAAAGCCGGGCACGCGCCCACCCTGCTGTCGGCGTTCCTCT
>JAGHZW010000122.1:0-5432 GCA_017745195.1 Pseudoxanthomonas sp. | reverse complement strand
GCCGTTCGACGGCCAGGTCGGCCAGGTGCAGATCGCGCAGGCGTTGCAGCTGGACACACAGCAGCGCGCGCTGATGGTGGCGGTGCCGATCCTGTGCGGCGCGGTGCTGCGCCTGTTCCTCGGCCTGCTCGCCGACCGCATCGGCGCGCGTCGCACCGGCATCCTCGCCCAGGCGGTGGTGATCATGGCCCTGCTGGTGGCCTGGCAGGTCGGCGTGCACAACCTGTCCCAGGTGCTGCTGCTGGGCGCGATGCTCGGCGTGGCCGGCGCTTCCTTTGCCGTGGCCCTGCCGCTGGCCTCGCGCTGGTATCCGCCGGAGCACCAGGGCACGGCGATGGGCATTGCCGGGGCCGGCAATTCGGGCACGGTGCTGGCCGCCCTGTTCGCGCCGGCGCTGGCGACCGCGTTCGGCTACCAGAACGTATTCGGCCTGGCCACCATCCCGCTGCTGCTGGTGCTGGCCATCTTCGCCACCTGCGCCAAGGACGCGCCGGTGCCGGTGGCGCGCAAGACCCTGGGCGACTACGCGCGCGTCCTGGTCGGCAACCGCGACTCGTGGTGGTTCATGTTCTTCTACGCGATCACCTTCGGCGGCTTCGCCGGATTCGCCAGCGCGCTGCCGGGCTATTTCCACGACGAGTTCGACTTCGCGCCGAAGATCGCCGGCTGGGCCACCGCGGCCTGCGTGCTGGCCGGATCGGCGATGCGCCCGCTCGGTGGCGTGATCGCCGACCGCATCGGCGGTACGCGCTCGCTGCAGATGGTGTACGTCGCCGTTACCGTGCTGGTCGCCACCGCCGCGCTGGGCATCGGCGGCGCGGGTGCGACGGTGGCGCTGTTCGTGCTGACGCTGCTGTGCCTGGGCGCAGGCAACGGTGCGGTGTTCCAGCTGGTGCCGCAGCGCTTCGGCGCCGAGATCGGGCTGATGACCGGCCTGATCGGCATGGCCGGTGGCGTCGGCGGCTTCCTGCTCGCGGCCGGGCTGGGCGTGGTCAAGCAGCACGCCGGTTCCTACGCGCCGGGGCTGTGGGCCTTCGCGGCCGTCGCGCTGACCGCATCGCTGTGCCTGGTCGGGGTCAAGCAGCGCTGGCGGCTGCACTGGGCCGCCACCGGCGCGGCGCGGGTCTGATCCATGGAACTGCAGATCGTGGTCGATCCGCTGACCGGTCCGGAGATCGCCGCGCTGCTGCGCGAGCACCTGGACGAGATGTACCGGATCTCGCCGCCGGAGAGCGTGCACGCGCTAGACCTGGCCAAGCTGCGCCAGGCCGACGTCACCTTCTGGAGCGCGTGGGCGGGCGGCGAACTGCTCGGCTGTGCGGCCCTGCGCGAACTCGACGGAAGGCACGGCGAGATCAAGTCGATGCGCACCGGCGCGGCCCATCGCGGCCGTGGCGTCGCCGGCGCGCTGATGCGGCGGATCCTCGGGGAAGCCGAGCAGCGCGAGTACCGCCGCCTGAGCCTGGAAACCGGCAGCCAGCCGGAATTCGCGCCGGCGCGTGCGCTCTACCGGCGTTACGGCTTCGAGGTGTGCGGCCCGTTCGCGGACTACGCCGAAGACCCCTGCAGCACCTTCATGACGCGCACCCTGGCGGGCGCGCACAACCGGAACCAACGATGAAGAAGCCAAGACTGGTAGTGGTGGGCAACGGCATGGCCGGCATCCGCACGCTCGAAGAGCTGCTGAAGCTGCAGCCGGACATGTACGAGATCACCGTGTTCGGCGCCGAGCCGCACCCGAACTACAACCGCATCCTGCTCTCGCCGGTGCTGGCCGGCGAGCAGACCTTCGACGAGATCGTGCTCAATCCGCTGTCCTGGTACGCCGACAACGGCATCACCCTGCATCTGGGCAAGGAGATCACGAAGATCGACCGGGTCCATCGCAAGGTCATCGCCGCCGACGGCACCGAAGCCGAATACGACCGCCTGCTGCTGGCGACCGGCTCGGTGCCGTTCATCCTGCCGGTGCCGGGCAAGGACCTGAAGGGCGTGATCGGCTACCGCGACATCCACGACACGCAGACGATGATCGACACCGCGAAGGTGAAGAAGCACGCGGTGGTGATCGGCGGCGGCCTGCTCGGCCTGGAAGCGGCCAACGGCCTGAAGCTGCGCGGCATGGAAGTGACCGTCGTGCACCTGGCCGGCTGGCTGCTGGAGCGCCAGCTCGACCCGGTCGCCGGCGCGCTGCTGGAGAAGTCGCTGGCCGGACGCGGCCTGGATTTCCGCCTCAACACCTCGACCACCGAGATCATCGGCAACGAGGCCGGTGAAGTCGCCGCGGTGCGCTTCTCCGACGGCGAGGAGATCCCGGCCGACCTGGTGGTGATGGCCGCCGGCATCCGCCCGAACACCACCCTGGCGCAGGCCGCCGGCATCCACTGCAACCGCGGCATCGTGGTCAACGACACCCTGCAGACCTACGACCCGCGCGTCTATGCCGTGGGCGAATGCGCCGCCCACCGCGGCATCGCCTATGGCCTGGTCGCGCCGCTGTTCGAGCAGGCCAAGATCTGCGCCAACCACCTGGCCACCTACGGCATCGGCATCTACAAGGGTTCGGTGTCCTCGACCAAGCTCAAGGTCACCGGCATCGACCTGTTCTCGGCCGGCGACTTCATGGGCGGGGAAGGCACCGAGGAGATCGTGCTCTCCGACCCGGCCGGCGGCCTGTACAAGAAGCTGGTGATCCGCGACGACAAGCTGGTCGGCGCCTGCCTGTACGGCGATACCGGCGATGGTGCCTGGTACTTCAAGCAGATCAAGGATGGCAGCGTGGTCGGCGACCGCCGCGACACGCTGGCGTTCGGCGAGACCGCGCTGGGCGACGCCGGCACCGGCGGCCAGGACCGCGCTATCACCATGGCCGACAGCGATGAGGTCTGCGGCTGCAATGGCGTGTGCAAGGGCACGATCGTCAAGGCGGTGCGCGAGCAGGGCCTGTTCACCGTGGACGAGGTCAAGAAGCATACGAAGGCGGCGAGCTCGTGCGGTTCGTGCACCGGCCTGGTCGAGCAGATCCTGATGAACTGCCTGGGCTCCAACTTCCAGGAGACGCCGAAGACCAAGGCGGTGTGCGGCTGCACGTCGCTGACCCACGGCGAGGTCCGCCAGGCGATCCGCGAACACCACCTGGTCAGCCATGCCCAGGCCTACGCGTTCATGGAATGGCGCACGCCCAACGGCTGCGCGACCTGCCGGCCGGCGGTGAACTACTACATGCTCTCGACCTGGCCGCGCGAAGCGGTCGACGACCCGCAGAGCCGCTTCATCAACGAGCGCGCGCACGCCAACATCCAGAAGGACGGCACCTTCTCGGTGGTGCCGCAGATGAAGGGCGGCGTGACCAATCCGTCCGAGCTGCGTCGCATTGCCGACGTCGCCGACAAGTACGCGATCCCGATGGTCAAGGTCACCGGCGGCCAACGCATCGACCTGCTCGGAGTGAGGAAGGAGGACCTGGTCGGCGTGTGGAGCGACCTGGGCATGAACTCCGGCCACGCCTACGGCAAGTCGATCCGCACGGTGAAGACCTGCGTAGGCAGCGAGTTCTGCCGCTTCGGCACCCAGAACAGCACGCAGATGGGCATCGACCTGGAGACGATGCTGGCCAACATGTGGAGCCCGCACAAGGTCAAGCTGGCGGTGTCCGGATGTCCGCGCAACTGCGCCGAATCGGGAATCAAGGACGTCGGCATCATCGCGGTCGACTCGGGCTGGGAGATTCACGTCGGCGGCAATGGCGGGATCAAGACCGAGGTCGCGCGCTTCCTGTGCAAGGTGAAGAGCGCCGACGAGGTGAAGGAATACACCGGCGCCTTCCTTCAGCTATACCGCGAGGAGGCCTACTACCTCGATCGCACCGTGCACTACCTCGAGCGCGTCGGCCTCGAGTACGTGAAGCAGAAGGTGGTCGAGGACGCGGCCAGCCGCCGAGCGCTGTACGAACGCCTGCTGTTCGCGCTGGAAGGCCTGCCCGATCCGTGGGCCGCGCGCATCGCCGGCACCCAGGCGCGCGAGTACGCACCGTTGAAGCTGGACGCACCAAAACCCGACCGGCAGATCGCCGTGGCCCTGGAGGACTGAGATGCACGCAGCCGATGAAACCTGGGTCCGCGTCTGCACGGTCGACGACATCCCGCTGCTGGGCTCGCGCGTGCTCGAATGCGGCGGCGGCGACAACATCGCCCTGTTCCGGCCGGCCGCCACGCGCGTGTTCGCACTCGCCGACCGCTGCCCGCACAAGGGCGGCCCGCTGTCGCAGGGCATTGTCAGCGGCGACACCGTGAGCTGCCCGCTGCATGGCTGGAACATCCAGCTCGACAGCGGCCAGGCCTGCGCGCCGGACGTGGGCTGCGCACGCAAGTACCCGGTGCAGCTGCGCGACGGCGAAGTGTGGCTGTCGCTGTCGCCCATCGTGAATGGCGTTGCCGCCGTGGAGGCGCTCGCCTGATGGACGGAGCCGGCGCCCCGCTGCAACCCGGCGAGCGCCGGACCACGCGCTCGACCTGCTGCTACTGCGGCGTCGGCTGCGGCGTGCTCATCCACAGCGAACCCACCGCCGCCGGGGAACGCATCACTGGTGTGGAAGGCGATCCGGCGCATCCGGCCAACTTCGGTCGGCTGTGCAGCAAGGGCCGGACCCTGGCCGACAGCGCGCGCAACACGGAAGGGCGCGTACTGGTGCCGGAACTGCGCAACCGCCGGCAGGATCCGCGCCGTGCGGTGGACTGGGGCCTGGCCCTGGACACGGTGGCCGAGCGCCTGGCGCGCATCGTCGAGCGCCACGGCCCCGACGCGGTCGCGTTCTACATCTCCGGCCAGCTGCTGACCGAGGACTACTACGTCTTCAACAAGCTGGCCAAGGGCCTGCTCGGCACCAACAACATCGACACCAACTCGCGCCTGTGCATGTCCAGCGCGGTGGCCGGCTACAAGCTGGCCTTCGGCGCAGACGGCCCTCCGACCTGCTACGAGGACCTGGAACACGCCAAGACCGTACTGTTCGCCGGCAGCAACGCCGCCTACGCGCATCCGGTGCTGTTCCGCCGGCTGGAAGAAGCGAAGGCGCACGACCCGGACGTGCGCTGGATCGTGGTCGATCCGCGCCGCACCGACACCGCCGCCATGGCCGACCTGCACCTGCCGATCCAGCCGGGCACCGACGTGGCCCTGTTCAACGGCATGCTCCACCACCTGGTCTGGGAAGGCCTGCTGGACGAGGCCTTCATCGCCAACCACACCACCGGTTTCGCCGAGCTCAAGCAGCTGCTGCGCGACTACACGCCGCGCATGTCCGCCGAGATCTGCGGCGTGCCGGCGCAGGACCTCGTCACCGCGGCCGAGTGGTTCGGCCGCAGTCCGGCGGCGCTGTCGCTGTACTGCATGGGCCTGAACCAGTCCACCGCACGGCGCGGATCCTGCCGGCG
>JAGHZW010000121.1 GCA_017745195.1 Pseudoxanthomonas sp. | reverse complement strand
GGCGTTCCACACCAGCATCGGCGGATGGCCGGGCGCGTCGTAGTCCAGCATCGCCCCGCCCCAGTCCGCCAGCGGCAAGCCGAGCACATCCTTGTACCACGCGGCGAGGGCCTTCGGGTCCTTCGCCTTGAAGAAGATTCCGCCGATGCCGGTGACGCGCTTCATCACCTTCCCCCACTTGTACGCGAGCGACTTTTGGTTTCACGACTGGGACGATCAGTGTCCTTCGTTGCCAGATGGATTGCGGCCTGATCTGAGCTATCCAGAAATCGATAGTTTTGCGGCACAACAAATCCATTCATCGCCTTACGGAGACCGTCTAAGCTCATGGGAGAAAGCGATTCGTACTGTGCGAGATGTACCGCGTATCCCTCATCACGTCCATTAAAGTAATCATTGAATCGCTCTTGAGAAATTCCGACTCTTGCATGATGGCGCCTCCATAGCTTCGAAGGCTTCGCGGCATCTATATCAACTACTTTTGCCCGACCAAGAACTGCGCCAACCGGGAGCGTGACGTACAAATAAATCCAGGTACCTGTAGGGACAGCAGGGAACCGCTTACGTAGCTCAACGGTCTTCGAGCCGTCTGCAATCTTCTCGGCGAATTC
>JAGHZW010000120.1 GCA_017745195.1 Pseudoxanthomonas sp. | reverse complement strand
GCTCGAAGCCTGAGCGCACCGCGGCGCCGTCGCCGCGTGGAACCTCGGCGGCGCAGCGCGGACGCTGCAACCGCCTGGTCATTTTTCCGCCAACCCTCTTGACGACCCCGCCCCGCAAGGCGTGCCGACGGTTATCCACACGATTGTCCGCAACTCATCCACATGGGGTGTGGAAAACACGGACACCTGCGCGTCACCGGCTGGTCAAATTTTCGCCATGGATCTTGACAGCATTGCGGCACAAGCCGCCTGCGCGGTTATCCACATTCTTTTCCATCCGCTTTCCACACCCTGTGTGGACAAGCGCGCACTCCGTGGAACACGCGAGAATGCGCGGCTCAGAGCCGCGAGAAGCTCCAGGATTCCATCTTCCCGTCGCGGTAGGGCATCACCCCGTGGAAGGGCCGCGGGTCGGCATCGAATACCAGCGGCAGGAACTGGCGGTCGCCGTCCCACAGCGGCAGCTCGGGAATGCGCTCGACCTCGACCCACTCCAGCGTGCCTTCCGGATTGGATTCCAGCGGCGTGCCGCTCCAGCCGTCGACGACGAAAACGAAGCCGAGCCAGTCCTCGCCGTTCCTGCCGAAGCCG
>JAGHZW010000119.1 GCA_017745195.1 Pseudoxanthomonas sp. | reverse complement strand
GACCGGGCCGGCTTCGCCCATGCCGGCGTTGTTCCACAGGATGTCGAAGTCCCAGGTCAGTGCCTGCTTGATGTCGTAGGGGTCGGTCAGGTCCAGGCGCTGCACGCGGATCCGGTCGGCCAGGCCCAGAGCGGCGACTTCCTCGCGCAGCGGCGTGACCTGCGAGGCCACGTGCACGGTAGCGATGATGGTGTGGCCGTTGCGAGCCATGCCGATCGCGGCGCCCTTGCCGAAGCCGCCGGCGGCGCCGGTGATCAGGATGGTCTTTGCGTTGTTGTTGGTGCTCATGGTGGTTCTCCTTGGGTGGGTCCGGATGGAAGGGAAAGAGGGAAGAGGGGGATGTCAGGCGGCCAGCGCGGCGGCGGCGGCCTTGGCGATGTCGAGATCCTGCGAAGGCGCGCCGCCGGAGACGCCGATGGCGCCGATCAGCTGGCCGGTCGCGTCGAACAGCGGCAGGCCGCCGGGGAACACCACCAGCCCGCCGTTGCTGTTCTCCAGGCCAGGCGAGGGGCCGCCGGGCCGGGCGTAGTCCCACAGCGCTTCGGTCGGGGCGCGGAACAGGGCAGCGGTGCGGGCCTTGCCGATGGCGATGTCGATCGCGCCGAGGACCGCGTCGTCCT
>JAGHZW010000118.1 GCA_017745195.1 Pseudoxanthomonas sp. | reverse complement strand
GACCGGGCCGGCTTCGCCCATGCCGGCGTTGTTCCACAGGATGTCGAAGTCCCAGCTCAGCGCCTGCTTGATGTCGTAGGGGTCGGTCAGGTCCAGGCGCTCGACCTGGATCCGGTCGGCCAGGCCGAGGCGGGCGACCTCCTCGCGCAGCGGCGTGACCTGCGAGGACACGTGCACGGTGGCGATGATGGTGTGGCCGTTGCGGGCCATGCCGATGGCGGCGCCCTTGCCGAAGCCGCCGGCGGCGCCGGTGATCAGGATGGTCTTCGCGTTGTTGGTGGTGGTGCTCATGGTGGTCTCCTTGGGTGGGTCGGGATGGAAGGGAAAGAGGAAGCGGGAAGGTCAGGCGGCCAGCGCGGCGGCGGCGGCCGTGGCGATGTCGAGGTCCTGCGAAGGCGCGCCACCGGAGACGCCGATGGCGCCGAGCAGCTGGCCGGTCGCGTCGAACAGCGGCAGGCCGCCGGGGAACACCACCAGTCCGCCATTGCTGTTCTCGAGGCCAGGCGAGGGGCCGCCGGGCCTGGCGTAGTCCCACAGCGCTTCGGTCGGGGCGCGGAACAGCGCCGCGGTGCGGGCCTTGCCGATGGCGATGTCGATCGCGCCGAGGACCGCGTCGTCCT
>JAGHZW010000117.1 GCA_017745195.1 Pseudoxanthomonas sp. | reverse complement strand
GGCCGGTTCGCCGACGCCGGCCGCCTTGATCGCAGACGTCACCGCCACGGCGCTTGCACGGGCGCTGGCGGGCGGCCGCACGGTCAGCGGCACGTGGCACCTGGTCGCCGATGGCGAGACCAGCTGGCACGGTTTCGCCGAAGCGATCTTCGCCGATGCGCTGGCCGCGGGCCTGCTGCCGCGAGCGCCCGCCGTCGTGCCGATCACCACGGCTGACTACCCCACGCCTGCGCGGCGGCCGGCATACTCCCGCCTTGACACCACGTGTCTGCGCCGCGATTTCGGGATCGACCTTCCCGATTGGCGGCAAGGCCTGGCGCGGGTAATCGAAGAGTTGTCGGACGTCGCCTGACCGGCGACCTGGAAGCATGACCGGGCCGGGCGTCGTTCCGGTCCGTACACCGCAGTCACTTGGGAGGGGCCGCACATGGTGCGGCCCGGCATGGACTGCAGGCAACGCGTCCCCGCCGTCCCCGGATCAGGCTTCGATCAGCCGGGTCAGCTCGTCGGTACGCGCCTGCAGCAGCGCGGCGTCGCCGCGGGCCTCCACGTTCAGGCGCAACAGCGGCTCGGTGTTGGAGCTGCGTACGTTGAAACGCCAGTCGCCGAAGTCGGCACTGA
>JAGHZW010000116.1 GCA_017745195.1 Pseudoxanthomonas sp. | reverse complement strand
CGGACGACGAGTGGCTGGCCTCGCTGGGCTGAGCCTTCGCTATAAGCGGTTCACGTCGACGGGCGGCACGCAGGTGCCGCCCGTTTTCTTTGCAGCCTGCTCGGGATAGCAAAAGCAAGAACTTGGCGTCGCGGAGTGCGATGCGGGTGTCCCCTGCAGCGAAATCAAGGAGGAGGGCATCGCCCGTAGGGCGGTGCCGGGGGACATTCGCGGAAGAGGACACCCGCATCGCCTGGAGATGACAGCGATCGATACACCCCGCTCCGCGATCCAACCGGGACCGGAATCTTCCATCTGTCGGGACGGATGGTCCCGCGTGCGCATTCCCGCTTCCGGAAGCGTCAGCCACGAATCAAGACGAGGTGCGATGCCGTTCGGGGCGAAGTAAAGGAGGAGGCGCCGGTTTCATCGGCGCCGGGGGACATTCGCCCCGAAGGGCGTCGCACCTCGTCACCTGGCAACTTGTCCGCGCACGGTGCAGCGTCCGCATTTCACATCTGTGTGGGACGCAACAACGCGCGGTCCCGGGGAGATCAGCCACGACGACTGTTGTAAATCGCTTCGCCGGGACGGATGGAGATGCGCCGCGAGCGGGCGATCAGACCCGCATCGTTCCCGTATCCA
>JAGHZW010000115.1 GCA_017745195.1 Pseudoxanthomonas sp. | reverse complement strand
GATTGGTCTTAAGCATCGGCGCGCCATCCTCTCCGCACCTATCGAACGCAATTCTCCATGGCTTCGATGAAGCGATGGAGTCTCATGCCCGCGCCATCGGCGGGACGTACACCAGATACGCGGATGACATATATCTCTCTGGGCGCACAAAAGAAGCGATAGCTCTCCTAGAGCACACCTTTAAGCATCAGACTGCGAAGCTCCTCCCCTACCTCACAATCAACGACAGAAAAACTCAACACCTTTCAAGAAAGCGCCGCATGGCTGTCACGGGTATAAACGTGACACCTCAGCGCAAGCTCTCTGTAGGACGAGATTTGAAGCGAAGTCTAAAAACTAAGGTCCATCTCGCACTACAGGGACAAATTGAGCCGGAGGAGATGTCAGCCCTCCGAGGAATGATTGCTCATGTGGCGAGTGTTGAGCCTGCATTTATTGACTCACTGAGCAAGAAGTTCGGCGCAGATCGCCTCGACGCGCTCTTGACTTCGCGCGAAATGGAAGTGGCTCCATAAAAAAAGCGGCCCAAAGGCCGCTTTTTTCTCAACTTTCGCCGCCCCTCAAACCCCTACCGGGTTCGCCTTCTCCGGATCGATCTTGTACTGCTTGATCGCCCGGGCCACGTCCTTGC
>JAGHZW010000114.1 GCA_017745195.1 Pseudoxanthomonas sp. | reverse complement strand
CCGGCTACCTGAACAGCCTGCTGACCACCCTCGGCATCGGCCTGCCGACGTCGCTGGCCGCAGCGCCGCTGAACGTGGTCGACGGCGCGATCGTCTACACCGGCGGCCTGATCAACCTGCCGGCGGTCGGCATCATCGCCGCGATCAGCGGCCTGTGCTACGTCGGCATCACCCAGTCGGCGTTCGTCAACTCGATCATTGTCGCGATCAAGGTGACGGTGATCGTGCTGTTCATCGCCTTCGCCACGAAGTACGTGAACCCGGACAACTGGACACCCTTCATTCCCGCCAACGAAGGCCCGGGCAGGTACGGCTGGGACGGCATCATCCGCGGCGCTTCGGTGGTGTTCTTCGCCTACATCGGCTTCGACGCGGTCTCCACCGCCGCGGGCGAGGCCAAGAATCCGCAGCGCGACATGCCGATCGGCATCCTCGGCTCGCTGGTGATCTGCACGATCATCTACATCATCGTCGCGCTGGTGCTGACCGGCCTGCTGCCCTACCCGCAGCTGTCCACGCCCAAGCCGGTGGCGACCGCGCTGGAAGCCTACCCGTCGCTGGCCTGGCTCAAGCATATCGTCGAGATCGGCGCGATCGCCGGCCTGTCCTCGGTGATCCTGGTGATGCTGATGGGCCAGCCGCGCATCTTCTATTCGATGGCCCAGGACGGCCTGCTGCCGCCGTTCCTCGCCAAGGTCCACCCGAAGTTCCAGACCCCGTACGTGGGCACGATCCTGGTCGGCATCTTCGCCGCGCTGCTGGCCGGCTTCCTGCCGATCGGCCTGCTCGGCGAGCTGGTGTCGATGGGCACGCTGCTGGCCTTCGCCACGGTCTGCATCGGCGTGCTGGTCCTGCGCCGGACCCAGCCCGACCTGCCGCGGCCGTTCCGGATCCCCGGCGCCTGGCTGATCTGCAGCCTGGGCGTACTCAGCTGCGCGTTGCTGCTGTCGGCGATGACCGCGCACAACTGGATGCTGATGGGCGTGTGGACCGCGGCCGGCTTCGTGATCTACGCCGCCTACGGCTACCGCCACAGCCGCCTGCGCGCGTCGCGGTAAGGGAGCCGGGCACGGGGGACGGTAGAATCGGCGGATGAACGCCACCGCTTCCGTCCCCTACGACACCGCCCGCCTCGGCGAGCTGGCCCGGCTGCTGATCGAGAACATCCGCGAGCTGTCCCGCGCCGGCTGGACTCCGGCCACCAGCAGCAACTTCTCGCACCGGCTCGACGACCGGCACGCCGCGATCACCGTTTCCGGCCGC
>JAGHZW010000113.1 GCA_017745195.1 Pseudoxanthomonas sp. | reverse complement strand
CTGCCTGGCCGTGCGCGTCCTGGCCCGCCGCTACGTCCACAACCGCGAAGGCGAGCGGCGCCTGTTCCGCGACGTGCAGAAGGTCAGCGGCATCGGCGCGAAGATCGCGCTGGCGGTGCTGTCCGGGGTGAGCGTGGACGAGTTCGCGCGGCTGGTGCAGGCCGGCGACATCACCGCGCTGACCCGCATCCCCGGCATCGGCAAGAAGACCGCCGAGCGCATGGTCGTGGAACTGCGCGATCGCGCCGCCGACCTGGCGGGCGGGGGATCGGCCGGCATGCCGGCGACGGCAGGCGATCCGGTCGCCGATGCGGTCACCGCGCTGCAGCAGCTCGGCTACAAGCCGGCCGAGGCCGCGCGCATGGCCCGCGATGCCGCCGCGCCCGGCGACGAGGCCGCCGCGATCATCCGCAAGGCGTTGCAGTCGGCCCTGCGCTGACGCCGGCAACACACCCATCCCATTCCGACCGCGCTAACCTAGGGCCGCCATGACCGCAGCGCATAACCATACGCCTGCTCCGGAACAGCACGGCACGCACGGCGGAGGCGCCGGCGGCCTTGCGCTGGTGGTCGGTGCCATCGGCGACGTCGCCCTGACCATCGACGAGCTCTACGGCCAGCGCAGCTTCGGCGAG
>JAGHZW010000112.1 GCA_017745195.1 Pseudoxanthomonas sp. | reverse complement strand
GACATGCACCATGGGCCGTGGCTGCAGCGCTGCCGCGGGCAGGTCGACGGCGCGCTGGCCGCGCTGGAAGCGCACTGCATCGAACGCGCCGGCGCGGAGTGGCTGGTGGAAGACCGCATGACCCAGGCCGACATCACCTTCGCCTGCGCCTGCACCTTCGCGCGCGAGGCGGTGCCGTTCGACCTGTCTCCGTATCCGGCGCTGCTGGCGCGCCTGGACCGTTACGAATCGCTGCCGGTGTTCCGGCAGTTCCACGTCGCCTTCGACGCCCCCACGAACTGAGCGGACGTTTTTTCCATGGATCCACTGATGCGCCCCCTGCTGATCGAACTGGGCACCGAGGAACTTCCGGTCAAGGCCCTGCCAGGCTTGGCCCAGGCATTTTTCGACGGCGTGGTCGCCGCGCTGGAGAAGCGCGGGATCGGCTTCGAGGCCGGTGACGCGCGGCCGCTGTACACCCCGCGCCGGCTGGCCGCGCTGCTGCCGGCAGTCGATGTGGAACAGCCGGAACAGGCCTCCGAGGTGCTCGGTCCGTACCTGAACATCGCGCTGGACGCCGAAGGCCGGCCGACCAGGGCGCTGGAGGGTTTCGCCGCCAAGGCCGGCGTGGCCTGGG
>JAGHZW010000111.1:149985-150914 GCA_017745195.1 Pseudoxanthomonas sp. | reverse complement strand
GCGCAGGCGACGGATGTGCACGTCGATCGTACGCTCTTCCACGTACACGCTGCCGACCCATCTGCGTCCGCTGACGCCCGGCTTCCACGACCTGCCCGACGAAGGAGAGCTGGTCTGGGTCGACCAGCGCCAGGCCGGCACGCTCTACCTGGTCTACCTGCGCGAGCAGGCCACGCGGGTGGCGCTGTGGTTCGCGGTGTTGCCGGCGATGCTGACCCTGTTCGCGATCTACGGCGTGACCTGGCTGACCTACAAGGCGTCCAAGCGCCTGGTTTCGCCGGTGGCCTGGCTGGCACGACAGGTTTCGCGCTGGGATCCGCGCCATCCCGACATCGCCGCGCTTGCGCCGGACCGCCTGCCGGCCGACGTGGAGGGTGAGGCGCGCCAGCTGGCGCGCGCGTTGCATTCGCTCGGTGGGCGGGTCGAAGCGCAGCTCGAGCGCGAGCGCAACTTCACCCGCGACGCCAGTCACGAACTGCGCACGCCACTGACCGTTATCCGCGTGGCCAGCGACATGGCCCTGGACGAGCCGGAGGTCCCGCCGCGCGTGGTCCGCAGCCTGCAGCGGATCCAGCGCTCGGGCCGGGACATGGAGGCGGTGATCGATGCGTTCCTGATCCTGGCGCGCGAGTCGGGCGTCGAGCCGCAGAGCGAATGGTTCGATGTCTGCGACGTGGTTCAGGAGGAGGCCGAAAGCGCGCGCATGCTGCTGGGAGAAAAGCCGGTGGTGCTCGACGTGCACTGCAACGGCCGGCCGCAGCTGTACGCGCCGCCGCGGGTGTTGCACGTGGTGATCGGCAACCTGTTGCGCAATGCCTGTGCCTATACCGACCGCGGCACGGTCGCGGTGACGGTGGACCCCGCCGGGGTGACCGTGAGCGATACCGGCATCGGCATGGCCAGGCCCAGTGCGCAGGGGCAGGCGATGA
>JAGHZW010000111.1:132149-149969 GCA_017745195.1 Pseudoxanthomonas sp. | reverse complement strand
CCGTTCCGGCAGCCGCCCTGATCGCGTCAACCCGGCGCCAGACCGGGCGTTAGAGTGTGCGACCCCTACCCAAGATGCGCGCATGAGCCGATCGCCCCGTCCGCAGGTTTCCCGCTCCCGTTCCACGCTGTTGCGCGTAGTGGCGGGTATTGTCGTATTAGCCCTCGTGGGCGGCGGAATCTGGTACTGGCGCCAGCACAGGTCCGCGGAGACCGAGGGCGCGTTCCGTACCGCGCCGGTGGAACGCGGCAGCATCCGCGTGGCGATTTCCTCCACCGGCACGCTCAGCGCGATCTCGACGGTGACCGTCGGCAGCCAGATTTCCGGCCAGGTGCTGGAAGTGCTGGCCGACTTCAATGACGAGGTCAGGGAGGGCCAGGTGCTGGCCCGGATCGATCCGAAGACCTACGAGACCCAGATCGAGCAGGGCAACGCGCAGATCGCCAACGCGCGCGCCAGCCTCAACCAGGCCCTGGCGACCCAGCGCAACGCGCAGCTGGACTACAACCGCAAGGCCGAGCTGGTGCAACGTCAGCTGGTCGCGCGCAGCGACGTGGACCTGGCCAGGGCCGCGCTAGACCAGGCCAGCGCCCAGGTCGCCTCGGCCCGGGCGCAGATCCAGCAGCAGACCGCGGCGACCCAGACCACCCGGGTCAACCTCGACCGCACGGTGATCCGTTCGCCGGTCAACGGTGTGGTCCTGACCCGCAGCATCGAACCCGGCCAGACCGTGGCCGCGAGCCTGCAGGCACCGGAGCTGTTCACCATCGCCGAAGACCTGTCGCAGATGAAGATCGAGCTGGCCGTGGACGAGGCCGACATCGGCCAGGTCAAGCCGGGGCAGAGCGTGTCCTTCACCGTCGACGCCTTCCCCGACCGCCAGTTCCACGGCGAGGTGCAGCAGGTGCGCCTGTCGGCCACGACGACGAACAACGTCGTGACCTATCCGGTGGTGGTCAACGTCGACAATGCCGACGGCACCCTGCTGCCGGGTCTGACCGTCAACGCCGAGATCGAAGTCAGCAAGCGCGACGACGTGCTGAAGGTGTCCAACGCCGCGTTGCGCTTCAAGCCGGCCAGCGCCCCGGCGGCCGGTGGCATCGGCGCACCGGCACCGCGACAGGCGCCGGCCCAGGCCGGGCAGCGCCCGGGTGGCGGTATGGCCGACGACCTGGCCCGTGTCGCCACCGGACTGAAGCTCGACGCGACACAGCAGGCGAAATTCGACGAGGCCCTGGCCGCGATCCGCCAACGCCAGGAGGCGCGCCGCAATACCGCGGCGCAGGGCGGTGGTGGCTTCGGCCCGCCGGGACCGGTGGTGATGACCGGCGGCAACAACGCGAACATGCAGGCGCAGGTCCGGCAGCGGATGGCCGCGCGCATGAAGGAAGACTTCGCCGCGTTCCGCGACAGCCTGGACGAGGCGCGCAGGAAGGAATGGGATGCCGCGCTTTCCGCGCTGGTCAACGCCAGGCGCACGACCCTGTACAAGCTGGTCGACGGCAAGCCGCAGCCGGTCATGGTCCGGGTCGGCGCCAGCGATGGCAGCAGTACCGAGATCTCCGGCGGCGGTATCGCCGAGGGCGACCAGATCATCACCGGCGAGCGGACCCGCGAATGAACGCGCAGCCGGAGGCCAGGTCTGTCCCGGTAATCGAGATCCACGGGATGAGCAAGATCTACAACGCTGGGACCGAGGCCGAGGTGGCGGCACTCAGGGACGTGGACCTGCGCGTGGAAGCCGGCGAATTCCTCGCCATCATGGGGCCGTCCGGCTCGGGCAAGTCGACCTTGATGAACATGATCGGCTGCCTCGACAAGCCGACCACCGGTACCTACCTCTGCGATGGCGAGGATGTGTCGTGGCTCGACGCCGAGGAACTGGCCGACCTGCGCCTGCACAAGATCGGCTTCGTGTTCCAGGGTTTCCACCTGCTGCCGCGGCTGAGCGCGCTGGAGAACGTGGCCATGCCGCTGGGCTACGCGCGGGTGCCGCCGGCCGAGCGCAACGAGCGCGCACGCCAGGCCCTCGTTGCGGTCGGGCTGGGCGAACGCGCCGGCCACAAGCCCAACGAACTGTCCGGCGGCCAGCAGCAGCGCGTGGCGATTGCCAGGGCGATGATCAACAACTCACCGATCCTGCTGGCCGACGAACCGACCGGCGCGCTGGACAGTCGTACCGGCGAGGAGATCCTGGCCCTGTTCAAGCGCCTGCGCGACGACGGCCACACGGTGATCCTGATCACCCACGATGCCCACGTCGCCGCGCATGCTGACCGCACGGTGGTGATGCACGACGGACGATTGGCCGAACAGGTGGGCACGGGAGCGGCGGCATGAACTTCACCGACATCATCCGCACTGCGGTCTTCGCCCTGCGCGGCAACTGGATGCGCAGCGCGCTGACCTCACTGGGTGTGATCATCGGTATTGCCGCGGTGATCGTCATGGTCTCGGTCGGGCAGGGTACCCAGCAGGAGATCGACAAGCTGGTTTCCGGCCTGGGTTCGCAGCGCCTGGACATCAGCCCCGGTTCGCGCCGCGGCCCCGGTGGCGCGCGCCAGGGCGCGAGCAGCTTCTTCACCCTCACCGAGGGCGACGCCGAGGCGATCCGCGAACAGATCCCTGAAGTGCAGTACGTGGCTGGCATGCTCCGCGGCAGCACCCAGGTGGTGTTCGCCGAGAACAACGCCTCCACCAGCTGGCAGGGCGTGCAGCCAGATTATTTCGCGATCAATGGCTGGACCGTCGCCCAGGGCGCGGGCTTCGATCCGGGTGACTACACCAGCGCCAACAAGGTGGCGATCCTGGGCGAAACCACGCGGCGGACGCTGTTCGGCGAGGAGTCCGGCGTCGGCCAGACCATCCGCCTCGGCCGGGTGCCGTTCACCGTGGTCGGCACGCTGGCGCCGAAGGGGCAGGGCGGCTTCGGCCAGGACCAGGACGACGTGGTCATGGTGCCGCTGGAAACCGGGCGCCGCCGGCTGATGGGCGCGATGGGCCTGCCGGCCGGCGCGGTGATGCAGATCGCGCTGACCGTGGCCAACGCCGGCGACCTGAACTACGTGCAGGGCGAGGTGGAATCGCTGCTGCGCCAGCGCCACCGCATCGGCCCGGGCGACGAGGACGACTTCAACGTGCGCAACATCAGCGAGATCGTCGCTACCCGCACCGCCACCACCAACCTGATGTCCAAGCTGCTCGGCGCGGTGGCCACGATCTGCCTGGTAATCGGCGGCATCGGCATCATGAACATCATGCTGGTCTCGGTGACCGAACGGATCAAGGAGATCGGCCTGCGCCTGGCCGTGGGGGCGGGTCCATCGGACGTGCGCCGTCAGTTCCTGGCCGAGGCGATGCTGATCTCGCTGATCGGCGGGGTGATCGGCATCGCGATCGGCGTCGTCGGCGCGCTGCTGGTCGGCCAGTTCAGCGAGTTGCCGATCGCGCTCAATGGCAAGGTCGTCACCCTCGCGGCGGCGTTCTCGGTGGCCACCGGCCTGTTCTTCGGCTATTACCCGGCACGCAAGGCCTCACAGCTGGATCCGATCGAAGCGTTGAGGCAGTAGCGGGAGTGCGGGATGCGGCTGACATAATGGAGGCTGGTTCCAGCCGGGATTTCCATGCAGCCGCAGTCGATCGAAGCCTGGCGCCGGGCGGAGGCCCGGGCGCGTGCCGGTGGCACTATCGCGCGCGATGCATTCGCGGGCCTGCTTTCGCAGCCTGAACTCGAAGTGCCGGCGCGCCTGCGCCTTGTGGCGCTGGACCTGGAAGAAGGCGCGCTGCAGGCCGCTACGGCGCAGGCCCTGGCCGCCGCCGGTGTCCCCGAGGCCGATCCGGTCCTGTTGCTGGAGCTGGCACGCAGGCTGTTCGATCTGGGCGAAGTCGTCGCCGGCCTTCGATGCCTGGGCCTTCCCGCGGTCGGTCTGGCGTCCGATCCGGCCGTGCACGCCGGCGCGGGCAGCATGCTGGCCGACCTGTCTTTCTACGACCTGGCACTGGAGCACCTGCAGCGGGCTTGGGACTTGGGCCTGCGGACACCGCGGCTGGCATACCTGTGCGGGATGGCCCGCATGTATTGCGGCGCGATCGACGCGGCCGAGGAGATGCTCGAGGAATGCCTGCGTCGCGACCGCGATTTCATGCCCGCGGCGCGTCTGCTGTCCACCTTGCGTCGGCAGACGGAGCAGAACAACCACATCGATCGCTTGCGCGCTGCGCTGCAACGCATCGGCGGGTCGCATCCGTTCGTGCCCCTGGTCCATTACGCGCTGTTCAAGGAACTGGACGACCTGGGCGAAACCGGGGAGGCATGGGGGCATCTGGAGCGGGGCATGGTCGCGCGGCGCGCCCAGGTCGCGTACGACGAGGCCGCAGAGCTTGGACTGTTCGCCTCGCTGCAGCGATGGCGGCCGGCCGGCGCCTCTTCGCCGTTGCCGGAGGCCGCCGCCACTCCAGTGTTCATCGTGGGGATGCCCCGTTCCGGCACCACCCTGCTCGAGCGGATGCTCGCCGCCCACCCGCAGGTGGCCGACGCCGGCGAACTGCGCGACTTCGTCTGCCAGTTGCGCTGGTGCAGCGACCGTCTAGGCGGCCCGCACCCGGATGCCGGGCTGGTTGCCGCTTCCGAGGGCATCGACCCGGGCCTGCTCGGACGCCGCTATCTGGAGCACGCCGCTTGGCGCTCCGGTGGCCGCTCGTACTTCATCGACAAGTTGCCGACGAATTTCCTGGTCGCCGGCCTGATCGCTGCTGCGCTGCCGCACGCGCGGATCGTGCACATGACCCGCGATCCGATGGATGTCTGCTTCTCCAACCTCAAGGCCCTGTTCGCCGGCGCCTACCCACACAGCTATTCCCAGGAGGAGATGGCGCGCCACTACCTGCGGTACCGCCGCCTGATGGTCCACTGGGGGGGGATGTTCGAGGGTCGCATCCTCGAAGTGGGGTACGAATCGCTGGTGGTGGACCCGGAGACGGAGGCGCGGCGGGTACTCGACTTCTGCGGTCTGCCTTGGAGCTCCGAAGTCATCGGTGGACGGACACGCAATGGCATGGTCGGCACGGCGAGCACGGTTCAAGTGCGCGAACCGATCCATCGGCGCTACTTGGGGCAATGGCGAGTCTATGAGCGGCAACTGATGCAGATGCAAGCATTATTGGCTACATCTGAAACTGAATAGACACCTCTGAGTCGCCGGCTATCTATGTGAAGTAAAAGAGAAAAATAGGGTGTGGCACGATGGTTTCCAATGTGCCAATAACACATGCTTGCGACAAAATTAAGGAATTGATAACGTCCGGTACAGCTGGAACGGGCTCCCTCCCCATCCGGCAACCCACTCCTTGGTGCTGGCACAGGCATCAAGATCCTCTTTAAAGCTGGAGAGAGAATGATGAAGTTCAACCGCAATCTGCTGAGTGACGCAGTGCGCTACGGCCTGGTGGCTGGCCTTGCCAGCGTCATCGTGGCCCCGGCCGCGTTCGCGCAGGAAGCCGAAGACGCCGAGGCGAAGACCGACGCGAAGACCCTTGACCGCATCGAGGTCACCGGTTCGCGCCTGAAGCGCGCCGACATCGAAGGCGCCGTGCCGGTCATCGTGATCGACCGCGCCTCGATCGATGCCACCGGTGACGTCTCGGTCGCCGACGTGCTGCGTGACAGCACCTTCTCCTCGTTCGGCAACTTCAAGCCGCAGTCGGGCAGCTCGGCCCAGTCGCTGGCCACCGTCGACCTGCGTGGTCTGGGTTCGGGTCGTACCCTGGTCCTGATCGACGGCCGTCGCGCTCCGACCAACCCGATGTCGGCCTCCTCGGGCTCCGACCTCAACGCGATCCCGCTGGCTGCCGTCGAGCGCATTGAAATCCTGTCCGATGGCGCCTCGGCCGTGTACGGCTCCGACGCGATCGGTGGCGTGGTCAACGTCATCCTGCGCAAGGACTTCAACGGTGCCGAGTTGCGTTATGGCTACGGTGCCACCGACGTCAAGGGCGGTGACCTGGAAGACGCTTCGGCCGTGTTCGGCACCGCCAGCGACCGTGGTCGCCTGATCGGTGGTGCGTCGTACTCCAGCCGCGGCATGGTCTTCACCCGTGACCAGATCGGCGGCCAAGAGCTGGGCGTGTCCACGTACGGCAACAACTACCAGAATGCCGGCTGGCAGGCAGTTCCGGGCTTCGACTGCAACAGCAACGGTTTCTGGATGATTCCGGGCACCAATACCTGCTCGTTCGACTTCAACTCGGTTGCTGCCAACGAAGCTTCGGTCAAGAACACCTCGGTGTTCGTCCGCGGTGACTACCAGATCAACGACGACTGGACGGTCTACATGACCGCCACCACCACCAAGGTCGAGACCTTCGGTCGTTACGCGCCGGTGCCGGGTCAGGTCACGGCAGCGGAAGGCACCGTGCAGGACCTCGTCCATGGTGACGGTCGTGGAACGGTCTACCGCCACCGCTTCGCTGCGGCCGGTAACCGCGACAACTACACTGACACCACCAACAGCGATTACCTGGTGGGCTTCACTGGCCAGCTGACTGATTCCATCTCCGTGGACTTTGGTGCCCGTCGCACCGACTACAAGTACATCGAGAATGGCTACGGCTACATCATCCAGAGTCTGGCCGAGCAGAAGATCAATTCGGGCGAGTACATGCTGAGCGACCCGTTCGGCGCCTCGCAGGACGTGCTGAACAGCTTCACCGCCACCATCGGCCGAAACTCGTTCTACAAGAGCGCCGAGTACTTCGGTAGCGTGAACTTCGACCTGTTCGAAATGGGCGGCGGCATCTCCAACGCAGTGGTCGGCGCCGAATACCGCGAAGACCGCTTCCAGGACCTGTACGACTCGCTGTCGCAGGCAGGCGTGGTGCTGGGTTCCTCGGGTGGCGCTTCGGCCGGTGGCCGCGACGTGAGCTCGGCGTACTTCGAGTGGCTGCTGCCGTTCACCAGCACCTTCGACATCACCCTGGCTGGTCGTTACGACAAGTACAGCGACTACGGCAGCGACTTCTCGCCGAAGATCGCCGCACGCTGGCAGCCGCTGGACAACCTGACCTTCCGTGGTTCGTGGGGCCAGGGCTTCCGCGCCCCGGGTCTGGACATCCTGACCCAGGCTCCGTCGTTCTCGGCCGAGCCGGTCAACGATCCGCGTACCTGTGCCTCGGTGAATCAGCCGGCGACCTGCCAGCTTCAGGTCGATACCTATTTCATCGCCAACCCGTCGCTGGCTTCGGAGCAGTCCAACCAGTACAGCCTGGGCGTGGTGTACGACCCGACCGACTGGCTTGACCTGAGCCTGGACTACTACAACATTACCGTCGAGGACACGATTTCGCAGATCGGCGCCCAGGACATTATCAACTCGGACAACGACCCGGGCACCTATGGTCCGATCCCGGCCGGCATGGAGATCGTCCGCGATCCGACCACCGGCGCGATCACCGAGATCACTGCTGGCTATGCCAATGCGGGTGACCTGAAGACCGATGGTCTGGACTTCCGTGCGAACACCGACTTCGACTTCGGTGGCGCTGGCCGGCTGCAGAACCGCCTGACCGTCTCCTGGATCAACAAGTACGACGTGACCACGCCGCAGGGGATCGTCATCGAGTACGCAGGCCTGCCGGGCTATCCGGAACTTCGTGCCAACCTGGCCAACGACTGGGCCTACGGCGATTGGAACTTCACCTGGAACGTGAACTACATCGAAGGCCAGTCGGACTCGGATTCGAGCGTGGGCGGCTATGCCACCAACGACGTCCAGGTTGCCTGGTCCGCTCCGTGGAACGGCAAGGTCGCGGTTGGTGCCACCAACGTCGGCAATCGCTATCCGCAGCTGGTGCCGTTCGACGGCCGTCCGTGGAACTTCTACCTGTACGACGCCTACGGCCGCACGATTTACCTGCGCTACACGCAGACGTTCTGATCGGTTTCAAAGCTGCTGTAACTGGGAGGCCCCGGCAACGGGGCCTCCTTTTTTTGAGGGTCGCGGAGCGACATCGGACACTTGATGCTTGGCAGCAGCCCATGCGCGCGTACATGCTTTCGGCTAGGGAGAAGATGGCATGAGCGAAAGCGGCGACACCGCTAGGCAACAGGCCTGGACCGCCTACTGGTCAAGCGGGCGGCTGCACTCATGCGCGTCGAGTGCCGGCGACAACTACACCGGGGCAATTGCCGCGTTCTGGCGGGACCTGTTCGGTCGCATAGAGCTGCCAGCACGCGTGCTCGATCTGGCGACGGGCAATGGCCCGCTTCCTCTGTTGCTTTCGGAGCTTCACGGCGCAGGTGTCGAGGTGGATGCCGTCGACCTCGCGACGGTGGCGCCGGCGTGGTACGACCGCGCGCGGCATCGTAGCGTGCGCTTCCATCCGGGCGTACGCATGGAGGCGCTGCCTTTCGCAGATGCGACATTCGATTGCATCGTCAGCCAGTTCGGTTTCGAGTACGGCGACGTGGAGGCAGCCGTGGCCGAATGCTCGCGGGTCGCGCGCCCGGTGGCGCGCATTGCCTTCGTGATGCACCACGCCGATTCGGTGCTGGTACGGGTCGGACGGGAAGAACTCAAACATCACGCCCGCCTTCTCGGCGAGGGTGGCCTTATTGCGGCCGCGCGTGGCGTGGTGCCCTGGATTGCCAAGGTCCGGGCGGGCGAAGCCGTCGACGCGGCCGACGCCGCGCATGCGCGTGCACGCTACAACGCGGCCATGCAGGAGCTCGGGTCGGCGATCGCGAACTCGTCGGCGCCTGACCTGCTCCTGGAAGTCCGTGAGGCTATCCATGGGATGGTGACGGTCGGAGGCGAGGTACAGTCGATGCTTGGCGCGATCGACGCTTATGCATCAGACCTCGAGCGAGCGCGCCTCCGCACCGCGGAGATGATTGCCCATGCGCAGGATGCTTCGCAGGTCGAGCGTCTTGCCGTCCTGTTGGCGGCGGCAAGACCGGGCCTAGTGATGGAGTGCGACGAACTGCGTCAGGCCGAAGGCGTGCTGGCCTGGTCGCTGGTCTTCTGGCTGCCGGTATCCATAGTTTGATAACGACATCTGCGTCCGATATCGACAGCAGAAGACGGATCGAACTCAGTTCAATTCGGTGCCGGTGGTGCTGGAGTGGGCGCTCGCATCTAAGACAGGCAGAGCGCGCGAAGGCGCCCGATCGGGCTATAAAGCCTAGAGACCCTGCTCGTACCGTACGTACGGCACGGTGCCCTCGTCGGCGTCGCTGCTCGACGGAGAGAACGGATTCTTGCCGCGGGAAACGACGTTCTCGGCGCCCACGGTGAGCTGGCCGCTCCACGGCGTACGCCAGGTCAGGCCGAGGCCCAGGCCTTCCCACTTGCCGTCCGGCTGCCCCGGCATGTCGACCACGCGACCGACGATGTTGGCACTGAATGGGCCGTAGCCGCCGCCGATGCTCAGGCTCTTGCTGTCCCAGCGATCAGCGACGCCCGGTGCGGCGTCGGCGAGCGGCACCAGGCGCGCGCGCGCATAGGTGCCGGCGATGGACACGTAGGCTTCCTCGCCGAGGCTCTTCTGGCCGAAGACCTGCAGGTCGTTCTGCTCGACGCGGTCGGCGTGGGCGAGTGCAGCGCCGCCGTCGGCGCTGAGCCAGGCCGGCAGCCCGTTGCTCTGCGAGGTGCCTGCGGTGAAGCCGAAACGGTTGCCCTGCCGGCCGATGGCGGTGGTTGCCGACAGTCGATGCGTGGCGCCGGTCTCATGGCCGTCCGCACCGAGACTGGCGAGCAGGCAGTGGCTGGCCAGGCTGTTGATGCCGCCGCCACCCGGGCCGCTGCAAAGCAGGCCCAGCGAGTCACCGGCACCGAGGCCGAAGGCGGCATCCAGCGAATTGTTGCCGAAGCGCCAGCGCGCGCCCGGACCGACTTCGCCAGTGGGCTCGAGCAGCAGGATGGCTTCGACCTTGCCACTGCCCTTGTTCCAGACCGGAAGAACGGTCTGCTTGTCAGGCGCCAGGCTCGCCGGCCGGCTCTGGGCATGCGCTGCCGGCGCCGCGGAAATCGCGGTCAGCAGGATGGCCAGCAGGGGCAGGCGGCGCAGGGACATGGCGGATTCTCAGACCCAAGCCCGGCAGGACAGTTCCCGGACTCGCGGACTGTCGATCGTATGGTATTTACGTTTAGTTAACAAGCGCTGCCCTCCCCAGAACAGTCGGATCCGTTGCCTGTGTAACCGGTTACTGCAGGCGGTCCGGCGTCGGCGCATTGGCCGACGGCTGTTCGAACAATACGCTGATTTCGTCCAAAGGGAAGACGTAACGCTGGCCACAAAAGCCGCACTGGATCTCGCTTTGGCCATCCTGTGCGGCAGCCCGGGCCTCTTCTTCGCCCAGCGACTGGAGCATGGCTGCGACCCGTTCGCGGGAGCACGAGCAGCCAAAGGCCAGCGGCTTCTCCGCCAGCACCTGCGGTGCTTCCTCGTGGAACAGCCGGTGCAGCAGGAGCGGCCCCGGCGTGGCGGCCAGTTCCGCGGTCCCCAGCGTATCGAACAGCGCGCAGGCGCGGGCCCAGCCGTCCTCGTCGCCCTCGTCGCCCGGCAGCTTCTGCAGCATCAGGCCACAGGCCTGGTTGCCGTCGGCCACCAGCAGCAGGCGGCTGGGCAGCTGCTCGGACTGGCGGAAATAGTCCTCCAGGACCTGGTCCAGGGCGGGCGAGGACAGTTCGACCAGGCTCTGGTAGCGGAGCGGCTCGTTCGGGTCCAGGCCCGGGTTCTCGATGGTGATCGCCAGCATCGGCCGTTCCAGCTCGCGCAGGTCGGCGGGCGCGTCGACTCCGTCATCCAGCTGGGCGATGCCGCGCAGGCTGCCGGCGGCGGTGCATTCGGCGAACAGCAGCCGCAGCCTGGCCTCCGCGCGCAGCTGCAGCGACAGGCGGCCATCGATCTTGGCGTGCGCGGTCAGCAGCGCGGCGGCGGCACAGGCCTCGCCGAGCAGCCGGAGCGCGCGCGGCGGGTATTCGGCGTGCGAGAGCAGGGTGGTCCAGCTGTCGCGCAGTTGCACGTGCACGCCGCGCACGCCGGCGCGGGGCAGCAGGAATCGGATGATCAGGTCGTTCGCGTGGTCGCTCACAGTTCCCCCAGGTCGGCGTCATGGCCGTAGAAGCTCATCAGTCCACCGGTCATCGCCGTGACAAGTTCGCGTTCGAGTGCGGTGAGCATCGGATGCCAGACGTCGAAGATCAGCACGACGCGGAGCCGGTCGCTGCGGTTCCAGGCTTCGTGGCGGATGGTGTCGTCGAACATCACCAGCCGCCCGGGTTCCCACACGTGGGTCTCATCGCCCACGCGCAGCGCGCAGTCCGGCGGGATGATCAGCGGCAGGTGCACGGTCAGGCGCGCATTGGTCGCGCCGTTGTGCGGCGGGATGTGCACGCCGGGCTTGAGCGCGGAGAAGAACACCACCGGCGCGCGGCCGGGCACCTTCATCTGTGGCGCGCGCGCTATCGCCGCTTCGGTGCGCGGGCAGCGGTCGGCCTGGTCGTCGATCCGGCGCCCGTGTTTCCAGAGGAAGTACGCACCCCAGTCCACGTTGCGGTCGAGTGCGGCGAACTGGCCCTTCGGTTCGCCTTCCGGGGTCTGCACGTAGGGCTCGAAGCTCGCGTCGCGGTCCAGCAGGGCGTGCAGCTCCTGGAGGATGTCGGGGAATGCGGCCTCCACCTCGGGCGCCCATTCGAAGTCCTCGCGGTGGAAGATCGGGATCGCCGGCAGCCGCGGGATGGGCAGGGTCAGCGGTTGTGCGGTCGTGAACGTGCGCCGGCCGGCGAGGATGTCCAGGCTGTGGCGGATGCGTTCGACCTCGCGCGCACCGTGGCCGGACAGCAGCGGGGCGAGGTTGTCCTCCAGGTGCAGGGCCAGTTCCTCCTGGTTGCGCTGGACCGCGGCTTGGGCGTGCATGATCGTCTGCAGCATGTGCTGCTGGCGCTTGACCGCCTCCGGCGCGTAGTTGAGCACGTTGCCCCAGTGCATCCCGGCGGCACGCAGCTGGCCGAGCTCCTCCAGCAGGCGCGCCTTCTGCAGGTGGGGAACCCAGGCGGTCGGCTCGATCTGGATGGCGACATCGATCGAGGCCAGCGCACGCTCGCGGTCGCCGCGGATGGCGTGCAGGCGCGATAGGCTCGCGTGCGCGGTGGCGGTGCGCGGTGCGGCGGCGACCGCGCGCATCAGGTAGGACTCGGCCTGGTCCAGGTCGCCATGGGCCAGCGCGAGCGCACCGAGCTGGTTGAGCGCGCCGGCGTGCTGCGGGTCGAAGACCAAGACCCGCTCCCACAGTCCCTGGGCCTCCTGTGGACGCCCGCCGCGAGCCAGGGCCTCGGCTTCGGTGACGAGGGCGGCAAGCTGTTCGGAGCGACGGGTGTCCATGGCGGATGCGTGGCGGGAGGGCTGGCGCATTATCATTCGCGCGGGCACCGGCAGACAGGGGGCGGGTCATCGAAAGCGGGCAGAACAAGCGTCGACGGCGTCCCTGGAAGCGGCTGCTGCTGTGGGTGCCGCTCCTGTTCGTGGTCGCCACGAGCTTGCAGGTGGCAATCCTGAGGTTCGTCGACCCGCCGTTTTCGGCGTTCATGCTGGCCCGCCAGGGCGAAGCCTGGCGGCAGGGCGACTGGGGCTTCCGGGTGGCCTATGACTGGCGGGACCTGGACGAAATCTCGGCCTACCTGCCGATGGCGGTGATCGCCGCCGAGGACCAGAACTTCGCCACCCACTCGGGCTTCGACCTGAAGGCGATCGAAAAGGCCATGGACCACAACGCCCGCGGCAAGCGGGTGCGCGGCGGCAGCACGATCAGCCAGCAGGTGGCCAAGAACCTGTTCCTGTGGCAGGGACGCAGCTGGCTGCGCAAGGGCCTGGAGGCCTGGTACACGCTGCTGATCGAGCTGATGTGGCCGAAGGACCGGATCCTGGAGGTCTACGTCAACGTCGTCGAGTTCGGCGACGGCATCTACGGCGCGCAGGCCGCCGCGCGCAGCTTCTGGCACAAGGATGCCCGGCAGCTGACCGCGGCCGAGAGCGCGCGGCTGGCGGCCGTGCTGCCGGCGCCGCGGCGCTACAGCGCGAAGAACCCCGGGCCGTACGTGCAGAAGCGCGCGCAGTGGATCCAGCGGCAGATGCGCCAGCTCGGTGGCAGCGACTACCTGGAGCAGCTCGATTGAGCGGCTTCGGGCTGGCCGCCGCGGCGGGCGCTGCTTAAGATCGCCGGATCATGCATCCCCGATCGCCGACGCACGACCTGCTGACCGTGGTGGTGGCCGCGTGCAACGAGGCCGAGTCGCTGCCGTTGCTGCACCCGCGCGTCCGTGCGGCTCTGGACGGCCTGCACGACGTGCGCACGCGCGTGCTCTACGTGGATGACGGCAGCCGCGACGGCACCTGGCGGGTGTTGCAGGGCATTGCGGCCGGCGACCCACAGGTCGCCCTGCTGCGGCTGTCGCGCAACTTCGGCAAGGAGGCCGCGCTGACCGCCGGGCTGGACCTGTGCACGGAAGGCGCGGCCATGATCCTGGATGCCGACGGACAGGATCCGCCGGAGCTGATCCCGGAGTTCGTCGCGCGCTGGCGCGAAGGCTGGGACGACGTCTATGGCACCCGGATCAAGCGCGAAGGCGACGGTTGGGCGCGGCGGAGCGCGGCGGTCGTGTTCTACCGGATCATCGGCCGTCTCTCGCACACGCCGGTGCCGGCGGACACGGGTGACTACCGTTTGTTGTCCCCGCGCGCGCTGTCCGCGCTGGCCCGGCTGCGCGAGCGGCACCGGTTCATGAAGGGCCTGTTCGGCTGGGTCGGTTATCGTCGTGTCGCGTTGCCGTACCACCGCGCGCCGCGCCTGGCCGGCAACAGCAATTTCAGCTTCTGGCGGCTGTGGAACTTCGCCCTGGAAGGCATCACCAGTTTCTCCACGGCGCCGTTGCGCGTGGCGATGTATGTCGGACTGATGACCGCGCTGGCGGCGTTCGTCGGCGGCCTGGCGATCGTGGCAAAGACGTTGCTGTGGGGTGACCCCGTGGCCGGCTGGCCGACGATGATGGTGGTGATCCTGTTCCTGGGCGGCGTGCAGCTGATCGCGCTGGGCCTGATCGGCGAGTACCTGGGCCGCCTCTACGACGAGGCCAAGCAGCGGCCGCTGTACCTGGTGGATGTATGGCAAGCCGATGCGGCAGGAGTATCCTCCGCACAGGAACCCGCTGACGGAGGCGCCCATGCGCACGGTACGTCAAGTGCTGGCGGACAAGCCGGCTGACATTTACGCGGTGGCGCCGGACGCGCCGGTGGTCGAGGCGATCCGGCTGATGGCCGACAAATCGATCGGTGCCGTCCTGGTGCTGCGGGAAGGCGCACTGGCCGGCATCCTGTCCGAGCGCGACTACGCGCGGAAGGTGGTACTGCAAGGGCGCTCCTCGGCCGACACGCCGGCCAGCGCGATCATGACCGCGCAGGTGGTGACGATCGGTCCGGATACGCCGGTACCGGCCTGCATGCAGCTGATGACCGAGCGCCGCATCCGCCACCTGCCGGTGGTCGAGGGCGGGCAGGTGGTCGGGGTCATATCCATCGGCGACCTGGTCAAGGCGGTCATCGCCGACCAGCAGCTCGAGCTGGAACAGCTCCAGCGCTATATCGCCGGCTGAAACCGGCCGTTGATCGGGCGTGCAACGCGCGCGTCGCGTCAGCGTGCGTACTGGCCGCCGCAGTCGCTGTCCTTGCCCGGTCCGGTCTCGAAGGTGGCCAGCAACGCGGCCGGCGGCGTGATGCTGCCCAGCGCCAGGGCGATCGCCCCGCGCAGGCCCAGCGCGGCCATGTCCGGCCGGAAGGACGGATCCTTGAAGGTGCCGCCGACTCGCAGCGGCGAGCGCAGCGAAAGGATGCTGCGGTCCTTCGGTCGCGGCCGCAGCAGCAGGTCCAGGCGTTCGTCCTTCAGGTTGATCGTGCCCTCGCCGACGATGATCGTGTCGGTGCTGTCGAAGGCGAGCGCGCGCGACGTCATCAGCCCGTCCTTCATGCCGAAGTCGGCGAACGCGCAGCGGATCGGGATCTGGCGATCTTCGGTCAGCAGGAACTTGAGCGATTCGGCGATGTCCAGCCCGGCCAGCTCCATGATCAGGTTGCTGATCCGGCCACGGCCCATGCCCAGGCCGACGTCGCCATCGGCGCCGCCGAGGATCGTGGCCACCGAATTGCCGCGGCCGCGCAGGGTGATGTCGCCGCCGATGCGTCCGGCCGCGCCCTGGGCCAGTTCGGCCCGCGGGAACAGCTTGGGCAATTCGACGCCACGCACCGCGATCGTGGCGCGGGTGTCGATCGGCGCCTGGCGCGCGTCCATGCGGATGGTCGAGCGCACGTCGCCGCCGGCGACGCCGAAATTCAGCGGCTCCAATCGCAGCACGCCCGCGTCCAGCAGCAGGTGCGCATCCATGTCGTCGATCATCGGCAGCTGCGGCGCATGGATCCGGTGCGCGCGCCAGCGCACGTCCGCGTCCATGGCGTTGAGCTTGTCGAGGTCGTAGGGCGTGTCGGGCAGCAGGCGCGGGCTCGCGGCCAGTTCGGCGGACTGCTTCTGCTGCTGCGCGTTCGCGGTCTCGCCGCCGCCGGTGGACGGCGGGGCGCCGAGGAAGCCGGCCAGGTCGTCGAAGTCGAGCCGGCGCGAGACCAGTTGCCCGGTGAACAGCGGCCGCTTGCGCGATACATCGACCTGCACGTTGCCGGCCAGGTCGCTGTCGCCGACCGTGCCCTTGAAGTCGTCATAGCGCCAGTGATCGCCGTTGCGGCGCAGCCGTCCGTCGAGCCGGTACGGCGGCGATGGCGGCAGGGCGAGGCCGATCAGCGGATAGAGGTCGTCGAGGTCCTGGCCGGACAGGCGCATCTGCAGATCGAAGGTCTGGAAGCGGAACGGATTGACCAGGGTGCCGCTGGCACTGGCACGGGTGGCGCCGGCCCGTGCGTCGAGGTCGATGCGGTAGGGAGTGTCCGTGTCGGCCAGGGCGAGCGGCGAGGCGGCCTGTCCTTCCAGCGCGAACGCCGCACCGCGCCAGTGGCCGCGGCCCTGGACCGCGACCGGAGCGGCGGCATCGGGGCGGTGGCCCCGCTCCGGATGCACGCTGTCCAACTGGATGTCGATGTCGGTTTTCTCCACCGCGTCGGTGAAGCGCAGGCGGCTGTCCTCGACCCACAGGCGATCAAGCCGCCACCGAGGCTCCCGGGTGTCTTGCCTGCGGTCGTTGTCGAACACCCAGTTCCCGCCCCGGGCCTTCCCGCCGGCTGGCGCGGTTTCCAGCCAGATATCGGCCCGCGTGGCGCGGACTTCCTTCATGTGCAGGCGCAGCGCCAGCAGCGGCCAGGGCGCGAGGTCGATCTCGACGCGTTCGACCGTGCCCATGCGCGGTTCTTTCGACCACGGCGCATTGGCCAGGCGCAGGCGATCGGCAGAGACGGTTATCGTGCGCCCGAGGTCGACGTCCAGGTCGCCGTCGATGCGGAATTCGCGGCCGGTGGCGTTGCTGACCGCGCGCTCCAGCGGGTGCTTGAACCAGTTCCAGTCGAACAGCAGCCACAGTGCGACCAGCGCTACTGCGAGAGTGGCCAGCACGATGCCTGCGCGACGCGAAGGGCGCCACTGGCGCAGACGCTGGATGCGGCCCGGTGGAGGGGCGGGTGCATTCATGCGGCCAGTATCGGCAGGTCGCGTGCACGGCGTGCGAAGCGCACGCCCGTCGCTTCACATCCTCTTAGCGTGTCGGCCAGGCGCGCTGGCGGGGATTCAGAGCACCTGCGCGCTGACCGCGACGAAGTGGCAGACGCTGCCGCCGATCACGAACAGATGCCAGATCGCGTGCGAATAGGGGATCGATTCGCGATGGTAGAAGTAGGTGCCCAGCGTGTAGAACACGCCGCCGGCCAGCAGCCAGCCCAGCGTCCACAGGTCGATCGAGGCGAGCATCGGCTTCATCGCCACCACCACCAGCCAGCCCATGGCGACGTAGATGGCGGTGGACAGGCGCGGGAAGCGGCCGGTGTAGAACAGCTTGAACACCACGCCGCCCAGGGCCAGGGTCCAGATCGCGGCGAACAGGCTCCAGCCCCAGGGGCCGCGCAGGCCGATCAGGGTGAACGGCGTGTAGGTGCCGGCGATCAGCAGGTAGATCGCGCAGTGGTCGAAGACCTTGAGTCGGCCCTTGGCCACCGGGTGCTGGATCGCGTGGTACAGGGTCGAGGCGGTGTACAGCAGCAGCAGGGCCACGCCGAACACGATCGCACCGGCCAGTTGCCAGCCGTCGCCATAGATCGCGGCCAGGGTGATCAGCACCGCGCCGCCGGCCAGCGCGGCGGCGGCGCCGAGACCGTGGGTCAAGGCGTTGGCGATTTCGTCGCGCACGTGGTACGCGGCGTCACGGGTGGGGGACGGTGCGGCCGGCATGCCGGGCAAGTTACTGCAAGGACGAAGTGGCTGCATCTGTACGCCATGCAACGGAATTGAATGGAGGCGCCGCCGGGCGGCGCCCTGCGACTCAGTCGACGGCCACGCTGTGCGCGTGTTCACGGGTTGCGCGGAACACCACGTCCGGTGCGCGCTCCTGTGCCAGCTGCAGGTTGACCCGGGTCGGCGCCAGGTAGACCAGCTCGCCGGCGGCATCGATGGCCAGGTTCATCGCGTTCTTCTCGCGGAATTCCTCGAGCTTCTTCGCGTTGGAGCACTGGATCCAGCGCGCCGTGGCCACGCCGACCTGCTCGAAACTGGCGTCCACGCCGTATTCGTCCTTGAGCCGGTAGGCGACCACGTCGAACTGGCGCGCGAGCGGATCGTGGCCGCGA
>JAGHZW010000111.1:122938-132103 GCA_017745195.1 Pseudoxanthomonas sp. | reverse complement strand
CGCACCGTCTGATCGTGCCGTGGTTGTGGATGCCGATCACGTCGCCCGGGAACGCCTCGGCGGCGATCTCGCGGTCGCTGGCCATGAACGTCAGCGCGTTGGCCAGCTTCACTTCCTTGCCGGTGCGCACGTGGAAGGCCTTCATGCCGGCGGCGAACTGGCCCGAGCACACGCGCATGAACGCCACCCGGTCGCGGTGCTGCGGATCCATGTTGGCCTGGATCTTGAACACGAAACCGGTCAGCTTCTCTTCCTGCGGCGCCACCTGGCGGCCGGTGGTCGCGCGCGCCTGCGGCGGCGGCGCATGCTCGACGAAGAAGTCCAGCAGCGGCTGCACGCCGAAGTTGTTCACGCCCGAGCCGAAGAACACCGGGGTCTGCTTGCCGTCCAGGTAGGCGTCCTTGTCGAACGGATGGCTGGCGCCCTGGACCAGTTCCAGTTCATCGCGCAGCTGGGACAGCATTTCCGCGCCGATCTTCTCCTCCAGCCCCGGCGCGTCCAGCGACGGGAAGATGGTCGAGTCCTGGCGGGTGAAGTTGCGGCCCGGTTCGTACAGGTGGACCTCGCCGGTGACCAGGTGGACCACGCCCTTCAGGCGCTGGCCCATGCCAATGGGCCAGGTCACCGGCGCGCACTGGATGCCGAGCACGGTCTCGACCTCGTCGAGCAGGTCGATCGGGTCCTTGCCCTCGCGGTCGAGCTTGTTGATGAAGGTCATGATCGGCGTGTCGCGCAGGCGGCACACCTCCATCAGCTTGATCGTGCGCTCCTCCACGCCCTTGGCCACGTCAATGACCATCAGCGCAGAATCCACCGCGGTGAGCACGCGGTAGGTGTCCTCGCCGAAGTCGGCATGACCGGGGGTGTCGAGCAGGTTGATGATGCGGCCCTCGTAGGGGAACTGCATCACCGAGCTGGTCACCGAGATGCCGCGCTCCTTCTCCAGCGCCATCCAGTCGGAGGTCGCATGGCGTGCGGCTTTGCGGCCCTTGACCGAGCCGGCCATCTGGATCGCGCCCCCGAACAGCAGCAGCTTCTCGGTCAGCGTGGTCTTGCCGGCGTCGGGGTGCGAGATGATCGCGAAGGTGCGCCGGCGCGCGGCTTCGGTGGAGACTTCGGACATTGGGGGGGCGGCGCCGGACGGCGCGGATGACGAGCGGAAACGGCGGATTATACCGGGCCCGGCCCATGGCCCCGGCGGGGACCTCAGCGGCCGTCGTCGGCGTCGCGGGGAAACTTCAGTTCGCCGGCCGGGCTGAACATGCGGAACCGGATCGCCTCCAGGCGCATGCCGCGGTTGGCCTGGACCACGAAGTGCAGGTGCGGCCCGGTGCTGTAGCCGGTGTTGCCGGACAGGGCGATGCGCTGGCCCTGGCGGACCTGCTGGCCGACCCGGACCTGCACACCTTCCCGCTCGAGGTGGCCGTACACGGCCATGCTGCCGTCGTCGTGCAGGATCCGGATGTAGTTGGCGCCGTCGCCGGGGCGCCCGCGCCCGGTCCCGGCCTGGCCGAAATCCGAGGCCACCTGGAGGACCACGCCGTCGCGCGCGGCCAGCACCGGCGTGCCCTCGGGCAGGGCGAAGTCGACCGCGTACAGGTTCTGCGCGTCGTTGTGGCTGAAGCGGCCGCCGAAGCCCTGGTCGACCCGGACGTGGCCGGATTCGAACGGCACCCGGTACTGGAAGTCGAACGGCCGCGCCTGCGGGTCGCCCGGCACCTGCAGCAGGCGCACGTCGATGCCCTCCGGCAGCCGCGGGTCGAGCGGGTAGATCCGGGCCAGCACGCGCGTTGCCGTCGCCGGGACGACCGCGCTGGCCGGCAGGGCCGGAACCGGCCGTACGTTGTCGGCGCGCGCCAGCGACAGCTGTACCTGCACCGGCCCGGGCAGGCGGTTTTCGGCGATGACCTCGTAGTGGCTGCCGCGGTCCTGCACCCGCAGGACGACCGGATCAGCCGTGTCCGGACGAAGCGCCTCCGCCTTCCCGTTGCCCGCTGCGGGCGATGGCGGGGCTGCATCGCCGGGCTTCTCGGGCGCCGCCTTCCGCGGCCAGAACGGTCCAGCATCCGCGGACGGTGCGATGGCCAGCACGGCCGCCGCCAGCCAGCCCAGCCGACGGAGGCGGCGGCCGCTCATTTCAGGCAGGCGGGGGCCAGTCGCAGGCGATGGGCGATGTCGCGCAGGTCGAAGGCGGACACGGCCTGGTCCCGGTCCTGGGCGAACAGGGCGCCATGCGGGAAGCGTGCGGTGGCCTGCAGCTGCAGGGCCACGCCGTCGGTCAGCGCGGTCCGCGTGCCGGTGAAGCTGCCGACCGGCGCCAGCGTGGCGCGGTCGAAGACGCGGAAACGGGTGGGCTCGACCTGGTCGACCGCGATCCAGTAGCCGCTGTCGGTGCCGCATGGCCACAGCACCACGCCCTCGGCGTCGTCCTCGAACGGTGGCAGGTTGCGGCCGAGGTAGCGACCGTCGATCGAATACTCGCGCAGGGTCGACCCGACCCGCTTGTCTTCCTCGGCGATCAGCAGGCGGCCATGGGCGGGATCACCGGCGATCGACTCGACCATGCGCAGGGCACCGGCATCGCCGGTGTCGCCGAAAGCACCCAGGTAGCGCGACTGCAGGTGGCCGGAGGCGTCGACCGAGACCTGGTAGCGCTTGACCCGTTCGGCCAGGCGCTCGCGCGGCGGCAGTTTGCCGGCGGCGAAATCGGCCATGAAGCTGTCGGTCACATAGGCGGTGAGCGTACCCGGGGCGGAGGTCTCGACCCAGATCCCGTAGGGAACCTGCAGTTCGTTGCCGCCGAAATCGCCCAGCACGGCGAAGTCGGGCAGGTGCAGCACCTGCACCCGGTGCCCGTCGCGTTCGACCACGAACAGCAGGTCGCCGGCCACGGCCACGCCGTTGGGGCGGCGGAACTGGCCCGGTCCGTCGCCTGGCCCGCCCGATGCGCCGATGCGCACCCCGCTGTCCGCATCGAACACGAGCAGGCGCTGGCCGCGCTTGGCCGTGGCGATGAGCCAGGCGTGGTCATTGCCGGAGGACCACAGGGCGAGCGAATCGATCTCCTCGCCTTCGACCGGCAGGGAGGTCCAGGACTCGGGGACGACCGGAATGGCAGGGTGGGTGGCGGCCGGAGTGGCGCGGAGGGGCGGGGCGAGGCTGGCCGCGACGAGGATCGCGGCCGCTCGCAGGAGTCGGGGGATGGCCTGCATAGGCACTGATTATCGACAGGTTCGGGTCGACAGGTGAAGTCGTAAGCCATCGCTCCATCCGGATGAAACGATTGACAGGGTCGGCGGCGGCTGGCAATCTGGCCCCGCCATCGAGACCGGCGGAGGGACAGGCCCTTTGATGCCGGGGCAGCCAGCAGGCGCGAAAGCGTCCTGCGTGGTGCCAAATCCTGCGGGGACCTTCGCGTCTGCCGGAAGATGGTTCGTACCGTGCCACGCACGGCGAACGCGGGCTCCGCAAAGAGCTCGATGGCGAGTTCCTCCGGACATCGCCATGAGCCTCGTGAACACCGCCCTGCAACCCGAATCCCCTGACGCCTGTATTCCGTCGACCGCCTCGTCGTCCGCCGGCAGCGCTATCGCGTCGGCGACACGCGGCGAGATCGCGGTGGCCCTGCCGATGCGCCACGCCGGCGTGCGCCAGGTGACGCTGCGTTACGAAGTGCAGGGGCCGGCCGACGCGCCGGTGGTGTTCATCGCCGGCGGCATCTCCGCGCACCGGCATGTCTCCGCCAGCAGCGCCTTCGCCGAGCCGGGCTGGGCCAACGCGCTGGTCGCCGCCGGGCGCACCCTCGATCCTGCCAGCCATCGTGTCATCGCCTTCGACTATGTCGGCGCCGATGGCGGACTCGACGCACCGATCGACACCGCCGACCAGGCCGATGCGATCGCCGTGCTGCTCGACGCGCTGGAGATCGACCGGCTGCAGGCGTTCGTCGGCTATTCCTACGGCGCCATGGTCGGCCTGCAGTTCGCGGCGCGGCATCCGCAGCGGCTGCAGAAGCTGGTCGCGGTCAGCGGCGCGCACCGGCCGCATCCCTACGCCTCGGCCTGGCGCGCGCTGCAGCGCCGGGCGGTGGCGCTGGGCCAGCTGCAGTGCGCCGATGCGCAGGGCCTGGCCCTGGCGCGCCAGTTCGCGATGCTCAGCTACCGCACGCCGGAAGAGTTCGGCGAGCGCTTCGACAGCGCGCCGGAGATCGTCAATGGCCGCGTGCGTTGCGCCGCCGAGGATTATCTCGACGCCGCCGGCGCGCAGTACGTGGCGCGCACGCCGGTCACCGCCTACCTGCGCCTGTCCGAATCCATCGACCTGCACCGGCTCGATCCGGCCAGCGTGCAGGTGCAGGTGGTCGTGGTCGCGGTGGAAGGCGACCGCCTGGTGCCGCTGTCCGACTCGGTGAACCTGGTCGAGGGCCTGGCCGGCCGCGGCCAGCTGCGCGTGCTGCGCTCGCCGTACGGCCATGACGCCTTCCTGAAAGAAACCGACCGCATCGATCTCATTCTCGCCGCCGTCCTGCGCGGCCATGGAGCTGCACCGTGAGCCAGACCCCCGCTTCCGCCAACGACACCACCGGCTGCCGCCCCACCACGGCCGCGGTCCGCGCCGGCATCGACCACGACACCGCCTACGGCGCGGTGACTCCGCCGATCGTGCTGTCGAGCAACTTCAGCTTCGACGGCTTCGGCAACAAGCGGAAGTACGACTACACCCGCAGCGGCAACCCGACCCGCGACCTGCTTGGCGAAGCGCTGGCCGAACTGGAAGGCGGCGCTGGCGGCGTGGTCACCGCCACCGGCATGGGTGCGATCAACCTGGTGCTCAACGCGCTGCTGCAGCCGGGCGACCGGCTGGTGGTGCCGCACGACGCGTACGGCGGCAGCTGGCGGCTGTTCAACGCGCTGGCCGCCAAGGGTCACTTCGAGCTGATCACCGCCGACCTGACCGATCCGCGCTCGCTGGCCGACGCGCTGGGCCAGTCGCCGAAGCTGGTGCTGGTCGAGACGCCCTCCAACCCGCTGCTGCGGATCACCGACCTGCGCTTCGTCATCGACGCCGCGCACAAGGCCGGCGCGCGGGTCGTGGTCGACAACACCTTCCTGTCGCCGGCGCTGCAGAAGCCGCTGGCGTTCGGCGCCGACCTGGTCCTGCATTCGACCACCAAGTACGTCAACGGCCACAGCGACGTGGTCGGCGGCGCGGTGGTGGCGCGTGATCCGGAGCTGCACCAGCAGCTGGTGTGGTGGGCCAATGCGCTGGGCCTGACCGGTTCGCCGTTCGACAGCTTCCTGACCCTGCGCGGCCTGCGCACGCTGGATGCGCGCATGCGCGTGCACCAGGAGAACGCGACTGCGATCGCCGCGCTGCTCGATGGCCATCCGGCGGTGGAGAAGGTCTATTTCCCGGGCCTGGCCTCGCATCCGGGCCATGCCGTGGCCGCGCGCCAGCAGAGCGGTTTCGGCGCGATGCTCAGCTTCGAGCTGGCTGGCGGAGAGCCGGCAGTGCGCGCCTTCGTCGATGCGCTGCGCTGGTTCACCCTGGCCGAATCGCTGGGCGGCGTGGAAAGCCTGGTCGCGCATCCGGCGACGATGACCCACGCGGCGATGAGCGCCGAGGCGCGGGCCAAGGCCGGCATTTCCGACGGCCTGCTGCGCCTGTCGATCGGCATCGAGGCCAGCGAGGACCTGCTCGCCGACCTGGCGGCGGCGCTGAATGCGGCCGCGACCGCTGCGGCCGGGCGCAAACGGGTGGATGCGTGAGCGCCACCGCCGGCCTGGCCCCACGGCGCGTGCGTGCCGTGGCGCCGGCGTCGCGCGCCATCGCGCCGCGGCGCCTGGCGCTGCTCGGTACCGGAACTGTCGGCGCCGCCTTCATCGAACGCTACCGGCACCTGCAGTCGCGCGGGCTCGACCTGCCGCGGGTGGCGTGGCTGGCCAACTCGCGCAGCGTGGAAGCCTGCGGCGACGATCTGCCGGCCGCGCTGGAACGGGCCAACACCGCGCAGCGTCGCGAGGTGGAACTGCAGGGCTGGGCCGAAGCCGAGGCGCTGCAGGCCGGCGACATCCTGGTCGACGCCACGGCCAGTGAACTCGTCGCCGACTGGCATCCGGAATGGCTGGCGCGCGGCGTCAGCGTGGTCACCGCCAACAAGCTCGGCCACGGTTCGCTGCTGGCCCGGTCGCAGGCGATCGTCGATGCGCAGGGCGAAACCGGCGCGCGCTACGGCGACAGCGCCACGGTCGGCGCCGGCCTGCCGCTGCTGCGCAGCCTGCGTGCGCTGGTCGCCGGTGGCGATCGCATCCACGCGGTGGAGGGCGTGCTGTCCGGCTCGCTGGCCTGGCTGTTCGACCGCTACGACGGATCGCGGCCGTTCTCGCATTTCGTGCGCGACGCGGTGACCGCCGGCTACACCGAGCCGGATCCGCGCATCGACCTGTCCGGCGAGGACGTGCGGCGCAAGCTGCTGATCCTCGCGCGCGCGTCGGGGTTGCCGCTGGAGCGGGCCCAGGTCCGGGTCGAATCGCTGCTGCCGCCGGCACTGGTCGAAGCGCCGCTCGACGCGGTGGACGGCCTGCTGGACCTGCTCGATGCGCCGCTGTCCGCGCGTTTCCGTGAGGCTGCGGCCGCCGGCTACCGGTTGCGTTTCGTCGGCCGCTTCGACGGACAAGGCGCGTCGGTCGGCGTGCGCGCCCTGCCGGCCGACCATCCGTTGTGCGCGGGCAGCGGTACCGACAACCGCGTGGCCGTGGTCAGTGACCGCTATCCGGTGCAGCCGCTGGTGATCCAGGGCCCGGGCGCCGGTGCGGCGGTCACCGCGGCGGCGCTGCTGGACGACGTGCTGCGGATCAGCGCGGCGTAAGCGTGGGCGCGGAGTCTTCCGCGCCGAAAAGCTCGATCAGGCCCGCACCCAGCAGCCACGAGGGGTCGCCGTCGAAGGCGGTCATGCCGCTCGGCGGGCACGCCCCGGCGCGCGGGCGCAGGCCGGTCCAGGTGTCGCGGCCGGCCGACTTGGCGTGGTACAGCGCGCGGTCGGCGAGGGTGACCATCTGTTCCCAGCCGAGCAGGCGCGGCGCGCCGGGAAACAGCGGCGATTCGATCAGGCCGACCGACGCGGTGACCCGCTGCACGCTGCCGTCGCCCAGCTCGAAGGCGTGGGCGCGGATTTCCGCGCACAGGCGCGCGCCGATCTGCGCCACGCTTCCGCGCGGCAGCGGGCGGAACACCAGCAGGAACTCCTCGCCGCCCCAGCGCGCCACGTAGTCGCCCTTGCGCGACATCGTGGTCAGCAGGGTGCCGAGCTGTTCCAGCACCCGGTCACCGTCGGCATGGCCGTAGGTGTCGTTGATCGCCTTGAAATGGTCCAGGTCCAGCAGCGCGAACACCACCACGCTGGTGCCGGCCTGGTAGGCGGGATCGCGCTCGTAGAACGAGAGGTCGGCCGGCAGCTGCCGCGACAGGTAGCGGCGGTTGTGCAGCCCGGTAAGCGGGTCGGTGAAGCTGAGCGCCTCGAGCCTGGCGTTGGCCGCCTGCAGGTCGCGGGTGCGCTCCTGGACCAGTTGCTCGAGCGCCGCGCGCTGGCGGGTGTGGCGGCGCTGCAGCCATTCATAGAGCAGGTACACGGCCAGGGCCAGCAGCAGCGGCAACAGCAGGCGGAAGGCGAGCGTCTCGTGCCAGCGCGGCGGGATGGAGAACTGCAGCTGCGCCATCTGCCGCGCCGGATCGGCGGCGGCCGTGTTGGCGACTTCGAAGCGGTAATCGCCGGGCGGCAGGTTGGTGTAGGTCGCGCTGCGCAGGTGCGGCGCGTCCAGTTCGCGCCAGTCCGGGTCGTAGCCGGCGAGCCGGAAGCGCAGGTGTGGCGGACGCATCGGCTGGAACGCCGGCGCGGTGAATTCGAATTTCAGGTCACGCGCATCCAGCGGCAGCTGCATGGCCTGGTCGCGGGCGGGATAGCGCCACTGGCCCAGCGCCTGGACCCGCTCGACCAGCACCGGCGGGTCGGCACCGGGTGCATAGGTCCTGGCCGTGTCCAC
The DNA here is from genome assembly GCA_017745195.1 of Pseudoxanthomonas sp. Taxonomy (GTDB): domain Bacteria; phylum Pseudomonadota; class Gammaproteobacteria; order Xanthomonadales; family Xanthomonadaceae; genus Pseudoxanthomonas. The sequence goes on along the minus strand of JAGHZW010000111.1, from coordinate 124,064 downwards.
CAGTAGCGCGCCTTCGCGGGTCGGCAGCCAGAGCGAATCGCCGAGCAGCATGCCGCGGCCGTTGCCGGCGCCGTTGCAGCACTTGTCCGGCTGGCCGCCGGGGCGGTCGGCGCCGGCGTTGATCACGATTTCGGCGTCGAGCGGGCGCGCTGCGTCCGGAGCGTCCAGCTGGCGCAGCGGCACGCGGTAGACGCCGCGCATCCCGGCCACCCACAGGTAGCCGCGCGCATGGGTGATGAAGAACGGGATGTTGGCCGGGATGCCCTGCGCCCGGCCCAGCTGCCGCCAGTTGCGTCCGTCGAACAGGCGCAGTTCCTCGCCCGCAGTGCTGCCCACGATCCAGCGCCCGTCGTCGAGTTCGTGGATCGCGGTGATCGCGGTGTCGTCGCCGAGCCCGGTGTCGCGGCCGAGCGCGACGATCGTGCCCGCGCGCCATTCGTACAGGCCGTGGTAGGTGCCGAACAGCAGGCGTCCGTCGCGCGTCTCGTGGACCAGCCTTACCCGGGGATCGGCCAGTCCGTCGGCTTCGCCGTAGCGGCTTAGGCTGCCGTCGGGCCACAGCACGAACAGGCCCTGTGTCGTGGCGAACCACAGCCGCCCGCCGCGGTCGCGGACGATGCCGCTGACCTGCGCGCCGCGCATCGGTGCGAGCAGCGCCGGCGTCTCGACGCGGCCGTCGCGCAGGATCGCGGCGCCGGCGCGGGTGCCGATCCAGGTGCGGTCCTGCTCGACCAGCAGGCTGTAGGCTTCCGGTTGCGGCAGGCTGCTGCCGGATGCGCGCAACTGGAAGCGGCCGTCGCGGTAGACGTAGGCCCCATCGCTGCCACCGACCCAGACCGCGCCATCCGGGCCCCGCGCGATCGTCCACAGCAGCGGATTGCGCAGCCCCTGGGCGCGGCCGATGCGCGTGGTCCAGCCGTCCCAGAGGCGGGTGACGCCATCGACCATGCTGCCCAGCCAGAGGTTGCCGTCGCGATCCTCGTAGATCGCCCGGGTCGCGCGCGCGCCCGGCCGGTCGCTGATGCTTTCGATCCGTTGTCCGTCGTCGCGCAGGCGGTCCAGGCGCTGCGGACTGCCGACCCACAGGTTGCCGTCGTGGTCGGCGAGCAGTGCCTCCACCGCGGTG
>JAGHZW010000111.1:122417-122925 GCA_017745195.1 Pseudoxanthomonas sp. | reverse complement strand
GCTCAGTGCCGGGCCGTCGAGCGGATGGTGCAACGACAGTTGCGTGCCATCGCTGGCATAGACGCCGTCGGGCCCGGCGACCAGCACGCCGGCACCGTCGCCGATGATGGACCGCACCGGGAACGCCCCCGGCGCCTGGTCCGGTCTGCTCGCCACCGGCACCTCGCGGAACTGGCCATCCCGGTAGAGCAGCAGGCCCAGCGAAGTGCCGATCCACAACCGGCCGTCGTCGCCGGCATGCAGGGCCAGGACGTGGCCGCCCAGCAGCGGCGCGTCCTGCTGGCCATAGCGGGTGAAGCGTTCGCCGTCATAGCGGGCCAGGCCACCTTGCGAACCCAGCCAGAGGTAGCCGTCGCGGTCGCGGGTGATCGCCAGCACGCTGATCTGCGGCAGGCCGTGCTCCACGCCCCAGGTGTCGGCGACATAGTCGCCGAAGGCCTTGTCCGGCTGCAGCGCCGACGCGGTTCCGGCCAGCCCCAGCAGCCATGTCGCCGCCAGGGCAATGCCT
>JAGHZW010000111.1:105765-122410 GCA_017745195.1 Pseudoxanthomonas sp. | reverse complement strand
GTTTCCTTGTACTTGTCCTGCATGTCGCGGCCGGTGTCGCGCATGGTCCGGATGACCTTGTCCAGCGAGACCTTGTGCTGGCCGTCGCCGCGCATGGCCATGCGCACCGCGTTGATCGCCTTGACCGCGCCCATCGCGTTGCGCTCGATGCAGGGAATCTGGACCAGCCCGCCGATCGGGTCGCAGGTCAGGCCCAGGTTGTGCTCCATGCCGATCTCGGCCGCGTTCTCGACCTGGCCCGGGTTGCCGCCCAGGGCCGCGGCCAGGCCGGCGGCGGCCATCGAGCAGGCCACGCCGACCTCCCCCTGGCAGCCGACCTCGGCGCCGGAGATCGAGGCGTTTTCCTTGTAGAGGATGCCGATCGCCGCGGCGGTCAACAGGAAGTCGAAGATTCCCTTCTCGTTGGCGCCCTGTCCGGATGCGCCCGGGCAGAAGCGGTCGTAGTAGTGCAGCACCGCCGGGATGATGCCGGCGGCGCCGTTGGTCGGCGCGGTGACCACGCGCCCGCCGGCGGCGTTTTCCTCGTTGACCGCCAGCGCGTACAGGTTGACCCAGTCCAGCGTGGTCAGCGGGTCGCGCATCGCCGCTTCGGGCTTGGACGACAGTTCGCGATACAGCGCCGGCGCGCGGCGGACCACGTGCAGGCCGCCGGGCAGGGTGCCGTCGGAGCGGATGCCGCGCGCGACGCAGGCCTGCATGGCCTGCCAGATCGCGCGCAGGCCGTCGCGGATTTCCGCGTCGCTGCGCCAGGCGCGTTCGTTGTCGAACATCAGCTGCGCGATCGACAGCCCGCTGTCGCGGCAACGGGCCAGCAGCTCCGCGCCGCTGGAAAACGGATGCGGCAGCGCGGTGTCGTCGGCGACGATGCGGTCCTCGGCGGCTTCGTCCTGGTTGACCACGAAACCGCCGCCGACCGAGTAGTAATCGCGCGTGGCGATTTCCACGCCGGTCGCATCCCAGGCGGTGAAGCGCATGCCGTTGGTGTGGAACGGCAGCTTCTGGCGTTTGTTCATCACCAGGTCGCGCTTCTCGTCGAAGGCGATCGCCGGGCCGTCGCCGCGCAGGCGCACGCGCTTCTCGCGGCGGATGCGTTCCAGCGCGGCGGGGATCAGGTCCGGATCGATCGTGTCGGGCCGATGGCCCTCGAGCCCGAGCAGCACCGCCTTGTCGGTGCCATGGCCGCGCCCGGTGAGGGCCAGCGAACCGAACACTTCGGCGCGGACCCGCGCTACCCGTTCCAGGTCGCCCGGGTCGGCCAGCCAGCGCTGGACGAAGCGAGCGGCCGCGCGCATCGGCCCGACCGTGTGCGAGGAACTGGGGCCGATGCCGATCTTGAACAGGTCGAAGGTGCTGACAGCCATCGCGCAGGCGGAAACCGTGCCGGAGGAAGGAAAGCATTGTATTGGTTGCACCTGCAACTGGCATGACGCGATGCGGCGCCGGCGTGGCTCGGCTACCGTGGCGCCCCCGGACGGATGCCGACGCAGGACCATGGCCCACTACACCCTCTACCAACGCGACGACTGCCACCTGTGCGACCAGGCCCTAGGCGTGCTCGCCCAGGCCCGCCTGCCGGAGCCGGACAGCGTGTTCATCGATGGCGACGACGTGCTCGAGGCGCGCTACGGCCACCGCGTGCCGGTGCTGGCCAATGCGGCCACCGGTGCCGAACTGGACTGGCCGTTCACCGCCGACGTGGTGCGGGCCTGGCTGGCCTGAGCGCAGGCGGCGTGCAGGCGCGCGCCCGCCGGTACCCGCGCCGCCATCCGCGCCGGATGGGGCGGATCGGTGCGGCGCGCGGACCCGGGTCCGCTCATCGCGGCTTGAGCACCACCCGCGTGCTGATGTTGACCTCGTTCGGGATCGTGCCGGTGTCGGCCCAGTCGCCGCCGCCGACGCCGAAGTCCAGGCGCTTGACCACGGCCCTGCCTTCCAGCACCGGCTGCGCGCCGCCGCTCCAGGCGAAGGTCAGGGTCACCGGCTTGCGCACGCCGCGCAGCTCCAGGGTGCCATCGGCGGCATAGCGACCGTCGGCGAGCTTGCGGAAGCCGGCGGCGCTGTAGTGCGCCTGGGCGAACTTGGAGGCGTTGAAGAAATCGGCGGACTGCAGGGTCGAATCGCGATCCTCGTTGCCGGTGGCGGCGCTGGCCAGGGCGATGGTGACGTCGAGCTTGCCGGCCTCGGGCTTGGCCGGGTCGAAGCTGAGCTTCGTCGCGAAACTGGAGAAGCGGCCGGTGAAGACCTCGCCGTCGTAGCTGCTGGCGAACGCCAGGCTGGAGCCGGGGGCCTGCGCGTAGTCGACGGCGGCGGCCGGCGCGGTCGCCAGCATGGCGGCCAGCGCGGTGGCCACGGCGACCGGCGTGGTGAGCTTGATGGTCATGGAGCGTCCTCGCGGGGGGAAGGGGAAAGCCAGCCGCGCGGCAGCATCCGCGCCAGGGTCGCATCGCGCTGCACGAGGTGGTGCCACAGCGCGGCGCCGGCGTGCGCGATGACCAGCACGATCAGCACCCAGAACAGCAGTTCGTGGGCCTCGTGCATGAAGCCGGCCAGCGGCTTGTTCGGCGGCGATAGCTTGGGCACCTCGGCGAGTCCGAACCAGCGGAACGGACGCAGCCCGCTCGCCGAGTCATACAGCCAGCCCGACAGCGGCAGGGCCAGGATCAGCAGGTACATCGCACCGTGCGTGGCCGAGGCGACCTTTTCCTGCCAGCGCGGCGTGCCCGGCACCGGCGCCGGCGCGCCGGCGTAGACACGCCAGCCGAGCCGCGCCAGCACCAGCGCCAGTACGGCCAGGCCCAGCGACTTGTGCATCGTGTACACCCAGAACCACTTCGGCGAACGCGGCAGCTCGCCCATCACCAGGCCGACCACGCCGATCGCGAGGATCAGCACGGCGATGGTCCAGTGCAGCAGCTGGCTGATGCCGCCCCAGCGGTCGGCGGTGTTCTTCAGGCTCACGGATGGGTGCTCGTCGGGGGCGGGGTGGGCGCGGCGCCGGGTGCGGACGGGGTGGCGTCGGCGGGTGCTTCTTCCCGCGTGTCTTCCTGTGCGGGTGCGGCCGGTTCCCCGTCGCGCGTGCCTTCGCTCGCGCCGCGCACGGCCTCGGCCTCGATCCGCAGTTCGACCTGGTCACCGATCACCGAGGGCCAGGCGTCGATGCCGAACTCGCTGCGGCTGATCAGCGCGGTGGCCGAGAACCCCGCGGTGCGCCGGAACGGTGGCAGCGGGTGCCGCTTGAGTGCGTTGAAGCTCACCTGCAACGGCACCTCGCGGGTCACGCCGTGCAGGGTCAGCTGGCCGTGGACGATGAAGCGGTCCGGCCCGAGCACCTCGACCCGGGTCGAGACGAAGCGCGCTTCCGGCCAGCGCTGCGCGTCGAGCAGGTTGCGTGCGAGCGCGGCCCGGTTCCAGCCGGCATCACCCAGGTCCAGCCGCTGCAGCGGCACGCTGGCCTCGAGCGCGGCGGTGCCCCAGTCGCCCGGCTCGAACACGAGCGTGCCCGTACTGCCGGAGACGGTGCCCAGCGCCTGCGAGAAGCCGGCGTGCGACACCGCGAACATCACCCGCGTGTGCACCGGGTCAAGCTCGTAGCGGACCGGCGCGGCGGCGTTCGCCAGCCCGGCCGGCAGTACCGGCATCAACGCCAGCCAGGCCAGGAAGGTGGCCGGACCACGGCGTATGGACTGCGTGTGGAGTGGCTGGGTGGACATGGCCGGCATTCTAGGCCGCCGTCGCCGCGATCGCGGCTTGCGCCTGCAACGATGCGTTGCGAGGATCTGCGGAGGGGACCGGGGAGAGATATGTCCGTGTTGCGCGTGTGGCTGTTGTGCGTCCTGCTGGCGGTGGCCGCGGCCGCCGGTGCCGCCGTGCCCGAGATTCCGCGCTTCCGTGTACTCGGCCCGGCCGACGGATTGCCGGCGACCACGGTGCCGGCGCTGGCGCGCGACCACGACGGCTTCCTGTGGGCGGCGACCTGGGATGGCCTGGCGCGCTATGACGGCGTGGGCTTCCGCGTCTGGCGCCACGACCCGGATGATCCGGCCTCGCTGCCAGGCAACGTGCTGCAGGTGCTGTACGTGGATGCGCGCAACCGCATCTGGGTGGCCAGCGAAGGCGGCGGCGTGAGCGTGATGGATGCCGACCGCAGCGGCTTCCACCATTTCCGCAAGGCGCAATACCCGCGGATGGAGAGCGACGAGGTCTTCGCCATCGCCGGCCGCGGCGACGAGGTCTGGTTCGGCACCTATGGCGGCGGCCTGTACCGCGTCGATGCGCAGGACCAGGTGAAGCGCATGCGCTCGTCCGATCCGCAGGTCAACGCGGTGGTGGACCGGGCGATCATGGCGCTCTCGTTCGACGACCACGGTGGCGTGCTGGTGGGCACGCTGCAGGGGCTGGTGCGCTGCGTCGGTGGCCAGGTGCATCGGCTGCCGCTGCCGGGCACTGCGCCGTGGGCACCGGTGGTGTCGTTGTGGCGCGAAGGCTCGGCAACCTGGATCGGCAGTGCCCGCGGCCTGTTCCGGCTGCATGACGACGGCCGCTGGACCACGCCGGCCTGGACCGCCGAGTTCAAGGGCATGCAGACCGTCACCGCGATGGCCGACGACGGCGATGGCGGTTACTGGCTCGCCACTACGGACGGCCTGTGGCGCGTGCGCGGCGGCGAGGTGCCCACCGCCGTCACCCACGAATCCAGGGCACTCGGCGCCAACAGCCAGGTGCAGGCGTTGCTGCGCCAGGAAGACGGCGCGCTGTGGGTCGCGCTGCCCTCGCGCGGCCTGGGTTACCTGCGCTCGGACTGGCGCCGCACGGCCGTGCTCGACGAGAGCCATGGCCTGCATGGCGGCCTGTATCGCGGGATCGCGCCGGCCAGGCGCGGCGGCGTGTGGCTGGCCGGCCGCGCCGGCACGGTCGAACGGCTGGACACCACTACCGGCACGGTCACCGAGCAGCCTGGCAAGTCGCTGGGCACGCGCCCCAACGTGATCCTCGAGGACGGCGCCGGCAAGCTCTGGATGGACCATGGTGGCGGGCTGATCCGGCTCGATCCGGGCAACGGGCAGATGCAGCGCTGGCGCAGCGACGGCTCCGCCGATGCGACGCTGCCCGAGGCGATCAACTGGCTGCTGCCCGGCGTCGACGGCAGCATCTGGCTGGCCGCGTCCGGCGGTGGCCTGCAGCGGCGTGATGCCGTCAGCGGCCATGTCCAGGACACCGTTCCGGTCGGCTCGCCCGGTCTGGCGACGGCGGACCTGTCGATGGTCCAGATCGGGCCGGACGGCTCGCCGTGGGTGGCGGCCGAGGCCGGGCTGCGGCGCTGGGATGCGGCGAGCCGCTCCTTCGAAGCCTTGCCCGGCATGGATTCGCAACCGGTCCGCGCGTTCGCCTTCGACGGCCCGCGCCGGATCTGGCTGCATCGGGTGAACGGGTTGGAGGCCTGGGACCACGACCCGGAAAGCGCGGCGTGGCAGCGGCGCCTGCACCTGGGCATCGGCCAGGGCATTCCGGCCACGGAGGCGACCGGGCTGGTCGTCGACCGCCTGCACCGGGCCTGGCTCACTACCCGGCGCGGCCTGTTCCGGGTCGATCCGGGAACGATCGACGGCATGCCCTCGGTGCGGCGCTTTGGCGTGCGCGAGGGCCTGACCAGCCAGGAATTCACCGAGCGTGCCCTGGCCCTGGACGCGTCCGGCGTGCTGGTGGCCAGCGCCGGCGATGGTTCGGTGCTGCTGCTCGACACCAACATGCCCGACCCGGCGCGCCCGCCGGCGCGGCTGGTGGTGGATGCGATCCGCGTGCGCCGCGGCGAGGCGCTGGTCGACCTGCCGACCGCCGGCGGCTTCGAGCTGCTGCCGGACGACCACGACCTGCAGGTCGTGGCCCGGCTGATGGCATTCGATGATCCCGAATCGAATCGCTACCGTTTCCGCCTCGGTGGATTCGACCATGACTGGGTGGTGGTGCAGGGGCGTGGCGAGCGGGTGTTCTCGCAGCTGCCGCCGGGCGACTACCGGCTGCAGGTCCAGGCCGCGACCGGTCCCGACCAGCCATGGTCGCAGGCGCAGGAGATCGCGTTCCGGGTACCGCCGCCCTGGTGGCGCAGTGCCTGGGGCCTGGCGGTGCTGGTCCCGGCCACGGTGCTGCTGCTTGCGTGGCTGGCCTGGATCTACCGCCGTCGCCTGGCCCGGCGCAGCCAGTGGCAGCTGGACGTGCACAAGCGCGAGCTGGCCGAGCAGGCCTCGCTGGCCAAGAGCCGGTTCCTCGCGACCCTCGGTCATGAAGTACGCACGCCGATGACCGGTGTGCTGGGCATGAGCGAGCTGCTGCTGGCCACGCCGCTGGACCCGCGCCAGCGCAGCTACATCGAATCGATCCGCCGCGCCGGCGAACACCTCATGCGGCTGGTCAACGACGCGCTCGACCTGGCCCGGATCGAGGCCGGCAAACTCGAGCTGGACGCGCAGGACTTCGACCTGCGCGCGCTGGTTGCCGAAGTCGCCGCGCTGATGGCGCCCGGCGCCGAGCAGCGCGGCCTGGCCTTCCACGTCAATGTCGCCGAGGACGCCCCGCGCTGGCTGCGTGGCGACCCGGTGCGGGTGCGCCAGATCCTGCTCAACCTGCTCGGCAACGCGGTCAAGTTCACCGACCGCGGCGAGATCGCGCTGGACGTGTCGCCCGGCATCGATGGCGGCGTCGCCTTCGTCGTCCGCGACACCGGCCCGGGCTTGAACGACGAGCAGCGCCAGCGCCTGTTCCGCCGCTTCGAGCAGGCAGATGGCGCGCGCACCACCACCCGCTACGGCGGCAGTGGCCTGGGCCTGGCGATCTGCCAGGAGCTGGCGGTGGCCATGGGCGGGCAGATCGGTGTGGACAGCACGCCCGGCCAGGGCACCGCCTTCACCGTGCAGCTGCCGTTGCCGGCCACCATCGCGGCGACGGTGCCGGCGCCGCGGACCTCGACCGGCGTCATGCGCCACCTCGACCTGCTGCTGGTCGAGGATGATCCGACCGTGGCCGAGGTAATCGCCAGCCTGTTGCGCGCGCAGGGCCACCGCGTCGCGCACGCGCCGCACGGCCTGGCCGCGCTGGCCGACGTGTCGGTGGCGCGTTTCGACCTGGCCCTGCTCGACCTGGACCTGCCCGGCATGGACGGCCTGGCGCTGGCGCGGCAGCTGCGCCTGCAGGGATTCGCGCCGCCGCTGATCGCGGTGACCGCGCGCGCCGACGCCGATGCCGAGCAACAGGCGCGCGCGTCCGGATTCGACGGCTTCCTGCGCAAGCCGGTGACCGGCGAGATGCTGGCCGCGGCGATCGACACGGTGTTGCCGGAGGCGGCGGAGGCATGAGCGCCGCGGGCCGGTTCCGGTGCCTCGTCGTACTGTCCGCCGGCGCATGCATGGCGGCGTTGATGGCGACCGCGCCGGTCGCGGCAGCCGCCGATGCGTCGCTGCCGCTGCCGGCGGCGGATGCGGCGCCGGAATTCCTCGGCGACGTGATCACCGAGAGCCGCGTGCTCTATCCGCTGCTGGTCGGCGGCTGGATGGCCGAGTCCGAGCACCGCTACGCCGAGCAGCGCCTGGGCGTGTCGGTGCGCTACGTCGACAACCGCAAGCGGCGCTGGATCGACGTGTACTTCTATCCGGCCGGCGTGCAGTCGGCGCGGACCCTGGAGCTGGTCGCGGGCAGCGAGCGCGACGGCATCAGCAGTGCGGCGCACGAGACCGGGCGCCCGGTCGAGCTGGGCGCGCTCGAGTCTTTCACGCTGCGGCCCGGCAGCGCGGAAGGCGCGGGCGTGCCGGCGTGGCGGCTCGGCCTGGCCTATCCGGACGACACGCTGGCCTCGGCGATGCTGCTGTTCGCGCACGGCCTGTACCTGGTCAAGGCGCGCGCCAGCGCGGCGGAACCGCCGGCAACGGTCGACTCGCTGCAGCGCGAGCTGGAGGCGTTCATGGCATCGGTCGCCGGGCAACTGCGGATCGTCAACACCGGCGCATGCTGGCTGCCTGCGCGCACCGAGATCGCCGCAGCCCTGCCCGCCGCCGATGGCGACGGCGTGCTGGCCAGTTACCGTGATCCGGGCCACGAGGTGGCCGCGGTGGTCGTCGATGGCCGCGTGCGGGTGGCGCAGGCCGAGGCCGCGCGCGCACCGGCGCTGGCGGCGCAGCTGACCGAAGTCCTGTATCCGGGTTGCGTGGCGCCGGAGACGATCAACCCGGACGTGCCGCCCGCGCTGCGCGAGATCCGGATCGAATACCGCTCGCCGGCGGCCAGCGAAGGCCCGTCGCACGGGCCGCGCATCGGCCGGCCGCGGCCGCCGCTGCTGGGGACAGGCTGAGCAGCGACGGAAAGACGGAACGGGGCCGCGGCATCGCGGCGCCGTGGTCCGGCCGCCGGATCAGCGCGCGCTGTGCGCGTGCACCGCCTCGACCAGCGCGGCGACGTGCTCGGGATCCATGTCCGGCGACATGCCGTGGCCGAGGTTGAACACGTGGCCCTCGCGCGAACCGCCATTGCCGGCCGCATAGTCGTCGAGCACGCGTGCGGCCTCGCGGGCGATCGCCTGCGGGCTGCCGTACAGCGTGGCCGGATCGAGGTTGCCCTGCAGCGCGACCTTGCCGCCGGTGCGGCGTGCCGCCTCGGACAGGTCGACCAGCCAGTCCACGCCGACCGCATCGGTGCCGCTCGCGGCCAGCGCTTCCAGGTGCGGCGCATTGCCCTTGCCGAACAGGATGAGTGGCGTGCGCGTGTCACCTTCGCCGCGCTGCAGTTCGCGGGCGATGCGTTCCAGGTACGGCAGCGAGAACTCGCGGTACAGCGACGGCGACAGCACGCCGCCCCAGGTGTCGAACACCTGCAGCGCCTGCGCGCCGGCGGCGCGCTGCGCCGACAGGTAGGCGATCACCGCGTCGGTGACCACGCCGAGCATGCGGTGCAGCAGTTCCGGCCGGTTGAAGGCCATCGCCTTGATCCTGCCGTAGTTGTCGCTGCCGCCGCCTTCGACCATGTAGCAGGCCAGCGTCCACGGACTGCCGGAGAAGCCGATCAGCGGCACGCTGCCGCCCAGTTCGCGGCGGATGGTGCGCACCGCGTCCATCACGTAGCGCAGCTCGGTTTCCATGTCCGGCACCGCGAGCCTGGCGACATCGCCTTCGTCGCGCACCGGACGCTCGAACTTCGGGCCTTCGCCTTCGACGAAATACAGGCCCAGGCCCATCGCGTCGGGCACGGTGAGGATGTCGGAGAACAGGATCGCCGCGTCCAGCGGGAAGCGGCGCAGCGGCTGCAGGGTGACCTCGCAGGCCAGCTCCGGATTCTTGGCCATCGCCAGGAAGCTGCCGGCGGCGGCGCGGCTGGCGCGGTACTCCGGCAGGTAGCGTCCGGCCTGGCGCATCAGCCAGACGGGGGTGCGGTCCACGGGCTGCCGGCGCAGGGCGCGCAGCAGGCGGTCGTTGGCGAGGGTGTCGGACACGGAAAACCTTGCAGTGGGGAAGGGACGCGCGCTCAGGCCTGCTTCGGCGCCTCGGCGCCGCTGACGAACATGACCTGGAAGCCGCGCTTGAGCTGGCCGTCGCGGGCCTTCTCGAACGCGGCCGTGGCCTCGGCCTGGAGCAGGTACTGCTCGCGGCGCAGCTGCGACTTGCCGCCGATCTGGCCACTCTCGCGCAGCAGCTCCCAGCCGCCGAACAGGTCCGGCTGCAGGGTCAGTTGCAGGTAGCGGGGGGCTTCGCCCGGGGCGGGGCGCTGCTGCAGGAGGATGCGCATGGGCCGGCATTGTAGCCGCCGGGGCCCGCGGCGAGGGCCGCAGGGACGCCCTGGCCGGTGCCGGTCAGGGCGCCGCCAGCACCTCGAGCACCCGCGCCTCGTCCACGTCCGGAACGACCTCGGCCTGGCCGATGCCGCGCCACAGGACCAGGCGCAGGCGGCCGGCGAGGTTCTTCTTGTCCAGGCGCATGCGCGCCAGCAGCGCGTCCGGCGCCAGTCCGGCCGGCACGTCCACCGGCAGGCCGTAGTCCTTCAGCAGCGTGCGCAGCCGCCGGGTGTCCGCCTCCGGCGCCATGCCGAGCATCGCCGACAGGCGTGCGGCCAGGACCATGCCCACCGCCACCGCCTCGCCGTGGACCAGCGCGTCGCGGTCGTTGCCCGAATAGCCCTGCTCGGCCTCGATCGCGTGGCCGAAGGTGTGGCCGAGGTTGAGCAGGGCGCGCTCGCCGCGCTCCAGCGGATCGCGTTCGACGATCCCGGCCTTGTGCTCGCAGCTGCGCGCGATCGCCTCGGCCAGGGCGCGGTGGTCGCCGGCCAGCAGCGCCTCGCGCTCGGTTTCCAGCCATTCGAAGAACAGCGGATCGCGGATCGCGCCGTACTTGATCACTTCGGCCATGCCGGCGCGCAGTTCGCGCGGCGGCAGGGTGCGCAGCGCGGCGGTGTCGGCGAACACCGCGCGCGGCGGATGGAACGCGCCGACCAGGTTCTTGCCCTGCGGGATGTCGACCGCGGTCTTGCCGCCGACCGAGGAGTCGACCATCGACAGCAGCGTGGTCGGCAGCTGCACGCAGTCCACGCCGCGCATCCAGCACGCCGCGGCGAAGCCGGCCAGGTCGCCGACCACGCCGCCGCCGAGCGCGTAGACGGTGGCGTCGCGGGTGGCGCCGAGCGCGGCCAGCGCATCGATCACCGCGCCGAAGCTGGCCAGGGTCTTGTGCGCCTCGCCGGCGGGCATCACGTGGATGGCCACGCGCAGTTCCGGGCGTGCGTCGCGCAGCGCCGACTCGACCGCCGCCGCGTAAAGCGGGGCGACGTGGCTGTCGGTGAGCAGCAGTGCGTGGCGGCCGCGCGCGTGGGTGGCCAGCCGCGCGCCGTCGGCGAGCAGGCCGGGGCCGATCTCGATGCGGTAGGGGGCATCGCCGCCGACGGCGACCGTGCGGATATCGCTCATGCGGCGGCTCCATTGATCTGCCAGCGGCCGGCCAGCTGCAGGGCCAGGCGGGTGGCTGCGTCGGCGGCGGTCAGGCCGTCGGTGTCCATCACCAGGTCGGCGACTTCGCGGTACAGCGGATCGCGATGGCGGGCCATCTCGCGCAGCACGTCCTCGCGGTCGGCGCGCTGCAGCAGCGGACGGGTGCGGTCGCGCTGCAGCCGCTTGATCTGCGAATCCAGTCCCGCGGCCAGGTAGACGACGAAGCCGCGCTCGCGCATGAGCCGGCGGTTCTCCGCACCGAGCACCGCGCCGCCGCCGGTGGCGACCAGCTGGCCGCGCCCGGCCAGCAGTTCGGCCAGTGCGGCACGCTCGCGTTCGCGGAAGCCGGCCTCGCCGACGTGCTCGAAGATCGCGGCGATGGTCGCTCCGGAGCGCTGCTCGATATGCAGGTCGGCATCGACGAAGTCCAGGCCGAAACGCTCCGCCAGGCGGCGGCCGATCGAAGTCTTGCCGGCGCCCATCGGGCCGACCAGGACGAGGTTGGGGGCGGGATTCATGGAGCGCGATGCTAGCACCGCGCCTGCGGGCGGACGACGGTCACCGCTGCAACGTTGGTCGCGGCCGCGGCGGGTGCCCGGCCGGCCCGCCCGCCGCTCAGTCGTCCTCGCCGGACAGCTGCTGCAGCTCGAGCGCGACCATCAGGTGCAATTCGTCGAGCGTGCGTTCGGGCGGAAGCACGCTGTGGTGCAGGTGGATGTCGAGCAGCGTGGCGACGAGGTCGTTCATCACGTCAGGGTCGCGCGTCCAGGCCATGCCCACTGCCGTGTAGGTGATCCCGTGCCAGTCGCCGCGGGATGCGGGACGCGCAAGCGGATCCCGCGGAGCATCCTTGCCCTGTGTCTTCTGCATCGCCTGCGTGGCCTGCATCGTGTCCATGGGTTCGATGCTGGAGCAGCAACGCGGCCGCCACCATGGGAATCGTCTGAATTGCGCCGATCCCGGAACCGGTTCACGGCGGCGGATCAGAACAGCAGGCCGTGCTCGCGTGCGTAGGCGTAGATTTCCAGGTCGCTGCGCAGGCCGAGCTTGGCCATCGCATCGGTCTTCTGCCGGCTGATGGTCTTCACGCTGCGGTTGAGCCGGCGTGCGATCTGCGAAACGGTGAGGCCCGAGGCGAACAGGCGCAGTACTTCGGTTTCGCGGCGCGACAGCACCGCGCCGCTGCCGGCATCGCCGGGCATTCCCGGCGCATCGAGCAATGTGCGGATGCCGGTGCCGAGGTAGCGGCGGCCGCGCGCGGCGGCATGGATCGCCAGCGCCAGTTCGTCCAGCGCGTCGGACTTGTTGAGCAGGCCGAGCACGCCGGTGTCGAGGATCGCGCGCAGCACCGCGGTATTGGTGGCCATGGTCAGCACCACCACCGGCAGTTCGGGCCAGTGCGCGCGCAGGCGGCCGAGCATGCTCAGTCCGTCGGCGGCATCGCCACCGGGCATGCTGAAATCGGTGAGCGCCAGGTCGCCATCGCCGCGCGCCAGCGCGGCGAACAGTTCGCCGGCGGTGCCGGCCTCGGCGCTGATGCGGATTCCGCCGGCGTGTTCGAGCAGCGCGCGCACACCGCCGCGCACGACCGGATGGTCGTCGGCGAGGATCACCCGCAGCGCGGCCTCGGGGCTTCCGGTCATGCTGGTCCCCGCGGCGGCGCGGGCGCCGGCAGGCGCACGAGCAATCGCTGCAGGACATCCACCCGGCGTGCCAGCAAATCGCGTTGCCGCGCCGGATCGCGCGGGGTGCGTGCCGGGCGCGTGGCCACCCGTGGCGCATCGACCAGCGCCAGCGCGCCGGACAGCCGGTGCAGCAGCTCGCGCTGGCGCAGGCGGTCGCCGGCCTGCAGTGCCTCGTCGAGCGAGGCGAGGTCGTTGCGGCAGGCGTCTAGGAGCGGCAGCAGCACCTGCCGCGCACGGCGGGTGCTGCCGAACGCATCGACCAGCCGCCGCATCCGCCGCTGTTCGGCGCCGGCGCCCGGCGGCGTACGTCCACGGACGTGCGCGTCGGCAGCCAGGTGCCGCGCGAGTTCGTGCTGCAACTCGGCCACGCGCACCGGCTTGGCCAGGTATCCGTCCATGCCGGCCGCGCGGCAGGCGTGCTGCGAAGCCTGAGACGCGGTGCCGGACAGGGCCACGATCGGCAGGTGCCGGCCGGCCTCGCCTTCGCCGTCGCGGATCGCGCGGGCGAGTGCGAGGCCGTCGAGTACGGGCATGCGGCAGTCGGTGAGCAGCAGGTCGTAGCGCCCGAGCGCGAGCGCGTCCAGCGCCTGGCGCCCGTCCTCGACCAGGGTGGCGGCGTAGCCCAGGTGTTGCAGCTGGAAGCCGATGATCGCGCGGTTGACCGGGTGGTCTTCGGCCACGAGGATGCGCGGCGCCTGCGCGCGCGGCGGCCCGGCCCCGGCATGCGTGGCGGCGGTGCGGCGGCGGGACGTCCTGCGTGGCGGGATGCGTTTCATCGGGCCTGCTCCGGATCCGGGCGGCGGGCTGCCGCGTATACGGATTCCTCGCAAGCTCCGGGCCAACCCGCGCGGCGATGCGCTGCCGCGCGGGCCGGCCAGCGATGACGTCCGGGCCCGAAGACCCGGACGGGCCCCAGTACGGCCTGGCCCGGGGGGAGCGGGGCAGGGCGGGTGGCTGCGGCCGTGAGCGGAAAGCGGAGAGGTGCGGTGCGCGTCCCGGGCGGGCCATGTTCCGATGCCCGACCGTCCCTGTGCATCAAGCCAACTCCCTGTCCCCCTTGACGATTCCAGCGTGCCGGTGCGGTCGCGCGCCGCCAATCAGACTTGTCCGAAAAAACACCGGATGTGACGGCGGCCTCGTCAGGCGCGCAGTGCGCGCGCCGCATCCAGGGCGATGGTCGTGTCC
The DNA here is from genome assembly GCA_017745195.1 of Pseudoxanthomonas sp. Taxonomy (GTDB): domain Bacteria; phylum Pseudomonadota; class Gammaproteobacteria; order Xanthomonadales; family Xanthomonadaceae; genus Pseudoxanthomonas. The sequence goes on along the minus strand of JAGHZW010000111.1, from coordinate 108,586 downwards.
GCCAGCGCGGGCAGGGTCCGCAGCGCCTGCCGGCTGACCCGCTCGAAATGCTGGATGAACCGTTCAAGCCGCACGCGGTCCATGCCCGCGCGTCCGGGCTGAGCGCGTTGCAGCGCCTGTTCCTGTTGCCAGCGCCAGCTCCGGACGATGTCGAAACCGGGTGGCTGCAGGAACCAGAGTGCGTCGATCCGTGCCCACAACGGCGGATAGTCGACGGCCAGCGCCGTGTTGCACCAGCGCCGCCAGGTGCCGTCCGCATCCTCGTCGCGTTCCAGCGCATTGAGCGGCGCGCGCAAGGCGCCGTCGTTTTCCGCCGGCACCGCCAGGCACCAGCCCTCCAGCATGAGCAGGTCCAGCGGTTGCGCCGGCACCGGCCACTGCGAGGCGGGCAGGCGGTCGTCGCCGAGCTTGTCGAAGCGCGGCAGTGGCGGCCTGCCACCGGCGCGCAACGCGTCGAGCACCTGCAACGCCAAGGCCACGTCGTGCGTGCCCGGTGGTCCGCGCGTGGCCAGCAGCGGATGGACTCCACCGGCCAGCGCCCGGCGCTGCGCCGCGGTGAGGTAGAAGTCGTCCAGCGACACGCTGGCTGCCGACAGCCCCGCCGCGGTCGCGGCATGCACGACCTGCGCGGCCAGCGTGCTCTTGCCGCTGCCCTGCAGTCCGCTGATGCCCAGCACGCGCAGGCCGGCGCCGGCGCGCGCGCCGCTCGCAGCCAGCGCCGCATGTACCAGCGATGGGGGGAATCCGGAGTGCGCGGATGTCGGCATCGGTCCACAATACGTGCCCCGCCGTGCCTGTGGAGCACCGACATGACCGACCTGCTGTACGCCGAAGCACTCGATACCTTCGGTCGCCTGCTCGACGAGGCCGGGCGCAGCGGCATGGTCGATCCGAACGCGATGACCGTGGCCACCGCCGATGCCGGCGGCCGACCCTCGGCGCGCACCGTGCTGCTGAAATCGTTCGACGCGCGCGGCTTCGTGTTCTACACCCACCTCGACAGTCCCAAGGGCCGTGACCTGCGCGCCAACCCGCACGCGGCGCTGCTGTTCCTGTGGCGCGGCCTGCGCGAGGCCGGCGTGCAGGTGCGGATCGAGGGTGGCGTGGCCCAGGTCGACGACACGGAGGCCGATGCCTACTTCGCCAGCCGGCCGCGGATGAGCCAGCTCGGCGCATGGGCCTCGAAGCAGTCGACGACGCTGGTCTCGCGCGATGCCTTCGACGCGCGCCTGGCCGAGGTCGAAGCCGAGTTCGACGGCCGCGACGTGCCGCGCCCGGCCGGCTGGAGCGGCTTCCGCGTGGTCCCGTCCTCGTTCGAGTTCTGGTACGGCGCCGGCTTCCGCCTGCACGAGCGCTGGTGCTACCAGCACGAGGTCGAGGGCCACTGGTCCAAGCGGATGCTGTATCCGTGAGCGACGCATCGCGGCGGCGCCGGTGAACGCGATGATCGGCCCGCGTCGCGTCGTCTGCCTGACCGAGGAGCCGACCGAGACCCTGTACGCGCTCGGCGAGCAGGACCGCATCGTCGGCATCAGCGGCTTCACCGTGCGCCCGCCGCAGGCACGGCGCGAGAAGCCGAAGGTGAGCGCCTTCACCAGCGCGAAGATCGAGGCGATCCTGGCCCTGCGCCCGGACCTGGCCATCGGCTTCTCCGACATCCAGGCCGACATCGCCGCCGAACTGGTCCGGCGCGGCGTGGAGGTGTGGATCGCCAACCACCGCAGTGTCGACGGCATCCTCGACTACATCCGCCGGCTCGGCGCGCTGGTCGGCGCGGCCGACCGCGCCAGCGAATACGCCGACACGCTCAGGCGCGGACTCGATACGATCGCCGCGCACGCGGCAGCGCTGCCGCGGCGGCCGAAGGTCTATTTCGAGGAATGGGACGAGCCGATCATCACCGGCATCCAGTGGGTGGCCGAACTGGTGCGGATCGCCGGCGGCGACGACGTGTTTCCCGAACTGTCCGCAGAACCGCTGGCCCGGGCGCGGATCCTCGCCGACGGCGATCCGGTCGTGGCGCGCGCGCCGGACATCATCTTCGGCTCGTGGTGCGGCAAGAAATTCCGCCCGGAACAGGTCGCCGCGCGCCCGGGATGGGCTGCGATCCCGGCGGTGCGCGACGGCGAACTGCACGAGATCAAGTCGCCGCTGATCCTGCAGCCGGGGCCGGCCGCGCTGACCGACGGTGTGGCGGCGATCGCGGCGGTGATCCAGGGCTGGGCGGCGCGGCAGCGCTAGGGACATCCCGGCGGCCAGGCCGCCGTCATCGCGCTGGCAGTGTGTTGCCGCCAAGCGGCGCCAGCGTGTCGGGCAGCGCGTCGGCGGCCCCTTGTTCTGACCGCGCCGCCTGCATCCTGACCGCCGCCTTCGCAGTGGCGCGAGCGGTCGTCCTGACTTCTGTTCCAGGTGCGCGGCCTGCAGCAACGTGGGGCGCGATTGAACGGAAAAGCACGCTGTGCGGCCAGTCGTGTCCGGGGCAGTCGCTGCCGGTCCGGAGAATGCCTGCGCGGGCTCGTCGTGGCCGGGATGCCGGGGCCGGCCTGGTCCGCGAGGCTGGATCCCCGGAGCACGTCGCCCGACAATCGACGCACCGGAAAACGCAACGGGTGAAGCCGACAGCATGGACAGGCAGCCGATGAACTCCGCCGACGGCAGGATCGCCTTCGTGGCCGGCGCCACCGGCGCGGTCGGCCAGGTGCTCTGCAGGCTCCTGCTCGAAGACGGATGGCAGGTGCATGGCACGACACGGTCGGAGGAAAAGGCAGCCCGGCTGCGGGCGCTGGTGATCGCGGAGTTCGGCGTGCCGTGGCTGCGGTTG
>JAGHZW010000111.1:83973-105741 GCA_017745195.1 Pseudoxanthomonas sp. | reverse complement strand
TCGCCGCTGGACGGTTCCGCGCATGCGGCGGTGGTCAGGCTGGAAGAACTGGTCCTTGGCGGCGGGCTGGAAGGTGTCGTTCTCCGTTACGGTCGCCTGTACGGGCCGGATACCTGGACTGCGGTTCCACCGGCCCAGGCGCCGGTCCACGTCGACGCCGCCGCCGATGCGGCGCGTCGGGCGATGACCCGGGGCGCGCCGGGCATCTACAACATCGCCGAAGACGATGGCGTGGTCACCAGCGCCAAGGCGCGTCGGGAGTTCGCCTGGAGTCCCGACTTCCGGCGAGGTGTCGGGGCTGACGTCCAGGCGGAGGCGCGGCCGCTTCATGGCGGTTCCGCCGGTGCGGCCCGCAATCCCCGTCGCCTGTGATCGCGGCCTTGTGCTGGCGCTGCCCCATCCTCTACTTCGACTCGATGACGGAGTTGAAGGCGGCGTTCGCCCCGGAATGCGGCAAGGCCTGCGCTGCGGACAGCTGAATCCTCGCACGGAAGACCAGGACGTGCAGATGTACCGGGGCGAATGCCGGCGGGTGTAGCGGGCCCGGGGGCAGCGGGAAGCTGTCCCCGTTTCGTTTCTCCGGGCACGTAGCGGCGCCATCTGTGACCGTATCGACGGTCATGTATTCTCGATTTGCGCGTATCCGGACGGGCAAGGGGGAATGCCATGAAGTCCATGTTGATCGCCCTGGAAAAGCAGCGGCTCGCCTACAAGCTTGCGCTGGGTTTCGGCTTTGGCCTGCTGATCACGCTGGGGCTGGGCCTGTACTACGTGCACATGCAGGCGCAGGTGAACGACGAGGTCCTGTCCGGCTACTCGAACGACCTGGTCGGCATCTCCGACGCCAAGGACGTCCTGATCCATTTCTCGCAGCGCGGTCGTGCCGTGCGCCAGGCCATCCTGGTGCCCGACGAGGCCAGTCGCGCGCTGGCCATGGACATGGTGGCCGGCGCGCAGACCCGGCTCGACAAGGCATTGGCTGACCTGCGGCCACGCATCGTCCGCGACGAGAACCGGCGCAACATGGCCGAGTTCGACCAGGCCTTCGCTGCCTACAACCTGGCTTTCGGGAGGATCGTCGGACACCTGCGCCGCGGCGAGGTCGACGCGGCGCGCACGCTGGTTTCCGCACCGTCGTTCCAGCACGACGGCCAGGTGGCCAACGAAGCGATGGGCAGGGTCGCCCAGGTCAAGGAGGACAGCGCCCGTGCCAAGGTCGTGGCCCTGCAGGATATGGCCATACGGGGAAAGCGGCTGACCTATCTGGCGCTTGCCGGCGGCCTGGGCACCGGTTTCCTGTTCAGCCTGCTGATCGCCGGCTCGGTGCGTCGTCCGAGCGAGCGCCTGCGCAAGACGGTGCAGGCGCTGGCGGCGGGCAACCTGGATGCGGTGGTGCCGCATACCGACTATCCCAACGAGATCGGCGGCCTGGCGCGCGCGGTCGAGGTGCTCCGCGTCGAGGCGCGCAAGGCCAGGGACCTGGAGGCGCAGGTCAAGCGCGCCAACTTCCTCGCCGACATCGCCCTGGAGCTGACCGGCAGCGGTTACTGGGTGGTCGACTACAGCGATCCCGACTACTACTTCCAGTCCGAGCGCGCGGCCAGGATCCTCGGCGAGGAGATCAGGCCTGACGGCCGCTACCACCTGCAGGACGAATGGTTCAGCCGATTGCTGGAAGCCGACCGCGAGGGTGCCGAGCGCACCGCCGAGCGCTACCAGGGCGCAGTGGACGGCACCTACGACCGCTACGAGTCCATCTACGCCTATCGGCGTCCGGTCGACGGAAACATCGTCTGGGTGCATGCCTTCGGCAAGCTCGTGCACGACGAGGCCACCGGCAAGGTGCTCTACATGTACGGCGCCTATCGCGACATCACCGCGCAGAAGGCGGCCGAGGGCGAGTTGCAGGTCGCCAAGGAGCAGGCGCTGGCCGCCACCCGGGCCAAGAGCGAGTTCCTGGCCAACATGAGCCACGAGATCCGTACGCCGATGAACGCGATCATCGGCATGTCGCACCTGGCCCTGCAGACCGGCCTGGACAAGCGCCAGCGCAACTACATCGAGAAGGTGCGGCGCGCCGGCGAGAACCTGCTCGGGATCATCAACGACATCCTCGATTTCTCCAAGATCGAGGCCGGCAAGATGTCGGTCGAACAGGTCGACTTCAGCCTCGACGACGTGCTGGACAACCTGGCCAACCTGATCGGCTTCCGCACCGAGGACAAGGGCCTGGAATTCCTGTTCCAGATCGCCGGTGACGTGCCGACCGACCTGGTCGGCGATCCGCTGCGGCTGGGCCAGGTGCTGGTGAACCTGGGCAACAACGCGGTCAAGTTCACCGAGGCCGGCGACATCGTGGTCGGTGTCGAACGGACCGGCGGCGACGACCGCTCGGTCGAGCTGCATTTCTGGGTGAAGGATTCGGGCATCGGCATGAGCCCGGAGCAGTGCGCGAAGCTGTTCCGCTCCTTCAGCCAGGCCGATGCATCCACCACGCGCAAGTACGGCGGCAGCGGGCTGGGCCTGGTGATCTCCAAGAACCTGGTCGAGATCATGGGCGGCCGCATCTGGGTGGAGAGCGAGCCCGGCAAGGGCTCCACCTTCCACTTCAGCGCGCGCTTCGGCGTGCAGGAAAGCCCGCGGCCGCGCCGCATGTTCCGCGCCGACGAACTGCTCGGCCTGCGCGCGCTGGTGGTCGACGACAACGCCGCCGCGCGCGAGATCCTGTGCACGATGGCGCGTTCGTTCGGGCTGGAAGTCGATGTGGCCTGGAGTGGTGCGCAGGCGCTGGAGATGGTCGCCCGCTCGGAGGACCGCGCCCAGCCTTACGACCTCGTGCTGATGGACTGGAAGATGCCCGGCATGGATGGCGTCGAGACCGTCCGCCGGCTGCGCGCGACGCGGTTGCGGCAGTTGCCCGAGGTCGTCATGGTGACCGCGTACGGGCGCGAAGAGGCGCTGTCCAGCGCGGCCAGCAGCGGCATCGCGCTCGGCACGATCCTGTCCAAGCCGGTGACCCCGTCCATCCTGCTGGAGGCGGTCGGCCTGGCGCTGGGCAAGGGCGTCGTCATCGAAACCAGGGCCAGCGGCAAGACCCAGCACTACAGCGACGCGATGGCGCACCTGGAGGGCGCACGCGTGCTGCTGGTCGAGGACAACGAACTGAACCAGGAGCTGGCGATGGAGCTGCTGGCCAACGCCGGCATCGAGGTCGTGCTGGCGACCAATGGCCAAGAGGCGCTCGACATCCTCGCCGGCGACACCCGTTTCGATGGCGTGCTGATGGATTGCCAGATGCCGGTCATGGACGGCTACGAGGCGACCCGGGCGATGCGGCGCGACCCGGTCCTGGCGGGCATGCCGGTGGTGGCGATGACCGCCAACGCGCTGGTCGGCGACCGGGAGAAGGTGATCGCCGCCGGGATGCAGGACCACATCGCCAAGCCGCTCAATGTCGGCGAGATGTTCGTGACACTCGCGCGCTGGATCCGTCCGGCCGGCAGCGTCGATGGGTCGCCCGCGCCCGCGCCGGCTTCGGCCGTCGCCGAACGATCCGGCGCGGTGCCGCCCGGCATGATCCTGCCCGGCATCGACACGACGTCGGGCCTGGCCACGGCGATGGACAACGGTTCGCTGTACCTGCGGCTGCTGCTCAAGTTCCGCGATGGCCAGGGCGACTTCGCCGGTGCTTTCGCCGCGGCGCGGCAGGACGCGGACACCACCGCGCCGGTGCGGGCCGCGCATACGCTGAAGGGCACGGCGGGGAACATCGGTGCCCGGCAGGTGCAGGCGGCTGCCGGAGCGCTGGAGGCCGGATGCCTGGCCAACGCATCACCGGAGCGCATCGACGCGCTGCTCGCCGAGGTCCTGCGCGAGCTGGCGCCGGTGATCGAAGGCCTGCGCGACCTCGAAGGCCGGGTCACCGCACCAGCGGCGCCGGCCGCCGTAGCGGTCGTGGACGCCGCGCAGCTGCATGGCCAGCGGGAAAAATTGCGGGCGCTGCTCGCCGACAGCGACTCCAAGGCCTCCGACCTGTGGGAAGAACACGCCGCGCTGTTCAAGGCGGCCTATCCCGGCCACTGGCAACGTATACAGGCAGGCATCGAGAATTTCGACTTCGACGGCGCCCTGCTCGCACTGGACGGCGCGGGCAGCGGCGATCCGGCATGAACGACGGGCTTTCCGCGAGGAACGACATGGATACCGGGCTGGATTTCCTCCGCAGGAAGACCGTGCTGCTGGTCGACGACACCGCCGACAACCTCGCCCTGATGAGCGGCCTGCTCAAGGACCTGTACAGGGTCAAGGTGGCCAACAGCGGCGAGAAGGCGGTACGCATCGCCACCGAATCGCCGCCGGACCTGGTCCTGCTCGACATCATGATGCCGGGGATGGACGGCTACGAGGTCTGCCGGATCCTCAAGGCCGAACCGCGGACCCGCGATGTCCCGATCATCTTCCTGACCGCCAAGGCCGAGGTCGAAGACGAGAAGATGGGCCTGGAGCTGGGCGCGGTCGACTACCTGACCAAGCCGATCAGCCCGCCGATCGCGCTGGCGCGGGTCCGGAACCACCTGCTGCTCAAGGCGAGCGCCGATTTCCTGCGCGACCAGAACGAATTCCTGGAAAAGGAAGTCGCCCGCCGCACCGAGGAGATCGTCGCCATCCAGGACGTCACCATCCTGGCCATGGCCTCGCTGGCGGAAACCCGGGATTCGGAAACCGGCAACCACATCCGCCGCACCCAGTTCTACGTGAAGGCGCTGGCCGAGAAACTGCAGCGGCATCCGCGCTTCGCCGCGACGTTGACCGACGGCTACATCCGCATGCTGTTCAAGTCGGCGCCGCTGCACGACATCGGCAAGGTCGGCATCCCCGACAGCATCCTGCTCAAGCCGGGGCGCTTCGAGCCGGCCGAGTTCGAGATCATGAAGACCCACACCACGCTGGGACGCGATGCGATCGAACATGCCGAGCGCGCGCTGGGAACGCCGGTGGCGTTCCTGTCGATGGCCAAGGAAATCGCCTACTCGCACCAGGAAAAATGGGATGGATCGGGCTATCCGCAGGGGCTGAGCGGCGAAGCGATTCCGCTGTCCGCGCGACTGATGGCGGTGGCCGACGTCTACGATGCGCTGATCAGCCGCCGCGTGTACAAGGACGGCATGCCGCACGCGCAGGCTTTCCGGATCATCGTCGAAGGCCGGGGCATCCACTTCGATCCGGACATGGTCGATGCCTTCGTCGAGCTGCAGGAGGAGTTCCAGGCGATCGCCGCGCGCTTCCACGACACCGATGCCGACATGGCCAGGAAAGGCGAGCAGATCGAGCGCATGGCCGGTCGTGCGTGACGCACCTTCCACGGAGTGCGCGGCGGCCTTGCTGTCGATGCGCTCCGGCAGCCGGTAGCGGCGGAAGACCGCACGCCGCAGCCGGTGCTGCCCGCCGGGCAGGGATATTTCGTTCCCGCTCCCGCGGCGGTCGCTCGGCAGCGCGCTGGCCCCTGCACGGGTGTCGCATCAGTTCCGTGAACCGTGTCGCACGTCCGGGAGTGGCAACGATCGCCCATGCTAGGCTGCCGCGCCTTCCAGTGCGGAGCCGTACGTGAAATACGCAGGCCTGTTGTCGCTTCTGTTCGTGGCCGGCGTGGTTCACGCCCAGCCGGTGTACAAGTGCACGCGCGCCGACGGCAGCAACAGCTACCAGTCGACGCCGTGCGCGGAAGACGAGGCCTCGGCGACCCGCGCGCAGGCCACCGCGGTCACCGGCCAGGCGCCCGCGTCGGCGCCGATGTCGGCGCGGTCGCAGTCGGTGTCGATGCTCCCGGCGGGGCCCGGCCAGCGCCGGGTACAGGTGCGCTACCAGACGAACGCGGCCAACGCCGCATGCGACGGTGCCCGTGCGCAGCGCACCGCGGCGCTGGGCGCCGCCGGTGCGGAGGCGACTCCGGAAATGCGCCAGGGCCTGGATCGGGCGGTGCAGGACGCCTGCGGGTAAGCGGCGTCGGAACGCCGGATGCCGCCCGCTCAGCCGCGCTCGAGCGCCGACGGCGTCTGCGCCATCGTCGGCCCCAGCCAGCAGTGCGAGCCGATCGGCGTGAAGCCCTCGGCCTGCAGCCGGCGCCGGTACCAGGACGCCTTGCGCGGCTGGAAACCGACCGTGTCGCCCTCGAATTCGTCCTCGGCGGTGAAGGTCTCGAGGAAGGCGACGCCGCCGCACAGTTCGGCCAGGCCGGGCAGGCCCTGGCCCAGTTCGCGCGTGGGCAGGTAGTGCAGCACGTCGGCGCAGACCAGCAGGTCGACCGGTGCGCACGGGCGCAGCCAGGCGAAGTCGCCGAAGCGGGCCAGGTGCAGGTTGCGCCGCGCGCCGTGGCGGGCGATCGCGTATTCGCTGCTGTCGAAGCCCAGGTAACGCAGCTTCGGCCGCAGCTTCAGCAGCGGTGCGCGCCAGGCGCCTTCGCCGCAGCCGACATCGAGCACGCTGCGGATCGGGCGCTCGAGGTAGTGCTCGGCCACCGACACCGCCAGCGCGACCTTGCGCGCCAGTCGGCGCGGATCATGGATCTGCTGGCCGCGGTACCAGTGTTCGAAATAGGCGTGGTCGTAGGTCTTGGTCATCGCGATCGCAGTGGCAGGCGGGGCCGGTGGCCGTGGCCGCCGGTTCGACAGCGATGCGGGTCATCGCCGAGAATCCGCCCATCCTAGCCGCAGGCCGCCACGCATGTATTCCACGTATCTCTGGGTGAAGTCCTTCCACCTGCTGTTCGTCGTCGCCTGGATGTCGTGCGTGTTCTACCTGCCGCGCATCCTGGTCAATATCGCCGAGGCCGGCGAGCAGCCCGAGGTGCGCGCGCGGCTGGTGCTGATGGGGCGGCGGCTGTACCGCTTCGGCCACAACATCTTCGGCCTGGCCGTGGTGCTCGGGCTGTTCCTGTGGCTGGGCCACCGCGTGGTCGATGGATTCCCGACCATGGTCGGCTCGCCGGCCGGCTGGCTGCACGCCAAGCTGTTCCTGGTCGCGCTGCTGTTGGCGCACTACATCGTCGGCGGTCGCTGGCTGAAGGGCGTGGAGAAGGCGCGTCCGCTGCCGTCGGCTAAGGCGCTGCGCCTGTTCAACGAACTGCCGGTGCTGCTGCTGCTCGGTGTGATCTGGCTGGTGCTGGCCAAGCCGTTCTGATCGTCGAGCTTTGACGTACTTGGGCGCGTTGTCCGGGCCTTCTTCCGTCATCCCTGCAATTGCCTTCGTCATCCCGGCGAGAGCCGGGATCCAGCGCCTGCTTTTCAGCCTTCCGAATGCGCGAGCAAAGGCTGGATCCCGGCTTTCGCCGGGATGACGGCAGGGAGGGCGGGGCGAACCCCACTCCCTGCTCCGCGGATCAGGGTGCCGGCGTCGCCGCGTTGCCCGTGCGCTCGAAGTCCGCCGGCCGCGGCAGCCTCACCGGCACGCCGTTGCCGTCGCAGGTGCCGGCCTGGCACAGGCGCTCGCGCAGCCGCGGGGTCGCCTGCACGATGAAGTGGTAGATCGTGTTCTGTTCGACCGTGCCGCGCACCGCGTCGCTGCCGGGGCCGCGCGCCCAGATGCCCACGTCTTCGCCGGAGTGCGATTCGGACTTCAGCGGCACCAGCGCTTCCTGCATGTAGTCCGGATCCTCGGTGTCGACGCTGCTCAGGTCCGGGCGGCCTTCCACCGGATCGGCGCTGGTCGGTGCGTGCGGGTGGCGCTTGGGCCCGGCCGGCTGCTGGTTGCTGGCGCCGGTGTGGCCGGGGCCGTTGGCGTAGCTGAGCGTGGTGTAGGGCAGGCCGGTCAGGTCGCGGGTGTAGTCGACGCCGCCGCCATCCTCGCCGCCGCCGCGGACCTTGCCCAGGATCGGGTTGCCGCGCACCGGGTAGCCGGAGAAGGTCAGCGTGTGCGAGTGGTCGGCGGTGACCAGGATCAGGGTGTCATCGGCCGAGGTCATCTCCACCGCGGTGCGCACCGCGTCGGACAGGGCGATGGTCTCGTCCAGCGCGCGGAAGGCGTTGCCTTCGTGGTTGGCGTGGTCGATGCGGCCGCCCTCGACCATCAGCACGAAGCCTTCCGGATTCTTCGACAGGCGGCGGATCGCCTCGGCGGTCAGCTCGGCCAGCGAGGGTTCGGCGCTGCGGTCGCGGTCGTGGTCGTACTGCATGTGGTCGGGCTCGAACAGGCCGAGCACGGCCGGTGCGTCCTTGGCCGCCTGCAGCTGCGCGCGGTTCCAGACATAGGCACCGCCCGGATGGGCGCCCTTCCATTCGGCGACCAGGTCATGCCCGTCCAGGCGCTGGCCGACCTTGTCGTCGTATTCCGGATCGCGTTCCTCGACCGTGGTGAACTCGCCGCGGCCGCCGCCGAACAGCACGCTCGGGCCATGCCCGTACGGCGTGGCAACCATCTGCCGGGCGATGTCGGTGCAGCCCTGGGCCGCGGCCTGCGCCGGCAGGTCGGTGTCGTTCTCCCAGTTGCGGTCGGGCGAATGGGCCCAGGTCGCCGCCGGCGTGGCGTGGGTCAGGCGCGCGGTCGTCACGATTCCGGTGGCCAGGCCGGCGCTGTCGGCCAGCTGCAGCCAGGTCAGGCGCGCCTTGCCGAGGCTGTCGGCGCAGTCGTTGCGGTGGCCGGCGGAGACGCCGATCGCGCCCATGTGGGTCTTCACGCCGGTGGTGATCGCGGTCATGGTGCCGGCCGAGTCGGGCGTCTGCGAATCGGTGTTGTAGGTCTTGCTCAGCGCGGTGTCCGGGAAGCGCTCCCAGGACAGCTGGTTCTCCTCGCCCGGCTGGCCATGGCGCTGGCCCTCGAGGATGCGCGAGGCGGCCACCGTGGTCAGGCTCATGCCATCGCCGAGGAACAGGATCACGTTCTTCGCACGCCCGGACATGGCGCCGTTGCCGGCGGCGCGGGCCGCACCGCTGCGGTACCACCAGTCGGCCGTTTCGCCGCCGGGGTGGGCGACGTCGGGTACGTCGATGGCCACCACCGGCGACTGCGGTCGCGAAGCGGGAGGAGACGTGGCACAGCCGGCGGTGAAGACGAAGGCGGCGCAGAGCGCGGGCAGGGACAGGCGTGTGGCGTGTCGGGGCATGTTCGATCGGATGATGGGGGCCGGAGGGCGCGCGGTGCCGGCATGGTGCGCCGCCGGTCCGGCGGTGCGACCACGCGGCAGGCTGCGCGGGGTGGGTGGGCATTATGAACGGCGCACGGTGTCGTACCGGTGACACGATGGCGTTCCAGTCGTGCCGTCGCCAGCGCCTGCGCACTGGGCTAAGGTGCGGCCTTTCCTGTGTGGTGGTGGTCGAATGAAGCTGGTCTCAGCCTGGTTGGCGATCCCGTTCTGGCAGCGCGTGGCCGCCGGCTTCGTGCTGGGCGCCTTGGCTGGCTGGCTGCTGGGGCCTGCGGCGCAGACCTGGTTCGGGCCGCTGGGCACGATCTACGTGACCCTGATCCGGATGATCGCGGTGCCGCTGGTGCTGTTCGCGGTGGTCAACGCGGTGGCGTCGCTGCACGGGCAGAAGTCGGTGGCCGCGCTCGGTGGACGCACCTTCCTGTGGTTCGCGGCGACCGCCGCGCTGGCGGTGTGCGTCGGCCTGGTCGTCGGGCTGGTGCTCAAGCCCGGCCACGGCCTGACCGGGCTGGAGATGGCCGCCGACTACACGGTGCGCGAGGTGCCCACGCCGGTGCAGGTGCTGCTCGACGTGGTGCCCTCCAATCCGTTCAAGGCGCTGGCCGAAGGCAAGATCCTGCAGGTGATCTTCTTCGCCGGACTGGTCGGCTTCGCCCTGGTCAAGCTGGGCGAGCGCACCGCGCGGCTGCGCGCGCTGGCCGGCGAGGCCAGCGAGATGATGGTCCAGGTGACCCGCTTCGTGCTGGAGACCACGCCGCTGGGCACCTTCGGCCTGATCGCCGGCCTGGTCGGCAGCTACGGCTTCGAGAAGCTGCTGCCGCTGGGCCATTTCGTGTTCGCCCTGTACCTGGCCTGCGCGCTGCACATCGTGGTGGTCTACGGCAGCCTGCTGTTCGCGCACGGGCTCAATCCTCTGCGCTTCTTCCGCGGCGCCGCGCCGGGCATGCAGGTGGCGTTCGTCAGCTCGTCGAGCTTCGCCTCGATGCCGGTGGCCATGCGCGCCGTCGTCCACAACCTGGGCGTGGACAAGGACTACGCGGCCTTCGCCGTGCCGCTGGGCGCCAGCATCAAGATGGATGGCTGCGGCGCGATCTACCCGGCGCTGACCAGCGTGTTCGTGGCCCAGTACTTCGGCCTGGACCTGTCGTTCAACCAGTACTTCGTGATCCTGCTGGCGTCGGTGCTGGGCAGCTTCGGCACCGCCGGCGTGCCGGGCACGGCGATCGTGATGGTGACCCTGGTGCTCAGTGCCGCCGGCCTGCCGCTGGAAGGCATCGGCCTGCTGATCGCGATCGACCGCATCCTCGACATGATGCGGACGATGACCAACGTCACCGGGCAGATGCTGGTGCCGGTGCTGGTGGCCAAGGAAACCGGGTTGCTGGACCGGGAGACCTACGACCGCGCGTCCAGCAACATCGGCCTGGAGCACGAGGGCGTCGGCGACTGAAGCGCCGGGGTCAGCGGGCCGGTGTCGCGCCGGATTCCGCCGCGCCGGCCTTGAACGCGCTGCGCGGATAGCGCACGCCGCGCTTGACCGTTTCGGTCACGCTGCGCAGGTGGTCGATGCCGGCCAGCGGATCCTGCGCCAGCACCACCAGGTTGGCGAGCTTGCCGGGCTCGATCGTGCCCATCGACCTCTCCTGGCCGAGCGCGCGCGCCGCCGTCGCGGTCGCCGCACGGATCACCTCCATCGGCGGCATGCCGACCGGGCCGGCGAGCAGCTCCAGTTCGTCGTGCAGCGACGGGAACGGTGCGTCGTCCGGGTTGTCGCCGTCGGTGCCGCTGGAAATCGCCACGCCCTGGCTGAAGGCCTGCGCGGTCAGGCGCAGGGTCAGTCCGGCCGAGCAGCGCGGCGGCGCGCCCTTCTTCTCACGTGCGTATTCCTCGACATGGCGCAGGTACACCAGGTTGGTCGCGTCGAGGATGATCCCGCGCGCGGCCATCGTCGCGAACAGGCCGGTGATCGCGGCCGGCATCTTGCCATCGGCGAACACCGATTCGTCGACCGGGATGCGCTCGTGGTAGCTGGCCGGCTTGCGCGGCGAAGCCTGGTAGGCGAGCGGGCAGCTGTGCGAGACCACGTCCACGCCGGCGGCGACGACGTCGGCCGGCATCGCCGGGAACACCGCCGCGTGTGCCCATACCGGGATGCCCTGGCGATGCGCCTCGGTGGTGATCTTCGCCAGCAGCGGGCCGGGCATGTCGGCGTACAGCTTGATCCCATCGGCCGAGGTGCCGCGCGCCATGGCCACCGCCAGGACCAGGTCGGTGCGTTCGTCGATGGCCTGCATCCACGGCGTCCGGCCGGGTGTCCTGCCGCGGGTGACCGCGATCGTGCGCGGATCCTGGAAGAAGCCTGGCCCGGCCATCAGTGCCGCGTAGTGGATGTCCGGCGCGGGGATCTCGCCGACCAGCGCCTGGCGCGCCAGCTCGCCGACCGAGCGGGTGTCGTCGGCCATGCTGCGCACCGCGGTCACCCCGGAATACACCTGCCGCCGCAGGGTCGCCTGCGCTGCGGCCGCATCCGGCGGCGTGGCCAGGTGGACGTGGGTGTCGATCAGGCCGGGGACGACGTACTGGCCGTGCAGGTCGACGACCTGCGCGCCGCGCGCGTCGGCCTGTGCATCGGGCAACACCGCGACGATGAGCTCGCCCTCGACCACGATGCTGGTGCCCGGCCGCGCCGGCGCGCCGGTACCGTCGATCAGCACCGCGTCGCGGTAGACGGTGCGCGGCGGTTCATCGGCCATTGCGGTGGACGAGGACAGCAACAGCAGGCAACAGCACAGGACGCCGCGGCGCATCGCACGATCCGTTCGCAGGGGCGTGCAGCATCGCCTGTCACCGGTCCGGGCGCCAGACGAACGCCCGCCGCGTGGCGATGTTCCCGGCGATGGGCCGCCGATGATCGCAACACAGTCCACGAGCGATGCCGCGCTGGCGTATAAGCTGGTGCCGCATCTTCCAACGGCGACCACCATGCCTGGACACCAGCGTGAACTGACCCTGCGCTTCCTCGCCGAGCCGGCCGACGTGAACTATGGCGGCAAGGTCCATGGCGGCGTGGTGATGAAGTGGATCGACCAGGCCGGCTATGCCGCCGCGGTCGGCTGGAGCGGCCGCTACAGCGTCACCGTCGCGGTCGGCGGGATCCGTTTCGTCGCCCCGGTGCGGATCAGCGACCTGGTCGCGGTCTCGGCCAAGCTGATCCATACCGGCACCAGCAGCATGCATTTCTCCATCGAGGTGCGCGCCCGCGACCCGATGGGGGGCGAATGGCGGCTGTGCACCCATTGCGTGATCGTGTTCGTGGCGCTCGACGGGGTCGAGGGCCGGCCGGTCGCCGTGCCCGCATGGGTGCCGACCTCCGACGAGGACCAGCGCATGGCCGAGTACGCGCTGAAGGTGATGGACCTCAGCAAGGGCATCGAGCAGACCATCGCCGACTACCAGTCGCCGCTGGCCTGAGGATGCGCGGTTCCGGCCTGTAAATACGAAGGCCGCCTTGCGGCGGCCTCGATGTCATCGGCTTGCGGACAACGCCGGATCAGAGGTCGACCCGGCGCGCCTGGACGAAGCGATTGCCCCAGTAGCCGGTGTCCATCCGGTCCACGCGCACGTCCTTGCCGCGGCTGGGAGCATGCAGGAACTGGCCGTCTCCGACATAGATGCCGACATGGTTGACCCGGCCGCGCAGGCCGAAGAACACCAGGTCGCCCGGATTGAGCAGCTTGCGGTCGCGGATCAGCTCGGCATCGGCCTTGGTCGCCATCTCCCGCGACACGCGCGGCAGCTCGATGCCCAGCGCGCTGCGGAACACGTAGCCGACCAGCCCGCTGCAGTCGAAGCCTTCGGCGGAAGTGCCGCCCCAGCGGTACGGGGTGCCGATCAGGCCCATGGCCGCCCTGAGCACCTGCTGGACGCGGCCCTCGGCGGGATTGGCAGACTGCGCCGGGACGCCCTGGGTCAGGTCGTAGGCGGCGAGCAGGCGGCTGACGTCGCCGGCGAACATCGCCGAGCGGTCCAGCAGTGGGATGTTGTCGTTGCCGGCCAGGTGCGGCAGCAGCGCGGCCAGGGTCGCGCTGGCGGCGGCATCGGCCTTCTGGCGCAGGCTGCTGGCAGGAGCGGCGGCGGCAGGTGCGGCAGCGGGTTTGGTCGCGGCAGTAGCAGTCGGGGTGGTCGCGGCCGGAGCGGCGGTCGCTTGCGCCGGCAGCTCCAGCACGGGCGCGCTGACTTCCACCTGGCTGGAAGCGGGAAGGGCGACGGCTTCGGGAACGACCTGTGCCGGTTCCGGGGCCGCCAGCAGCGGCGCGGCCGGCAGGACCAGCAACAGGGAGAGAAGCGGGCGCAGCACCCGGCGGGAGCCGGGGGCGGGGGTGGCGGCAGGCTGGCCTTGACGCAGGTCGTCGGACGTCACGCGGGCATCACATTACGGCAATGGGGGGATCATGCCGCCTTCACCGTGGGTTGATGTTCACAAAAAGTTAAAATTTAGTGAATAGCAATGTGCCCCGTGTCCCATTTCAGAGCAGAACACGTTTCGCGCCGCTGTAGTGGTCGCGCCAGTAGGGACCGTCCAGCTGGTCCAGGCGGACCGTGCCGCCGCTGCTGGGGGCGTGGACGAAGCGGCCCTCGCCGACGTAGATCCCGACGTGGGTGACGTCGCCGCGGCTGCCGAAGAACACCAGGTCGCCGCTGGCCAGCCTCTCCGGCGCCAGGCGCGGGCCCTGCACGCCGGCCAGTTCCTTGGAGCTGCGCGGCAGGCGCAGGTCGAGCATGTCGCGGTACACGTAATTGACCAGCCCGCTGCAGTCGAAGCCCGAGTCGGGGGTGTTGCCGCCGTAGCGGTAGGGGGTGCCGACCAGGCTGAGGGCGCGCAGGGTGACCGCGTTGGCGGCGGCCGGGTCGGCCGGGACCACCTGCGGCCAGTGGCGGGATGGCGGCGCCGAGGCACGGGTGGCTTCGCGGCCGCAGCCGGCCAGGGCCAGTGCCAGCACGGCCATGGCCCCGGCGAGGACGGCCGCCCGGCCCGGTGCTGGCACCGGGGGGATTGGGACGGGATAATGCGGGCCTTTCCTCACGGCGGCCATCATGGCCGCACTCCCTTGCGGCCGACAAGCCGCCGCCCACCGCTGCCAGGCCGGCAGCCAGACCGAGTTGCGCATGAAGATCGAAAAAGACCGCGTCGTCCGTTTCCACTACACCGTCTCCGAAGTCGGCCAGGAGCCGCTGGAGAGCTCCAGGGACCGCGAGCCGATCGCGATCCTGGTCGGCCACGGCAACATCATTCCGGGCCTGGAAACGGCGATGCAGGACAAGGCCGCCGGCGACAGCTTCGGCGTCGACGTGGCGGCCGCGGACGCCTACGGCGAGCGCCGCGAGGGCATGGGCCAGCGCATCCCGAAGAAGCATTTCGGCAACACCAAGCTGGCGCCGGGCATGCAGGTCGTGCTGCAGACCAATTTCGGCCCGCGCGCGGTGACCGTGGAGAAGATCGGCCACAGCGTGGTCGACGTCGACCTGAACCACCCGATGGCCGGCAAGGACCTGCATTTCGACGTCGAGATCGTCGAGGTCCGCGAGGCCAGCGCCGAGGAGCTCGAGCACGGCCACGTGCACGGCGACGGCGGCCACCACCACTGAGCCATCGGCTCCGGTGAACGGCAACGGCCCGCTTCGGCGGGCCGTTCGCTTTTGTGGGGCAGGGGGGCGGTGTCGGTCGCGCCGCCGCCGGCTAGGCCGTGGCTTCCATGCGCTGCCAGGCTTCGCGTACCGGGGCGAAGCTGCGCCGGTGGTGTTCGCAGGGGCCGTGCGTGGCGAGCGCGGCCAGGTGCGCCGGGGTCGGATAACCCTTGTGCACGTCGAAGCCGTAGCGTGGATGGGCCTCGTGCAGCGCGCACATCAGCCGGTCGCGGGCGACCTTGGCCAGGATCGAGGCGGCCATGATCGCCGGCTCGAGGGCGTCGCCGCCGACGATCGCCTCGGCCATGCACGACAGGCCGCGCGGTACCGCGTTGCC
The DNA here is from genome assembly GCA_017745195.1 of Pseudoxanthomonas sp. GTDB lineage: Bacteria > Pseudomonadota > Gammaproteobacteria > Xanthomonadales > Xanthomonadaceae > Pseudoxanthomonas. The sequence continues at coordinate 90,586 of JAGHZW010000111.1, read as the reverse complement.
GTCGATCCGCACCAGTTCCACCTGCGGGCCCAGCGCGACAACGCAGCGGCGCATGCCCTCGAGGGTGGCGTGCAGGATGTTGAGCCGGTCGATCTCCTCCACCGCGACCATCTCGATGTGGAAGGCCAGCGCGCGTTCCACGATCCGCGGATACAGCGCTTCGCGCTGGGCGTGGCTGAGCTTCTTGGAATCGTCCAGGCCGCGGAGCCGGCGCTTCGGGTCGAGGATCACCGCGGCCACGGCCACCGGGCCGGCCAGCGGGCCGCGACCGGCTTCGTCGACCCCGGCCACGCGCAGCCGGGCGCGGTCGATGGCGAACAGGTCCGTGCCGGCGTCGCCGGTGGTCGCCCGGGCCGCGCGCCGGCTCATGCCGCGCCGGCCCGCCGGGCCAGCAGGCCCGGCAGGGTCGCCACCGCTTCGGCCGCCGACGCCGAGGCATCGCGGCGCAGCTGTTCGTGCAGGGCCACGTATTTCGGTTGCAGGCTCGCGACCTCGCCGGACGAATCGAACCAGTGCAGCACCGCCTCGGCCAGCCGCTCCGGCGTGCAGTCGTCCTGGATCAGTTCCGGTGCCAGGTCCTCGCCGGCCAGGACATTGGGCAGCGCGTAGCGGTCGACCTTGATCAGGCCCAGCGCGCGCACCACCCGATAGGTCAGCGGCGAGATGCGGTAGCCGACCACCATCGGCCGCTTCGACAGCATGGCCTCCAGGGTCGCGGTGCCCGAGGCGAGCAGGATCACGTCGGCCGCGGCCAGGGCGGTGCGCGCCTGGCCGTCGAGCAGGTGCGAATGCATCACCGGCAGCGCCGAACGCGACAGCTGCGCCTGCAGCGCTTCGCGGCAGCGGGCGTTGGCCGCCGGCACCACCACATGCAGGTCGCGCATGTTCTCCGATACGCGCCAGGCGGCTTCGAAGAAGACTTCGCCAAGGCGCTCGATCTCGCCCAGCCGGCTGCCCGGCAGCACCGCGAGTACCGGCGCGCCGGCGGGCAGGCCCAGCTGCGCGCGCGCGGCTTCGCGGTCGGGGTGCAGTGGCATCGCATCGGCCATTGGATGGCCGACGAAGCGCGCGTCCACTCCGTGGCGGGCGTAGATCGGCGGCTCCATCGGGAACAGGCACAGCACCCGGTCGGCGCTGTCGCCGATCTTCTCGGCGCGCTTCTCGCGCCAGGCCCAGACCGACGGGCTGACGTAATGCACGGTCGGCACCCCGCGCTGCTTGAACCAGCGCTCCACGCCGAGGTTGAAGTCGGGCGCGTCGATGCCGATCAGCACATCGGGTCGCCAGTCGAGCGCGCGCTGGCGGAATTCCGCGCGCAGCTTCAGCAACCGCGGCAGGTGGCGCAGGACTTCGAACAGCCCCATCACCGCCAGCTCGCTGGCGTCGTGCCAGGTCTCCACTCCTGCGGCGCGCATGGCGTCACCGCCGATTCCGGCGAAGTGCGCGTCCGGGAAGCGCTTGCGCAGTTCCTCGACCAGGCCGGCGCCGAGCGCATCGCCCGAAGCCTCGCCGGCGACCAGCACGAAACGCCGGCCCCGGCCGGCGCGCTGCGCGGCTTCATGCCCGCGGATGGCCTCGTTCATGCCGGTGCCCCGTGCAACTCAGCGCAGCAGCGGCCGTTCGCCGCTGCCGATGAAGTCCAGCAGCAGGCGCACGTCGTCGCTGGTTTCGGCCTGCTGCGCCAGCTGTTCGCGCGCTTCGGCCAGCGGCAGGCCGGCAACGAACAGGGTGCGGTAGGCGCGCTTGATCGCGGCGATGCGCTCGGGGCTGAAGCCGCGGCGCTTGAGGCCTTCGCTGTTGATCCCGCGTGGCCGGCCGATCGAATTGCCGCCGACCATGGTGAACGGGGTGACGTCGCCATTGGCCAGCGCACCCATGCCGAGGAAGGCGTGGTCGCCGATCCGGCAGAACTGGTGCGCGCCGGCGAAGCCGCTGATGATCACCCAGTCGCCGATTGTGACGTGGCCGGCCAGGGTGGTGTTGTTGGAGAAGATGCAGTGGTTGCCGACGATGCAGTCGTGGGCCACGTGGCTGTAGGCCAGCAGCCAGTTGTCGTCGCCGATCCGGGTCACGCCGCCGCCGCCACCGGTGCCGCGGTTGAGGGTGACGAACTCGCGGAACACATTGCGGTCGCCGATCACCAGTTCGGTGCGCTCGCCGGCGAACTTCTTGTCCTGCGGCTCGCCGCCGACGGCGACGTGGCCGATGAAGCGGTTCTCGCGGCCGATCCGGGTCGGCCCGGCGAAACTGCAGTGCGGACCGATCTGGCAGCCGTCGCCGATCTCGACGTCCGGGCCGATCAGGGTGAAGGCGCCGACGCTCACGCCCGCGCCCAGGCGCGCGCCCGGGTCGATGACGGCGGTGGGGTGGATCAGGGCGTTGTCGTTCATGCGCGGGGCTTCCGTGGAGCAGGCGTCATTCGCGGGTGCCGGCGCACAGCACTTCGGCGCAGGCGACGATCTCGCCGTCGACCTTGGCCTCGCCGTAGTACACGGCCATGTTGCGGATCACGCGCTTGACCTGCACGTGCAGCTCGAGCACGTCGCCCGGCACCACCTGCTTGCTGAAGCGGGCGTTGTCGACCTTGACCATGTAGAACAGCTTGGACTGCGCATCGCGGCCCATCGACAGCTGGGTCAGCACGCCGCCGGCCTGGGCCAGCGCCTCGATGATCAGCACGCCGGGCATGATCGGCTGCGCCGGGAAATGGCCCTGGAAGAACGGCTCGTTGACGGTCACGTTCTTCACGCCGACGATGCGCTTGGCCTCGACATCCAGGTCGATGATCTTGTCGACCAGCAGGAACGGGTAGCGGTGCGGGATCAGCTGGCGGATCGTGGTGACGTCGACGGGGAGCTTCACGGGTTCGTTCATTCGGCGCTTTCCTGGGTGGAGGCGTTGACGCGGCGCGCCAGAGCATCCAGTTGCTTGAACCGGGCGGCGTTCTTCCGCCAGGTACGGTTGTCGGTAAGAGGGGTGCCCGAAGAGTACTCGCCGGGCTCGCGGATCGTATGGGTGACGAGCGACCGCGCGGTGATCGTGACCTTGTCGGCGATCTCGAGGTGGCCGACGACGCCGGCGCCGCCGCCGATCAGGCAGTAGCGGCCGATCCTGGCGCTGCCGGCCACCGCGGCACTGCCGGCGATCGCGGTGTGGGCGCCGATGCGGACGTTGTGGCCGATCTGGACCAGGTTGTCGATGCGCACGTCCTCGTCCAGCATCGTGTCGTCCAGCGCGCCGCGGTCGATGCAGCTGTTGGCGCCGATCTCGCAATCGTCGCCGACCACCACGCCGCCGAGCTGCGGCACGTTGAGCCAGCGGCCGGCCTCCATCGCCAGGCCGAAGCCGGCGGCGCCGAGCACCGCGCCCGGCAGGATCCGCACGCGCTTGCCCAGCCGCACCCGCGCCACCAGGGTGACCCGGGCCTGCAGCTCGCAGCCGGCGTCCAGTTCGCAGTCCTCGCCGATGCTGCAGCCGGGACCGATCACGCAGCCGGGACCGACTTTCGAGCGGGCGCCGATACTGACGAACGGGCCGATATAGGCATCGGCGGAAACCTCCGCCGACGGATCGATCACCGCGCTGGGATGGATGCCGGGTGCGCGTGCCGGCACCCGTTCGAACAGGGCCGAGATCCGGGCGAAGGCGGCGTATGGGTCCTTGGCCACCAGCGCGGTGCCGGTGGCGGAGGGTGCGTCGTCGGCGCCGAGCACGACCACGCCGGCGCCGGAGGCGGCCAGCTGCGGGCGGTAGCGCGGATTGGCGAGGAACGCGAGCTGTTCCGGGCCGGCGTTGGCCAGCGTGGCCACGCCGCGCACGACCGTGCTGCCGTCGCCATGCAGCTGCAGCGAAAAGCGTTCGGCCAGTTCGGCGGCGGAGAAGGCAGGAGAGTCCATTGCGCGCATTCTAGCCTCACGCCTTCACCGGACCAGACCGTACGGACAGGCTTCCTGCAGCTTCAGTGCCGGGCGAGCAGGACCAGCAGTGCGCCGGTACCGCCCTGCGCCGGCGGCGCCGAGTGGAAGGCGAGCACGTCGCCGCGTTGGCGCAGCAGCCGGTCGACCAGGTTCTTCAGCACGGGCACGCCGTCGCCGCCCGCGCCGCCCTTGCCGTGGATGATCCGCACGCAGCCGTAGCCGTGGTCGGCCGCCTCGGCCAGGAAGCGGGCGAGCAGGGTCTCGGCTTGCAGGGCGCTGGCGCCATGCAGGTCGAGTTCGTCCTGCGCCGAGAACTCGCCGCGGCGCAACCGCTGCCAGGCGCGTGCCGGGACCCGGTCGCGGCGGAACGCACTGGCGTCCCCGCGCAGCAGCGCGGCATCGGGCGCATCGGCGATCCGGCGCAGGTCAGGCTCGTCGCCGGCATCGGCGTGCGGGCGCGTCGTGGCCCGCGGCTTCGGCCGTGGCGGCGGCGCGCCGGCCGGCGCACGCAACGGCGTGACCTTGCCGATCGCCGCGCGGAACAGGCTCGCGTCCTCGTCTTGGTCTTCGTCCGGGATCATGCGCACAGGGTAACGCAGCATCCGCGGCCGCCTCCGCGAAGCGTGGCGCATGGCCGCGAAAGCGAAATGGGCTTCCGGTTATCATGCGGGTGTTCCCGAGGAAGCCCATGCGCGTACTGGTAAGCAACGACGATGGAGTGGACGCGCCCGGCATCCACGCACTGGCCCAAGGCCTGCGCGACGCCGGCCACGAGGTCTACGTGGTGGCCCCCGACCGTGACCGGTCCGGCGCGAGCAACTCGCTGACCCTGGATCTGCCGATCCGGGTCAAGCGGCTGGACCATTACACCTGCTCGGTCGCCGGCACGCCCACCGACTGCGTGCACCTGGCGTTGACCGGCATGTTCGAGTTCGAGCCGGACATCGTCGTGTCCGGAATCAACAACACCGCCAACCTCGGCGACGACGTCATCTATTCGGGCACGGTCTCGGCGGCGATGGAGGGGCGCTTTCTCGGCCTGCCGGCGGTGGCCATGTCGCTGGCCACGCGCAACCACGAAGCCAGGCACTACGAGACCGCGGCACGCGCGGCAGTGGAGATCGTGGCCCGGCTGAAGGCCGACCCGCTGCCGGCCGACACGATCCTCAACGTCAACGTGCCCGACCTGGCCTGGCACGAGGTGCGCGGCTTCGAGGTCTCGCGGCTGGGCAACCGCCACCGTTCCGAGCCCTGCGTGCCGCAGCCGGACCCGCGCGGCCGCACCGTGTACTGGATTGGCCCGGCCGGCCCGGAACAGGACGCCGGCCCCGGGACCGACTTCCACGCGGTGCGTACCGGCCACATCTCGATCACCCCGATCCACGTCGACCTGACCCGTTACCAGGCGCTGGAGAAGGTCGCCGGCTGGGTCGGTGGCCTCACCGCCGCGCTGGCGACGCCGGTGGGCGGGATGCCGGGGGACGCCGCATGAGTCCGACGCTGCGCCTGCAACCGCATTCGGTCGGCATGGGCATGACGTCGCAGCGCGCACGCGACCGCCTGGTCGAGCGGCTGCGCGAGGCGGACATCACAGACGAGCGGGTGCTCAGCGTGATCCGCACCCTGCCGCGGCACCTGTTCATCGACGAGGCGCTGGCCAGTCGCGCCTACGAGGACACCGCGCTGCCGATCGGCCACGGCCAGACCATCTCCCAGCCCTGGGTGGTGGCGCGGATGACCGAGGTGCTGCTGGCGACGACGCCATCGAAGGTGCTCGAGGTCGGTACCGGCTCCGGCTACCAGGCGGCGGTGCTGGCCGCGCTGGGCCTGGAGGTCTACACCGTCGAACGGATCGGCGAACTGCTGCGCCAGGCGCGCAAGCGCTTCCGCACGCTGGGCATGAACATCCGCAGCAAGCACGACGACGGCCGCATCGGCTGGCCCGAGCACGGGCCTTACGACGCGATCATCGTCACCGCCGCCGCGCCGGCGCTGGTGCCGGCCCTGGTCGAACAGCTGCGCCCGGGTGGCGTGCTGGTCGCGCCGGTTGGCGGCAGCAGCTCGCAGGCGCTGGTCCGCCTGCTGCGCCGCGAGGACGGCAGCGTGGAGGAAACGCGGCTGGCGGCCGTGGCCTTCGTGCCGTTGCTGGCCGGAACCCTGGACTGAGCGGGCGCATGAAGATATTCGGACCGCTCTACGATCGCGCCCTGCAATGGGCCGGCCATCCCCGTGCGCCGACCTACCTGGCCGTGCTGAGCTTCTTCGAGGCGATCATCTTCCCGGTCATGCCCGAGGTGATGCTGGCGCCGATGTGCGTGGCCCAGCCGCGGCGCGGATGGTGGTTCGCCACCCTCAGCCTGGCCGCGTCGATGGCCGGGGCGCTGGTCGGCTACGCCCTGGGCCACTTCGCCTTCGAGGCCGCGCGACCGCTGTTCGCCACGCTCGGCATGCTGCCGGCGATCGAGGCGGGTATCGCCACGGTGCAGGCGAAGATGGCGCAATCGCCGTGGGCGGTGTTCACTTTCCTGGTGCTCGGCGGCTTCGTGCCGATCCCGATGAAGGTGTTCACCTGGGCGTCGGGCATCGTCGGCGTGCCGCTGCTTCCGTACTTCCTTAGCATGCTGGTCGGGCGCGGCAAGCGCGTGTTCCTGCTGGCCGCGGCGATCCGCTTCGGTGGCGCGCGCTCGATGTCGTTG